>NZ_LJTB01000042.1:0-541 GCF_001306895.1 Pseudoalteromonas sp. UCD-33C | reverse complement strand
GGGCAAATTCCACTGGCCCGAGTTGCTGGCTGATAGTGAATGGCTGACTTTCGGCCGGGTTCGCCCCATGCACCTCAACGCAGTTGCCTATGGTTGGGCATCCATGGCCGGTGTCGGGGTGGCAATCTTCCTGATACCGCGACTGTTCAAGACGGCATTAGTAGGCGGACGATTCGCCTTATCGGGGGCCGTGCTCTGGAACCTCGGCATGATGCTCGGCCTGGTGGCGATCAGTCTGGGACTCTCCGACGGAGAGGAGTGGCTCGAGTTTCCCTGGCAGGTCGACATCCTGTTCGTGATCGGCGGTGGCCTGTGTGCCATTCCGCTGTTGCTGACGGCCGCCAACCGACGGGTATCACATCTCTACGTCACCAGCTGGTACCTGCTGGCCGCGCTGGTGTGGTTCCCCATCCTCTTCCTGCTGGCCAACCTGCCCGTGGTGTTCCCCGGGGCCTCGGGAGCCACCGTCAACTGGTGGTTCGCCCATAACGTCCTGGGACTTTGGGTGACCCCCATCGGGGTCGGTATCGCCTACTACATG
>NZ_LJTB01000041.1:0-551 GCF_001306895.1 Pseudoalteromonas sp. UCD-33C | reverse complement strand
GACTTGCCGCTGTGGCATCACCTCGTCTGCGGCGATCGCGACGCCGTGCACCAGGAACGCATTTCCCAGTCCGGACGCATGCTCAGCGAAGGCAGCGTGCCCGAGGATGACTGGGAGGATTACCTGATTTTTCGCGCGGGCTGAGAAGGAGTGTGTATGACGGTTGGAGCCAGGCTGGCGGCAAGCCTGCTGTCGTTGGCATTGAGTACGTCGGCTTGGGCGAAGAAAGTCGACCTGGACTACCACGTCAAGCTGCTGCCCCAAAGTGATCAGGCAGAGGTGCGCCTGAGCCTGTCCCAGGGCTCGGCGGTGCGCAGCCTCAACTTCGACCTGGGCCGCGACGGCGACTACAGCGATTTCAAGGCCGATGGCCAGTGGCAAGTGATGCCGGGCAATACGCCGGGCGCCAGCCGTGGTCTATGGCAACCCAGTGCCGACAAGGCCAGCCTGACCTACCGCGTTCGCCTGACCCACGCCCGCAAGAAGGGCGTTTACGAAGCACGCATGACCCCTGGCTGGGCGCTGTTTCGTGGCGAAGACCTGGTGCCCAC
>NZ_LJTB01000040.1:0-563 GCF_001306895.1 Pseudoalteromonas sp. UCD-33C | reverse complement strand
AAGCGCTTTTTACTAGCTTGACTAGGCTTATCGCAAGTTAATACGTCCTTCATCGCCTCCAACTGCCAAGGCATCCACCGTGTACGCTTAGTCACTTAACCATACAACCCAAACGGGTCTTTGTTAGTGACAGCTGTTAACTTCGCCAGAAGTTAATTCATCAAATAATGATGAGAATACTAAAGTAGATACCAATTAATCTTTCGATTAATGGCATATTTTTACTTTTGAAAACTCTTTATAGATACAAGTATCTATAAGAATTTTAATATCAGCTTTCCAAATTTTTAAAGAGCATATTAATTAGTTAAACCAAAGTGGTTTAGCTAACTAACAATCATCTGTGTGGACACTACGAACAAATAAGTTCTAAATCGTATAAGGAGGTGATCCAGCCCCAGGTTCCCCTAGGGCTACCTTGTTACGACTTCACCCCAGTCATGAATCACTCCGTGGTGAACGTCCTCCCGAAGGTTAGACTATCCACTTCTGGAGCAACCCACTCCCATGGTGTGACGGGCGGTGTGTACAAGGCCCGGGAACGTATTCACCGCATCATTCTG
>NZ_LJTB01000039.1:0-567 GCF_001306895.1 Pseudoalteromonas sp. UCD-33C | reverse complement strand
CAGAATGATGCGGTGAATACGTTCCCGGGCCTTGTACACACCGCCCGTCACACCATGGGAGTGGGTTGCTCCAGAAGTGGATAGTCTAACCTTCGGGAGGACGTTCACCACGGAGTGATTCATGACTGGGGTGAAGTCGTAACAAGGTAGCCCTAGGGGAACCTGGGGCTGGATCACCTCCTTATACGATTTAGAACTTATTTGTTCGTAGTGTCCACACAGATGATTGTTAGTTAGCTAAACCACTTGGTTTAACTAATTAATATGCTCTTTAAAAATTTGGAAAGCTGATATTAAAATTCTTATAGATACTTGTATCTATAAAGAGTTTTCAAAAGTAAAAAATATGCCATTAATCGAAAGATTAATTGGTATCTACTTTAGTATTCTCATCATTATTTGATGAATTAACTTCTGGCGAAGTTAACAGCTGTCACTAACAAAGACCCGTTTGGGTTGTATGGTTAAGTGACTAAGCGTACACGGTGGATGCCTTGGCAGTTGGAGGCGATGAAGGACGTATTAACTTGCGATAAGCCTAGTCAAGCTAGTAAAAAGCGCTTGAGA
>NZ_LJTB01000038.1:0-568 GCF_001306895.1 Pseudoalteromonas sp. UCD-33C | reverse complement strand
ATGATGATCCGCGCCGCCTCGACTACCTGGCGAGCTTCGCCGACCGCGAGGGGCGCGTCTTCCTGCAGCGCTTCTGGCGCAAATACCGCCACCTCGACACCAGCGCACGCCAGGAGGCCCTGCTCGGCGGCCTCAAGCCCGATGCCCGCCGCCTGGCCGCGGTCTTCCGCTACCTCTACCCCGAAGGCGACGCCATCGCCCTGACCGCCTTCCTCGCCGAGCGCCTGGACGACCGGCGGCTCGATCTCGACCTTACCGCCCTGCACGAGCGCAGCGACCCCAGCACCCTCGGCCTCTCAGACCAGGGCTATATCGCCGGGGTACACCCGCTGGAACTGTGGCTGGTGGGCTTTCTCATCGACCGCACCGACGCCGACTACGCCGATGCCGAGCGGGCCAGCCGCGAGGCGCGCCAGGAGGTCTATGGCTGGCTGTTCCGAACCCGCCACCGCGGTGCCCGGGACTCACGCATCCGCACCATGCTCGAGACCGAGGCCTTCACCGAGATCCAGCGTCGCTGGGAGCGGCTGGGCTACCCCTTCGCCCACCTGGTGCCGTCGCTGGCCAC
>NZ_LJTB01000037.1:0-582 GCF_001306895.1 Pseudoalteromonas sp. UCD-33C | reverse complement strand
CAAGGAAATGCGTCGTGAGCTGGTACAGCGCATGCTTCTGCGCCTGCAGCTGATCACCCCGGAAAAACTGGATCAACTGCAGCAAACGGCAGATAACAAGGCCAAGGCAGATGCCGATGCGCTGAAAGCGGCGCAAGAGTATGAAAACAGCCAGCCGAAACAATCGCCTGTCGAAGTCCCAGCTGAGTAAGCCAGACGGGGCGCCCCTGGCGCCCCGCTCGCCCTGCCTATGAAACTTGCCCCCGCCCAACTCGCCAAGCACCTGCAAGGCAGCCTCGCGCCCGTCTACATCGTCAGCGGTGATGACCCGTTGCTCTGCCAGGAAGCTGCGGACGCGATCCGCACGGCCGCCCGTCAACAGGGCTTCGATGAACGCCAGGTGTTCAGCGCCGATGCCAGTTTCGACTGGGGGACGCTGCTGCAAGCCGGGGCGAGCATGTCGCTGTTTGCCGAGAAACGCCTGCTGGAACTGCGCCTGCCTTCGGGCAAGCCCGGCGACAAAGGCGCGGCGGCATTGATGGAATACTGCGCACGCCCTGCCGAAGACACGTTGCTGCTGATCAGCCTGCCCAAGCTGGATGG
>NZ_LJTB01000036.1:0-615 GCF_001306895.1 Pseudoalteromonas sp. UCD-33C | reverse complement strand
TAAGCGCAAGGTGATGGTGCAATTTCATTGTGTGTTACTGGCCTGTTTGTTTACAACAAGTTGCACTACAGTACTCGATAAGGCCCATGGTTATCGCGGGCCCATCGTTGTGACAATTAAAACAGAAGATGGCTCAGTGTCGGAGTTTCCTTTTTTAATAGAGTCTGTGTACACAGAGTCGTGTGGTCATAGTAGTTGTGGCATAGACTCTGGTTATAGATATCTAAAAACGAGCTATGCCAATGAGCCAATTACCTTCCCGCGTGAGCGCTTAGACCTATTGCAAGCTAATGCCTACGCAACAATTCTTTTTAAAGTTACTCATCCTAATTATCACTACATCGTCTTTACTCGAGGTTTTGCGCCCACCGATGCTGATGACCCCATTTATGTTACGTTTACTGTTAAGCCGTTTGCTGAACAAATGAACAAAGTGGCTGGCTGGGCGACTGGTTATAAACAAGAGATGCAAAAATTCATACCAGATAGCAGAGAATTTAAAGAAGCAGACATGATGTATCGCCAAGAGCGTTTTAATTTAGGACAGATGATTGCAAGGCATATCACGTTGACTAAAACGGTTTACTTACCCCATTTTTCAAAACGCATGCAACA
>NZ_LJTB01000035.1:0-617 GCF_001306895.1 Pseudoalteromonas sp. UCD-33C | reverse complement strand
CATAGCTCGTTTTTAGATATCTATAACCAGAGTCTATGCCACAACTACTATGACCACACGACTCTGTGTACACAGACTCTATTAAAAAAGGAAACTCCGACACTGAGCCATCTTCTGTTTTAATTGTCACAACGATGGGCCCGCGATAACCATGGGCCTTATCGAGTACTGTAGTGCAACTTGTTGTAAACAAACAGGCCAGTAACACACAATGAAATTGCACCATCACCTTGCGCTTATAATCCTTCATATTCAACTTCCCTTGGTTTTAATATATGCTCCTGACAAGTCATCTTATTCCAACAATCTGTTTCAGGTACGCCGTAATACCACGCTTTAAAAATAGGTTGATACTTTTCAATCACACGTTGTTGCATGCGTTTTGAAAAATGGGGTAAGTAAACCGTTTTAGTCAACGTGATATGCCTTGCAATCATCTGTCCTAAATTAAAACGCTCTTGGCGATACATCATGTCTGCTTCTTTAAATTCTCTGCTATCTGGTATGAATTTTTGCATCTCTTGTTTATAACCAGTCGCCCAGCCAGCCACTTTGTTCATTTGTTCAGCAAACGGCTTAACAGTAAACGTAACATAAATGGGGTCATCAGCATCGGT
>NZ_LJTB01000034.1:0-634 GCF_001306895.1 Pseudoalteromonas sp. UCD-33C | reverse complement strand
TGTGCGAGCCCAGTACTTTAAAATCATCGTAATGGCCTTTACCAGAGCGGCCAATAATCATCACACGGGCATTGTCTTCATGTTCAAGTAAAGCATCAACAAGACTCATTGGGAGCTGCTGTTGCTCAATCTCAGTTAAGCCTGCATGCTCGGCTTTTTTTATTGCTTCATCTAGCAATAATTGACCGTGCTGCGACGCTACTTTGTTGCGCTCTTGTTCAAGTTTTGCCAATTGCTCTAACAATGAGGTTTGCGAACCTAAACCAATAATTGCGGTTAAATCATCACTGCCTTGCGGCAAAGGAGGTTCTAAAGCATGCAGAAAATTAATTGGATGGCTGGAGCGCTTAGAAATCCAAATAGCAGCTTCTGTCACCGCATCGGTCATGCATGAACCGTCGATACAAGCAAATATCTTCTTCATTGCGCTCTCCTTTAAACCAATTTAGTTAACCAAGTATAGTTGGCTTTTTCTCTGTATTTATTTTGAACAGCAAAGACTTAAGAAGTTCAGGTTATTTTCTTATAGCAAACAAATATAGAACGTTCCAAAAAGTACTGTATCAACCCCGTCAATTTGTATTACAATAGCGCTGGGCACACATCTCTACTCCAGAACAAAGCATTTGTTCTG
>NZ_LJTB01000033.1:0-652 GCF_001306895.1 Pseudoalteromonas sp. UCD-33C | reverse complement strand
TCGTAGGGGGAATAGCTATTTCGCAACTCTGGCTCTTCTGGGTTGCTCCAATTGTCGGAGCAATTATTGCTGCTATTGTTTGGAAATACGTATTTGAGGAAAAATAGTAACGGTTTTTATGATTTACACCGAAGGAGGCATGTATGCCCCCTTACTTCATATCACAAGCGGCAATAAGAAAATACCCACCAGTATAATTAATGCTACCAATCCTAAATATACTATGCTGCTCCATGCCAGCACTTTACGCCCGTCAAGTACACTTATAGGTAACATATTAAACCCTGCCAATGCTAAATTAATTCTCACTCCGAAAAGACCGATCTCATGTAAAAACCCTGTATCAAATAGAAGCGGCATGAATACAAAGGCCAGAAATAAATTTACCAGGGGTCCGGCAATTTTCGTAGGGGGAATAGCTATTTCGCAACTCTGGCTCTTCTGGGTTGCTCCAATTGTCGGAGCAATTATTGCTGCTATTGTTTGGAAATACGTATTTGAGGAAAAATAGTAACGGTTTTTATGATTTACACCGAAGGAGGCATGTATGCCCCCTTACTTCATATCACAAGCGGCAATAAGAAAATACCCACCAGTATAATTAATGCTACCAATCCTAAATATACTATGCTGCTCCATGCCAGCACTTTAC
>NZ_LJTB01000004.1:0-362782 GCF_001306895.1 Pseudoalteromonas sp. UCD-33C | reverse complement strand
GGTTATAAACAAGAGATGCAAAAATTCATACCAGATAGCAGAGAATTTAAAGAAGCAGACATGATGTATCGCCAAGAGCGTTTTAATTTAGGACAGATGATTGCAAGGCATATCACGTTGACTAAAACGGTTTACTTACCCCATTTTTCAAAACGCATGCAACAACGTGTGATTGAAAAGTATCAACCTATTTTTAAAGCGTGGTATTACGGCGTACCTGAAACAGATTGTTGGGATATGGTTGACTGCAGAAAGCAAATTTTAAAACCAAGGAAGGCCGAGTATGAAGGTTTGTAAGCGCAAGGTGATGGTGCAATTTCATTGTGTGTTACTGGCCTGTTTGTTTACAACAAGTTGCACTACAGTACTCGATAAGGCCCATGGTTATCGCGGGCCCATCGTTGTGACAATTAAAACAGAAGATGGCTCAGTGTCGGAGTTTCCTTTTTTAATAGAGTCTGTGTACACAGAGTCGTGTGGTCATAGTAGTTGTGGCATAGACTCTGGTTATAGATATCTAAAAACGAGCTATGTCAATGAGCCAATTACCTTCCCGCGAGAGCGGTTAGACCTATTGCAAGCTAATGCCTACGCAACAATTCTTTTTAAAGTTACTCATCCTAATTATCACTACATCGTCTTTACTCGAGGTTTTGCGCCCACCGATGCTGATGACCCCATTTATGTAACGTTTACTGTTAAGCCCTTTGCTGAACAAATGAATAAAGCAGCTGGCTGGGCGACTGGCTATAAACAAGAGATGCAAAAATTCACACCTGATAGCAGAGAATTTAAAGAAGCAGACATAATGTATCGCCAAGAGCGTTTTAATTTAGGAAAGGTGATTAAAAGGCACATTACGTTGACTAAAACGGTTTATTTACCCCATTTTTCAGAAAGCATGCAACAACGTGTGATTGAAAAGTATCAACCTATTTTTAAAGCGTGGTATCACGGCGTACCTGAAACAGATTGTTGGAATATGGTTAAATGCAGAAAGCAAATTTTAAAACCAAGGAAGGCCGAGTATGAAGGTTTGTAAGCGCAAGGTGATGCTTGTTGCGGCAATCGTATTTTTTAAACTTGCCTAAAAAGAAGCCTGTACCAACTAAGATACAGGCTTTATTAGTTATTAAGCGTTAAAGCTTAACCAGCATTTTTCCTTTATTTTTACCTTCGAACAGACCAAGAAATGCATCAACGGCATTTTCAATACCGTGGTATATCGTTTCTTCAGATTTAATCTTGCCTTCGCTGATCAGAGCGTTTCGACCAATCCTCGAAGCTTATGACTTAACCTATCCGCAATATATTGTGATGCATTCTCTTTGGTATAATAACCAAGTGAGCTTAAAAGCGCTTTCTCATGACACGCACCTTGATTCAGGCACCTTAACACCAATAGTTAAGCGCCTAGAAAGCAAAGGTTTATTGACTCGTCAGGTATCAAATGAAGATAAGCGTAAAAAAGTAATTTCGTTAACAGAGCAGGGCATGCAACTTAAAGTTGATGCTGAAGAATTAACGGCGAAGTTAATGGCACGCTCAAATATGAGTGTGGAGCGAATCGAGTTATTACGCGAGTTAACCCTTGAGCTGCATACTGACCTAACAAAAACGGACCTTACAAAAAGCTAATCTTCTACTAAACACACTAAAGTGCCTTCAATAGCACGAACATACGCATAATGCTGGGCGTCTTTTTTAGTTGGCGGGCATAATGGCTCAGCACCAGCAAGTACAGCTTTATCGTAACTTTCGACTAAATTATGGCAGCTAAACCTTAGCTCAAAGCCTAGTGCAGGTTGCTTAGGGTGGGCACGAATATACCCTTGCTTAAAATATGACTGCGCATGCGGGTGGGTCGCAAAAGCAAGTTTTACAGACCCTGTAACAAGTTCACCGTACTCGGCATCGTCACTGATATGGTTGGTATTTAAACCAAATGCTTGATAGTAAAAGTCGAGTACTTCTTCTACGTTATCGACGTAAATAACCTGACTTAAAAATACCATTTATGCTGCTCTATTTATTGTTCGTTTATTAAATAAAGCATAGTTTTAGCAATAAAAAAACCTTGTAAGTCATACTCACAAGGTTTTTTTAATACTTAAAGCTTAGCTGTAGTAGCTACGACTTGTTGCGGTTTTCTTTCGCAAATGCACGAATTTTACGTTTTTGCGATAAAGTCACTTTATTAGTGCGACCCGCGTATGGGTTATCGCCTTCTCTAAATTCAATTTTGATTGGCGTACCCATAATACCTAATGCTTTACGGTAGTAGTTCATTAGGTAGCGTTTGTAGCTATCTGGTAAGTCATGAACTTGGTTACCGTGGATCACGATACGTGGTGGGTTATAACCACCTGCGTGAGCATATTTAAGTTTTACACGACGACCACGAACAAGTGGCGGTTGGTGATCAGCTTGTGCCATATCCATGATACGACGCAGCATCGCTGTGCTGATACGCTTAGTTGCTGACTCGTACGCTTCGTCTACCGATTCAAATAAGTGACCTACACCTGTGCCATGTAAAGCTGAGATAAAGTGTAAACGTGCGAAATCGATGAAACCTAAACGACGGTCAAGCTCTGACTTAATACGTTCTTTAACGTAATCATCAAGGCCGTCCCATTTGTTAACAGCAACAACCAATGAACGACCTGCGTTTAAGGCAAAACCAAGTAAGCTTAAATCTTGATCAGAAATACCTTCGCGCGCATCAACCACAAGCAATACCACGTTAGCGTCTTCAATCGCTTTAAGGGTTTTGATCACAGAGAATTTTTCTACAACATCGCTTACTTTCTTACGCTTACGAACACCCGCAGTATCAATAAGAATGTACTCTTTGTCGTTACGTGTCATCGGAATATAGATAGAGTCACGGGTTGTACCCGGCATATCGTAAACGATTACACGTTCTTCACCTAAGATACGGTTTGTAAGTGTTGACTTACCAACGTTAGGGCGACCGATAATAGCAAGCTTTACTGGCTTGTCAGCAAAGGCTTGCTGGTTGTCTTCGCCTTCTTCATCTTCGCTGTAAAGATCAACCAATTCGTCATCACTTTCTTCAAGCTCTTCAGCTTCGCCTGCAAGTTCTGCAATAACAGGCTGTAGAGTTGTTTCAAGTAATTGCGTGATACCACGGCCGTGAGCCGCTGCAATGTGATGTACGTCGCCTAAGCTTAACTGGTAGAACTCTGCACAGTATGAATCTGCATCAATGCCATCAACTTTGTTTGCCACAACAAAACATTTCTTTTGTTGTTTACGAAGGTGGTTAGCAATCGCTTGGTCTGCGGCGGTCATACCTGCGCGGGCATCAACTAAAAATAGCACGATATCGGCTTCTTCAATCGCTAGTAGCGATTGCTCAGCCATTTCAGTTTCGATACCTTGCTCAGAACCGTCAATACCACCCGTGTCTACCACGATAAATTCATAGCCATCGTAATCAGCTTGGCCATATTTTCTATCTCGTGTTAAGCCTGGAAAGTCGGCTACGAGGGCGTCACGAGTACGTGTTAAACGGTTAAATAATGTGGATTTGCCCACATTGGGTCGCCCAACAAGAGCGATCACGGGAAGCATAAACTACCTCTTAAAAAAACAACAAAAGGCTTCGCCAAGCGAAGCCTTAGAAAAATAACGTTTACTATTAGTAAGTTAGTTTGGAATTTTAACCGCGCTAACTTCACCATCTCGGGTGTATAAAATTAATTTGTCACCGGCAACAACTGGCTCAATAAAGAAACCTGAGCTGTCAAAGTCTTCGCGCGATACAAGCTCGCCCGTTTCTTTGTCTAACCAGTGTAGGTTACCTTCTTGGTCACCTAGTGCTAAATATTTACCAGCCACGGTAGGGCCAGTTAAGTACCAGCCGCGCAGTGCCGGTTGGCTCCAACGCTCAATACCTGATGTTTTATCTAGGCCGTAAACAACACCATCGCTATCTACAACATAGATAGACTGGCTATCCATCGATAAATCACGGTAGCTGCTGTACTCACGTTTCCAAACAACATTACCAGAACGAATATCAACGGCTGCTAAGTTACCATTATAGGCGATTGCATAGGCATATGGACCGCTAATTAATGCTTGTGTATCTACATCAACCAAACGTTCAAACTCAGAGGCACCTTTTGGCGAAGCAATTTCAGCACTCCACGCAGAGTAACCATTTTCAGAAATTAATACGCTTAATTTACCTGTTTCAAGGCCTAGCAATACACCACCGTTGGCTACAGTTGGTGAACTTTGACCACGTAACGTCAATGGTGGCACTTCTTGTTCAAAGCTCCAACGCTCTTCACCTGTATCTGGGTGTACAGCTAATAACTTACCTGAGCCTAGGTTTACAAAAATTAGGCCGTCGCCTGCAGCAGGTTTAGCAAGTACTTCGCCTGGCATTGTTTTACGCCAAACAATTTCACCTGTTTCACGGTCAAGAGCAGTTAAGTAACCATGCTCAGAACCAACGAAGATTTTGCCGTAAGCTTGTAAAATACCGCCCGATAACTTGGCACTTTCTGTGGTTTCCCACGGCCAAAAGGCTGGGTTCTCACGGACATCGGTTTCCCATAGCGTATCGCCATTTTCAAGCGATAGGGCTTCAACTTCACCTTCGCGGTTTGCTACATACACAACATCGTTATGAATAGCCGGTGTTAAGCGCGAGAAATAATGCTGAACACCATCACCAATTGATTCTTGCCAAACCACTTCTGTCTCAAATTGATTAACAATTTCAGGCAGTACCAGTTCATCTTCGTCATCACTTGACGAACACCCAGTCAGGGTCGCGATACACAGAGCAAGTGTTGCCGCTGTTAACTTCTTCATCTTAACCCCTTACGCCGCTGGGCTAGTTTGTGCTAAGTCATCAAGTTTAATTTGTAATAACGGATTGTTTTCAAGGCCGCCATTATCAGCCGCAGCTTGGTATTGGCTGCGAGCTTGGTCTTTGTCGCCTTGTGCAGCATAAACATCGCCTTTTAATTCAGCGACTGCAGCAGTAAATGATGCTGGAAGCTGGGCATTTAGCGTTGTTAGCGCTTGCTCATATTGCTTTTGCGCAAGGTGAACACGAGCAAGGCGCGTTGTTGCCGTTGCTTTAAGCTCAGGGTTTTGCTCGTTGGTGATGATCCAGTTAAGCTTTTCGCTTGCTGCATCAAGGTCATTCTTTTCAACGGCTTCTTTTGCCGCAACAAATGCTGTTAGCGTGCTGTAGCTTGACTCGCTATTTTCTTTAATAAACGTATCCGCTTTTTCTAGCACGGCACCGC
Organism: Pseudoalteromonas sp. UCD-33C; assembly: GCF_001306895.1. NCBI lineage: Bacteria > Pseudomonadati > Pseudomonadota > Gammaproteobacteria > Alteromonadales > Pseudoalteromonadaceae > Pseudoalteromonas > Pseudoalteromonas sp. UCD-33C. The sequence goes on along the minus strand of NZ_LJTB01000004.1, from coordinate 357,485 downwards.
TTTCAACAAGTTGTGTAAAAGAGTCAGATGCTTTCTCAGCTGTGGTGATTTGGTTTTGGTTATAAGCTTTCCAACCATATAAACCACCTAAACCTGCAACAATACCAATTGCAAGTGCTAAACCATTTTCACGGAAAAAGCGTTTGATCGCTTCTTCTTGTTGTTCTTCTGTTGAATAAATTTCCATGCTTACCTCTGTTGCTAGCTGGGCTTAAATAAGCTCAGCTAGTAGCGTTTTCGCTTCTTCTAGTTTTAAGGTGACTTGTTCTTTACGCTCACGTAAGTACTTAATAGTCACAACGCCTTGTTCTAATTCATCTTCGCCGATAATAACTGCGACTAGAGCATCGCTTTTATCTGCGCGTTTTAATTGCTTTTTAAAGTTGCCACCGCCTGCGTGCACCATAACACGAAGACCTGCAACATCTTTACGTAATTGAGCGGCAATGATAGGCGCTTGAATGCTGGCTTTATCGCCCATGGCTGCCAAATATACATCAGCACTACGGCGGATGTCACCTACACATTCGAGCGCTTGAAGTAATAACACTAAACGCTCAAGACCCATTGCAAAACCAACCGCTGGTGTTGCTTTACCGCCTAGTTGTTCAACTAGACCATCGTAACGACCACCGGCACAAACGGTTCCTTGTGCACCTAGGCTATCAGTTACCCACTCAAAAACGGTGCGGTTGTAATAGTCAAGGCCACGTACAAGCTTTTCATTTACCGTGTATTCGACGCCTGCAGCGTCTAAACGTTCACATAAATTTTCAAAATGTTCTTTTGATTCAGCGTCTAAGTGCTCAGATAGTTTAGGCGCATCAGTTAAAATGGCTTGTACATCAGGGTTTTTGCTATCTAACACACGTAAAGGATTGGTGTGCATACGACGCTTAGAATCTTCATCAAGTACATCGACGTGTTGCTCTAAGTAAGCAACAAGTGCATCACGGTAGTCTGCACGCGCTTCATTTGAACCCAGTGAGTTAAGCTCAAGACGAACGTGTTCACTGATACCAAACTCTTTCCATAATTGGGCTGTTAGCAAAATAACTTCTGCATCAATATCGGCAGTGGCAATGCCGAATGTTTCTAAACCAAATTGGTGGAATTGACGGTAACGGCCTTTTTGTGGACGCTCGTGACGGAACATTGGACCCATGTACCATAAACGTTGCTCTTGGTTATACAGTAAACCGTTTTGATTACCTGCACGCACACACACTGCGGTACCTTCAGGGCGAAGAGTTAAGTTATCGCCATTACGGTCAGCAAAGGTGTACATCTCTTTTTCTACGATATCGGTTACTTCACCGATAGAGCGTTTGAATAGGTCGGTTGATTCAACAATTGGAAAACGAATTTCTTGATAACCAAACGATGAAACTGTTTCACGTAAAATGTCTTCTACTTTCTGCCAAATTTGCGTATCGCCTGGCAGACAATCGTTCATACCACGAACTGCCTGAATTTGTTTTGCCACTTATAAATCCTAAATACTGTACTTGCGCTGAAAAAATCGCGCCTCAAGAAAAACTAAAAAATTGACCCGTCATTATACCGTCTAAGCAGTAAAGGTAAACGGCAAACCCAAGGGTTTGCCGAGTATATGCGAATTATTCAACGATTTTGATGTCGATTGGCGTTTCTTTCTCTTTTTTAGCGATAAAGTCGCGCACATAGCCTTCAAGTTGGTCGACAATGTTATCGTTATCGATACGTGCTTTTTGGCGCTCACCATTGATGTATAAGCCAGAGCGACGGTTCGCACCAGCAAGGCCGATATCACTAACCAGCGCTTCGCCAGGACCATTAACTACACAACCAATCACCGACACTGACATAGGCTCAACCACGTCTTCAAGGCGCTCTTCAAGTTGGTTCATGGTGCTTACCACATCAAACTCTTGGCGTGAGCAGCTCGGGCAGGCAATAAAGTTAATACCGCGTGAGCGAATGCGTAATGATTTTAAAATATCAAAACCCACTTTGATCTCTTGTACCGGATCGGCAGCAAGTGATACGCGTAATGTGTCACCAATGCCTTCGGCAAGTAGCATACCTAAACCAACAGCCGATTTAACCGAACCTGAGCGCATACCGCCTGCTTCGGTAATACCTAAATGCAGTGGCTGGTCGATTTCTTTGGCAAGTAATCGATATGCACCGACCGCTAAAAATACATCTGACGCTTTAACGGATACTTTGAATTGGTCAAAGTCTAAACGTTGTAAGATCTCAACGTGGCGCATAGCTGATTCAAGCAGTGCTTCTGGTGTTGGTTCGCCGTATTTTTCTTGTAAATCGCGCTCCAATGAACCGCCATTAACACCAATACGAATAGGGATGTTATGCTCACGTGCAGAGTCTACAACGGCACGAATACGCTCTTCGCTACCAATGTTACCCGGGTTTATACGTAAACAATCCGCACCATACTGAGCCACTTTTAATGCAATACGGTAATCAAAGTGAATATCTGTTACCAGCGGGATAGTGACTTGTTCTTTAATGCTTTTAAATGCTTCAGCTGCTTCCATGGTAGGTACAGACACACGCACAATATCGGCGCCGGCATCTTGAATAGCTTGAATTTGTGCAACCGTTGCATCGATATCTAGGGTGTTGGTGTTAGTCATCGACTGAACGGCAATTGGCGCACCATCACCAATTGGCACGTTACCTACGTTAATACGGGTCGATTTTCTGCGTTTAATAGGAGATTCTGAAAACATTGCGGTTACTCTGATAACGGTAAAGTAAATTTAGCTAAGCGATTTTTGGCAAAATGTGAGGTATCGACGGCTTGACCTTGAAAAGTAATATCGACTACTTGGTGCTTGCCTAATACTACATTAAACGGCTGTGGGCCGGTTACTGTCATAATGTAACCTGCTTTTTTAACACCAAAAGCAATACGATCGCCGTTGCCATCGTGAATTTCTACCCAGCTATCTTCATTGAAGTGCATCACCACTTCGCTATGCTCAGGATCAGCCTTTTCAGTTTGTGGCTGAGCAGCAGGTTGGTTTTGTGATGCAGCTTGATTTTGTGCTTCGTTGCTGGTCGTTGGCGCATCAGCTTCAGGCTGAACGATTTCTTGCTCGCCTTCAGCGAGTGGTTGAATGGTTTCTTCAACTGGCGCTTCTACAGCTAAGTCGGGTGAAATATCACTGCTTTCGAGCTGATTTGGCATCGCAGTCGTGACCGGCTCTTCGATATTCTGGTTGCTATTTTGCCACCACCAAAACACAGACGAACCAATGATCACCGCTAAGATAAAGTAGCTAAACAGCATTAAACGGCTGTCATGTGCTTCTTTTTCTGTGCGGCGAGAAAAGCTCTGCATTTTTGACTTTTTCTCAGGCTCAACGTGCTCTGGCAGTAATTCAAGCATGGCTTGGCTATCGATTCTAAGCTCACGGCAATAGCTTCTGATATAACCTTTTACGAAGGTCGCAGGGCCTAGTAGTTCGTGCTCGTCGTTTTCTAGTCGTTGTAACTGTAAAACTGATAACTTTAATGCACCAGCAAGTTGCTCAAGGCTCATTCCTGCGTCTTCGCGGCGCTTTTTTAGCGCTTGGCCGAGCGTTTCTTGTGGTTGTTCTAAATTGTTTTCTTCATTCATAATGCGTATGAGTCTGGATCTACCAATAAGAGTCTATGCCCAGGTTTTAGGGCGACATCTGGGCTCAATTTGTTCCAGCGCATTAACTGATCGATCAATACGCTATGCTGTGTGGCTATGCTAAAGAGTGTGTCGCCATCATTGATGTCGTGATAAATGTTCGGATCGTTCAAATAAATGCGAGTACCGTTTTGTACACGATCCGATTCTTTTAAGCCATTCCACAGCAAAATCTTCTGTAGTTTAACATTGTATCGCACCGAAATGCTAAAGAGGTTTTCACCATTTTCAATAATATGATACGGGATATTCAGCGCCGGTACATTTGCGTTCAGCATGGGTAAGTTAAGCGGCTCGTTTGTCACGCTAAAGTCAGTGCTATTGGCGGTTGACGTCGTTGTTTGACTGCCACTAAATACGTTTTCGTCTTTTTCTGCTTCGTAAAACACCACAGTGCTGGCATCATTTTTGGTATTTTGCGAGTTTGCTGGCGTTTGTTGTTGAACGCTTGGCGTTTGCGGTGCACCAAATGACACTATGGTCACTTCATCATTGCTTTGCGTACTTGTTTGTTGCTTTGCAATAACAGCAGCCTGTTCAACTTTTCGAGAGCTAACCGTTTGGAAACCTTCGTCAGTTTGCTGTGTGAGTGTCTCTGGCGTTGTATTGACTGTTTGAGAAGAGGCGAGTGTCTCTGTTACGGGCTTTTCTTCGCTGTCTGAGTTTACCTCAGTAGGCACCTGCTTATTACTTTGCGCTACAGTTTGTGGCTCGGGTTGAGTTTTGTTTACAGTTGGCTGCTCAACTAGAGAAGTTTGTTCATTAGTTGTTGGAACATTTGTGGTCTTTACAAGGCTTTGCCCGGTAGCAGCCACTGGCGCCTGTGCAACAACAGCTTGTTTAGCAGGCGCTTTTCTTTTCACGATGCGAATTTTTGGCTGATCTTTGCTAACCGTGCTGTTATCGCTTGAGATTTTCAGTTCTTCAAGCTGCGCTTGACGGTATTTTTCACGTAGAACTTCAAATTCTGAGCGTTTAGTTCGCCCTGTAGTAATTGCTTTTGCTTCGCTCGAACCTGGGTAGGTTTGTAAAATGATACCTGCCGTTGTTTCGGCTTTTTCAATATGGCCCATCCGTTGCTGAATTAAGTAGCTGAGCATGAGTGCGCGGGGGGTTACGCGGCCTAACGATTCGTATCTTTCAATGATATCTTCAGCTTTGTGAAGATCGCTTTTTGCGTAATATAAACCAGCAAGACTAATCATTGATGATGGACGCTGCGAGCTGTGGTTTAGCGCAGATTTTAGATATTTTTCTGCGTTTTCAAAATCATCAAATTCAATCGCACATAAGGCTAAGTTTTCGTAACTTTCAGCTACACGGATATAGCTAGGAACAGCAATCGCTTTAAGAAGTTCTTCTGCAGCGCGATCATATTCGCCAATGCCACACAAAAAGACACCATAGTTATTTAAGGTGTTCGGATCATTAGGGGCGATTTTTAGTGCGCGTTGATAGGCTTTATCGGCTAGCTCAGGTTCATCAACTTGTTGATAGTAATAAGCTAAAGAGTAGTGAACTTCTGGGAGGTCAGGTGCAAAATCTGCGGCGCGTTCTAAATTATATTTTGCTTGCGAGTTGTTGCCCGTTTTTAAGTACTGTAACGCAAGGGCGATACGAGTACGGGCAGCACCGGTATTATTAACCTGTTTTTCAACAACGGGTCTGTCGCTACCTTCGTAGCTGTTTTCTGTAACACACCCTGTTAATGCGAATGCACCAACAGTAATGGCAAGTATAGAACGCATTACCTAATCTCTTCTTTGATTCCGTATGCCTATCTTACCGAAAAGCCTTTGTGTTGCATCTATTATTTTAAAAATAACGAGTTTGTCACAAAGGCTTATCTTTAGAAATTACGCTTATGCTTGGTGAACATTTACCGCAATAGCGTTATCTTCGCGCATTTTCTTTTTCGCTAAACGTTTAGTTCGGTCTACAACATCACCCACTAATTGCCCACAAGCTGCGTCAATATCATCACCACGGGTACGGCGAACAATACAGGTAATTCCCGCTGCTTGTAATACTTTAGAGAAGCGGTCGATGCGGCTGTTGCTCGAACGGCCATATTCATTACCTGGGAATGGGTTAAACGGAATTAGGTTCACTTTTGAAGGTGTTCCTTTTAATGTTTTAACCAATTCGTGTGCTTGATCTGTGCTGTCGTTTACACCTTGTAGCATCACGTATTCGATAGTCACATCTTTGTTTGCTTTAGAGCCATCAATATAACGACGACACGCCGCTAAGAACTCTTCGATAGGGTACTTTTTATTAATTGGTACCAGTACATCACGTAGTTCATTGTTTGGCGCGTGAAGTGAAATAGCCAGCGCTACGTCAATTTTCTCTTTTAATAAATCAAGAGCAGGCACCACACCAGAGGTACTTAAAGTAACGCGACGCTTTGATAAACCAAAACCCCAGTCGTCCATCATAAGTTCCATTGCTGGTACTACATTTTTAAGGTTGAGTAATGGCTCACCCATACCCATCATTACCACGTTAGTAACTGGTCGCTTAGTGCTATCGCCGTTTAAACCAATGTCTTTTGCAACACGCCATACCTGACCGATGATCTCAGATACAGATAAGTTACGGTTAAAGCCTTGTTGTGCTGTTGAGCAGAAAGTACACTCAAGGGCACAACCTACTTGTGATGAAACACATAATGTTGCACGGTCTTTTTCTGGGATCCAAACAGCTTCTACTTCTTGGCCACCTTGTAGCATCAGGGCGTATTTGATGGTGCCATCACTTGCCTGTTGTCTAACTGAGATTTCAGGAGCAACAATTTCACATTCAGCTTTTAGTTTTTCTTTTAGCTTTTTGTTGACGTTTGTCATGTCGTCAAAATTGTCTACGCCAAAATGATAAATCCATTTCATCACCTGATCGCCACGGAATGGCTTTTCACCGAATGATACAAAAAGCTCACGTATTGCATCTCGGTTTAAATCTAATAAGTTAATCTTTTTTTCAGTGGTCATGAAACAACCTCAATCAGTGACGGTGGTAAGTAGTTTGGGTGCGCGATTGTACATTATTTAATCGACTTAGTCATTAGCTAAACATATTTACAATAAGCTTAGCTAATGACTAAAAAAGGGCCCGAAAGCCCTTTTTCTTCTGCATCACAGACTTAGCTGTGAACTCGAAATTAACGAGTACGTGGGCAGATTTCTTCGTCAGCGAAGAAGTATGCGATTTCACGTGCAGCTGATTCAACAGCGTCAGAACCGTGAACAGCATTTTCGTCGATGCTGTCTGCGTAGTCAGCACGTAAAGTACCAGCTAGTGCTTCAGCAGGGTTAGTAGCACCCATGATTTCACGGTTTTTAAGTACTGCGTTCTCACCTTCAAGAACAGTAACCATTACTGGACCAGATGTCATGAACTCAACTAAAGCACCGAAGAAAGGACGCTCGCTGTGCTCAGCGTAGAAACCTTCAGCTTTTTCTTTTGAAAGGTGAACCATTTTAGCTGCAACGATTTTAAGACCCGCAGTTTCGAAACGGTTGTAGATAGCACCGATGTGGTTTTTAGCAACTGCATCAGGTTTTACGATTGAAAAAGTACGCTCTAAAGCCATCTTTATGCTCCAATAATTTTAAATTTAAAAGGTTAAATATTAACGGGCGCGAATTATACGCGTTTTACGTGAAAATTCCTAATTTAATTAAATAGTCATTTGATGGCATTTTCATGAACCCTAACCATGTATAGCAACGCGGGTATAAAGTGTGAGCGAATTTTAGCAGTTAAGTACTTGTTGTGGGCTATTTTATAGGCAATTATTAACTCAGGAAATGATAAAACTAATAAGGACAATAATGAAAAATCTTTTACTGACTAGTTTATTTGCAAGCTGTTTAGCTGGCTGTAATTCAGACTCAAACGATGAGCTTGAGTGCTCTCCTTACCCCATTGCAATCGATATTAATAATTATGTTGTAACCCCAGAGCAAAGCGCAGCTAATACAGCACTCGCCTATGATGCCTATACCATTAAATTAGGCGGTGTTGGTGAAGGTGTTTATAGTGAAGGAAATGAGCCCGACCCTAATAAAGAGTATGCAGAGTGTGCTATCCCAGCTGTGGTACTAGGGAGCGCGAATACCATTACAGCTATTAATATTTACTCAAGCGCTGATTACAACAATGAATTCACCGCGGGTACGAGTTTAAATAGCGTGTTTGATATCACAGAGATGTTTGTTAATGATTTTGATTATTACAGTGATGGCAACTATGCCAGTGTAGAAGACTTCACAAGCGTATTCCCCACTATTGCACCTATATTTATTGAACTAAAACCTAACCAAGCTCCTGAAATTGAAAGTAGCCATATTTTTTATATCGATATTAGTTTTGCAAACGGCAAAACCTTTGCGCTTGAAACTGAAGAAGTGCTGTTGTTGTAGTTTTTGTAATCAAAAAATCACATTTAGCATATAATATAACTACATAATTATTAAAGAATATATGTTGTAGCTTTTTTGGCTGTTAACATTAGCAAATCCAAACCAATTACCCTGGATAGTTAATTGAGTTTGATCTAAAAAGGTGGCCATAGGATTGGTCACCTTTTTTCTTTTTATTGGCACACAGCTTGTTTGCTGAGTTTTCACCAATCATGATCTAGATCAATAAAATTACTGGGCAGGTTATTATACTGCCGCGCTTCATTATCGTATTAATTCATGCAACCGACTTGTACTCGGTTCGATGTGTGGAGCTTTCATGTCGTCACCTATTTTGACCCCTCGTCCTTTTACGCCTGAGTTGTTATCACCTGCGGGTAGTTTAAAGAATATGCGTTATGCCTTTGCCTATGGTGCAGATGCCGTTTACGCTGGCCAGCCTCGTTATAGCCTTCGTGTTCGTAACAATGAGTTTGACCTAGATAATCTGCAAGTTGGTATCAACGAAGCCCATGCGCAAAATAAAAAGTTGTATGTGGTGTCGAACATTGCTCCTCACAATGCCAAGGTAAAATCGTATTTACGCGATATTGAGCCTGTCATTGAGATGCAGCCAGATGCGCTGATCATGTCTGATCCTGGGCTTATTATGTTAGTGCGTGAAAAGTGGCCAGATATGCCTATTCACTTATCTGTGCAGGCCAATGCGGTGAACTATGCCACAGTGAACTTTTGGGCTCAGCAGGGTATTGAACGAGTCATTTTATCGCGCGAATTATCGCTTGAAGAAATCGCTGAAATTCGTGAACTATGCCCAAATACAGAACTTGAAGTGTTTGTTCACGGTGCACTTTGTATGGCGTACTCTGGCCGTTGTTTGCTATCGGGTTATATAAATAAACGCGATCCAAATCAAGGAACGTGTACCAATGCATGTCGATGGAACTACGATGTGAAACCAGGCACCGAGAATGAAACCGGCGAAATGGTGCATAAAATTGACCCTAAAGCGGTGATCCCAACCCTAGGTGATGGTGCACCAAGTAACGAAGTATTCATGCTTGAAGAGCAAGGGCGCCCTGGTGAGTACATGCCTGCTTTTGAAGACGAGCATGGCACTTACATTATGAACTCAAAAGATTTACGTGCAGTTCAATATGTTGATCAACTGACGAAAATGGGCGTGCATAGTTTAAAAATTGAAGGCCGTACCAAGTCTTTCTACTATGTTGCTCGTACTGCACAAGTGTATCGTAAAGCCATTGATGATGCCGTTGCTGGCCGTCCATTTGACGCAAACTTATTTAAAACTCTTGAGAATTTAGCGCACCGCGGCTACACCGAAGGGTTCTTAAAACGCCATGCACATCAAGACTATCAAAACTATGAGTACGGTCATTCGGTATCAGATAAACAGCAGTTTGTCGGTGAAGTATTAGGTCGCAACGATAATGGCTTAGTTGAAATTGATGTTAAAAATAAGTTTTGTACTGGTCATTCACTTGAGCTTATGACACCAAAAGGCAACATCAACTTTAAGTTGGATTTTATGGAAAACAAAAAAGGCGAAGCCATTAGCGATGCAAAAGGCTCTGGTCATATTGTTAAAATTCCTCTGCCAGAAGATATCGATTTAGATCACGCAATCTTAATGCGTAATCTAGATGCCGACCAAGATACCCGTAATCCATTCAAAAAAGCATAATAAAAGATGCGCTAAGTCATACTTAGCGCATTGATCTCATCTTTTTTTGGTATTTCACTGTCGTTACTAGCTATTTTTACTATTCTTTTTTCTAAGGGTAATAATTAAACATAGTCAAAAACTATAGTGAAATACGTTGTTCATCCATCACATCATAAAGAGCTTTTACACACAGTACCTTATGTTGCGGTAGGGGTATTGCTGCTGGCTATTGTCTTACTACTTGAGCGATTAGGGCTTATTGCTGCTATTCCTTTTTATGTAGCAATGCATACGAGCGTCGAATTGTTCTCAGTTGTGATCTCGTTTTTAATTTTTGCAATTGGTTGGAACACCTGGCATTTCACCAATAACTACAAACTGTTATTACTTTCTTGCACCATGTTGTGCGTTGCCATTTTTGATTCATTGCACTTTTTAGCTTTTGACAGCATGCACGAAGGCAATGCAGACATGAACTTGGTATTAAGTTTTTGGCTCATTGCTCGGTTATTTAATGGAGCTGCTTTTTTAATTATTGCAGCAGGGATTTGGGTTAAATATAAACCGTTAAATGCGCGTGCCTTACTTACCTCTTTACTGCTTTTTAGTTTGTTTATTGCAAGCTCTCTTTTTTATTTTCCAGGTTTACTGCCAGACATATACATAGAAGGAGTCGGTGGTAGCCATATTAAGTTTTTAATTGATCTACTTGTTTTAGCGCTATACGGTGCCGCTGTTTTGATGTTTTCGACACAACTTCGTAAGCCCAGAACAAATTTAAATATTGCCGGTAAAACATTAGTTTGCCTATTAGCTATTTTAAGTGAGGCCTGTTTTGTGGTGTCTAATGATGCGTCGCATACCACCAACACCTTTAATTTTTTTGGGCATGTATATAAAGGGCTCACCTACTTTTTACTGTATAAAATCCTCTTTGTTGAAACTGTAACTAAACCGTATGCAGCACTAGATAACTCCTCTAATCAGTTAAAAGCAACACTTACTGCACTGCCAGACTCTGTGTTTGAGCTAGAAAAAGACGGTACTTTTCGCGAAGTCTTCAGTGATAACTCCGATAGCCATGTCTTTACTAAAGCGATGGTTGGGCAAAATATTAGTAGTATGTTTGAAAAATCTGATGCGCAAGATTTTATGCGCACGCTAATGGAGGCAAAAAAATCAGCTGTTTGTTTGGTCAATACCTTACCCATTAGCGTAAATGGTTGGGTTATTCATTTTGAATTTTCGATTACCTTGTTCGAACACGATAATGATGGACCAACGTATTTAGTAAACGCCCGCGATGTGTCGGATAAAGTTGGGCGTATGGCGGCACTTGCTCAGCAAAGTAAATTTAATAGGGGTTTATTACAGCTAACCGAAATTTCGTTTCAAGACGATCAAGATGTGTTGTTGAATTATGCTGTTAATCAAGCCCTCGAAATTACCAATTGCGATGGCGCAGCCTTGTTTATTTGTAACGAACAAAAGCAACATGATTATCGAGCCCAGAAAGGTAATGTTTTTGATGTGTGCACTGAAAAGTTACAAGGCAAAATTGCGGCAGGGCAAGCTGTCATTGTTAACCGAAAACATGCGAAAGAATACGGGTTACCTGGCGACTCTAACTCATTGTTAGTGGTGCCAGTGATACGCCATAGTCAGTGCCATATGGCCATTATTTTGCAGCATCAAAGCAAGGTGTTTAGTGTACAAGATAAAAACATGCTAACGGTTTGGGCTGAGTCAGTGTGGCAATGGTTTCATAAAATTACTCTAAACAAACGCATGCACATATTGTCTCAAGCGGTTGAGCAAAACCCACACCCCATTATGTTTACCAATACAGATGCAAAAATTGAGTATATGAATCGCGCTTACCTCGATATGTGTCAGTACGAGTATGATGAACTAATAGGTCAGAGCCCGCATAAAATCAGTGCCGGTCAAACTGAACCAGCTGTTTATCAAACAATGTGGGAGCACTTAAAAAATCGAAAAGCCTGGGTGGGTGCTTTGGTTAACATGACCAAGCACGGTAAGGTGATTGTTGAGCAAACGACCATTTACCCAATAATGGATAAGCAAGGGAAGGTAAGTAACTACATTTCGTTTCAGCATGATGTAACCAAAGAAGTCGAAAGTGAAACCCTCATACATCAACTTTCTTATTTTGATCAGCTAACGGGGCTTGCAAACCAAGACAAGTTGCAGATGGAATTTGAACAAACCATTAAGCTTCAAGCAGATACAAAAGCAGCCTTTATTTTAATTGGTTTAGATAACTTTAAAATTCTCAATAAAGCATTGGGTATGGCAAGTTGCAACCTAGTGTTACAAAGCTTGAGTGCGCGAATTTGTAACTTTATGGGTGAGCATATTATGGTTTCACGGCTGCAAAGCGACCGCTTTGCATTTATCACGCCCTATACCTCCACCGGCGCTATAAATAAGAGCAGCCACGATTTATTAAAAGTGATCAGTGAGCCACTTACAATAAATGATGAACTCATTGTTGTTACAGCATCGGTCGGGGTTTCCTTGTTTCCAATTGATGGTAAAGAATTTGAGCCCCTATTGCAAATGGCTGAATCAGCGATGTTTGAGGTTAAGCGGTTAGGTAGAAACAATGCGTTATTTTACGCCGAAGAAATGAATAAATCTGGGCTTAGGCAATTACAAATCATCAATGCTCTTAATTTTGCCCTTGAAGATAATGAGCTTTATTTAGTCTTTCAACCGCAAATTGATATTGCCTCAGGTGCTGTGGTGGCTGTTGAAGTATTATTACGTTGGCACAGCGAAACATTAGGCAATGTATCACCTGCTGAGTTTATTCCCATTGCTGAAAGCAGTGGCCTCATTAGCAAAATTGATGACTGGGTATTCGAAAATACTGTTAAAACAATTCGCCAGTGGCAAGATGACAATATGCCAGCAATGACCTTTGCAATAAATCTATCGGCAACGAAGTTTGTTAAAAAGCAGCTGCTTGGTGATTTAATTTCGGTATTACAAACTTACTCTATTGAGCCTGAATGTATTGAACTTGAATTAACGGAAACAATTGCCATTGGTAACCCTCAGTTTGCTTTAAGTACGATTACTAAACTGCGTGAAGCAGGGTTTAAAATGTCGATTGATGACTTTGGCACAGGCTACTCATCAATGAATTACTTAAAAGACTTTGCGCTTGATAAGCTCAAAATAGACAAATCATTTATTGATGATTTAGAAAACCCCAGCGATGCTGATAAGGCAATTGTTAAAGCCATGATTGATTTAGCCAGCGCGTTAAATATGGAGTCAATTGCTGAAGGCGTTGAAAGCGAGCAGCAGCTGAACATACTGAAAGAGCTTGAGTGTTCTCAAGTACAAGGCTATTACTTTAGTAAACCCCTGCCAATTACAGTGTTGTATAAGTTTGTGAAGTCACCAAGTTTTTCAAGGTAAGCCTACTTTTTAAATTGACTGGCAAGCTCTGCAAGCGACACTTCAGCAAAACGTTTTAATAACAGTGCTTCTGCGTCATCCATCGCATTTTGCAGGGCGCTGTTAACTGCATGCTCAATAGGGCAGTTGCTGTGCTCATCGGTTAGACCAATTACAAATAGGTTCTTTTCGCCAAGCGCTTGGTGAATATCAAATAAAGTGATGTCTGTTAAGGGAGTGGCCAGTAGCCAGCCGCCATTGTGACCTTTTATTGCCGATACATAACCCGCTTGACGTAGTAACGCCATAGTACGGCGTACAACCACAGGGTTGGTCATTAACATGTTTGCTAATGTCTCTGATGTAACAGGGTGGCTGTAACTGTTTAAATGGATCAGCACATGTAAAACCCGCGATAGTCGGCTGTCTTTTCTCATCTTAAATCGTCAATATGCGTTTTTTGCAGTGTATCACGAACTGCTTAATATTGACCGTTTGAATTACCAAACTAACGCCCACTAAACCAATTCCAAGCCAGCCAATTTGCTGAAATTGCTCATTTAAAATAACAATAGCCAGTACGGTGGCGATAATAGGCTCAAGTAAAGTAATGAGCACGGCTTGGCTCGCAGCTATGGTTTTTAAGCCAATACTAAATAGCCAATAACCTAAAAACATTGGCACTATGGCCATGTAAAGCGCCACGCTGGTATTAGTAACTGTGGCAAAAAGCGTATCTCCAGTGATCAATAACGAAGGCAAGAGTACACATGCAGCGCCGCCAAATAGGCTTGCCATAGTCGCTCTTGAATGAACGCCGTTGCTAATTAAACGTTTGGCAACCCATGAATAGCCCGCATAGGTAAGCCCTGCAATTAAGCCAAGTAAAATGCCGATGTTTTGGCTAAACAGCCCCTTAGCAGCAGAGTGTGAGTCTTTGCCTAACGCGATTAAGCAAATGCCTACTGCACCAAAGCAAAAGCTGACTAGCCAGCGAGTTGCAAAAGGCTTTTTCTCAATTAAGTATTCCAATAAGACGGTAAATAAAGGGGCGCTGGCAATCGAAACAACAGTGCCAATTGCTACGCCAGCGCTATTCATTGAGGTATAAAATGCTAGAGGATATATAGCCACACAGGCTGAGCCTAGTAGGGGTAGAGGGTAATGCTTACGCAGTGTACTCGCATTGTTTATTAGCTGAGTTAGTGAGGTTAGGCAAAGTAATACCCCGCCAAATCCCATCGCAAAGGCTCCTATTGCAAAAGGGCTTATGTCTGGTGCAAAGCTTGCGGCTGTACCCGTTGTGCCCCAAAACACACTGGCAACTAAAACGGCAATGGTCGCGATGGTATGGTTCATTGGTGATTCGCTTTAAATTTAAGATATCAAAAGCATAATCAGAATTGATGTGCAATTTTTGACAAAAAGGACGGTTTTGTTGACGTTAAAAACTAAAGTTATTTTTTGAATTTACTTGGTGATAAACCAAAGTACTTTGAAAAACTGCGGCTAAAAGACGAAAGCTCATTGTAACCAACTAACTCACTAATACGTTGTAACGGATAGTCGGTATGGCTGAGTAAGGCTTGGGCTTTTTCCATTCGCTGTTTGGTTACATAGTTCATGACAGTCAATCCGGTTTGTTGCTTAAACAGCAACTTAAATTGCGTTGGGCTTAAACAGGCAATGCTGGCAAGGTGTTTGATGTGAAGAGCAATGCTTAAGTGACTGTCAATATAAAGCAGTGCCTCGCTAATTCGGCTGTCGACCTTAGGCTGCATAATTTGCTCAGCTAGCAGCAAATCGAAGGTGTTAAACATGGCAAGTTCTAACTCATTATTAACCGCTTGCTCAAGTTGCTTTGCCACAAACTGCAAAAATGCCCAAAGTGATTGATTAATAGCAAACACGCAGCGCTCAGCAGTGGCCAGGTTATCTGGTAGCTTTGGCATATCGGCCACCACGAACCGGGCTTCTGGCATTGCGGTAAACAGGTGCGTTTGCGAGGCTTTGACAACCACGCATTCACCGGGGGCGACTTTACCTTGAAAATCACCCACACTAATAGCAATCACACCTTTTAAAGGCAGTACAAGTTGATGATAGTCATGGCTATGACTAACAGGCTTAGTACTGTAAGAGCGAATAGATAGATTGCCTTGCATCGTTTTGTGATAACTGTTTGCTGAATAAGGCTATTATGCCTGTTTGCTCGGGATGATCAATTTTAGGCCATTAACGGGGTCAGCACATGCTCGTAGGCAATCATTAGCGCGACATAAACCAACAAAACAGCCATCAGTTTATTAAACACATTAAAAACACCCGGTCGTGATACTTGTTTGCCAAGCATTAAGCCAGCTAACGAGTAACTTGTAGGAGCACCAAAGGCAAGAATGGCTAAAATAAGAGACCAAAATACGATTGCAGCGCCGGTAATATCCACGCTTGGGAACTGAATCGTAGCAATTGGCAAAGTGGCCACCAAGGCTTTTGGATTTAATAGCTGCATAAACAGGCCATCGAAAAAGCTAAGAGAGGTATCCCCTGAGGTATCACTCACCTGTACTTTTGCTTTTGCGACCTTCCAAGCAATATACAAAATATAGCCGCAACCAATTAAGCTCACATAAGGCAAAAACTGCGGGTTGATCACTTGTAAGCCAAGGTAGCCAAGCAGCACAAATAAGATAAACATCGCGCTACCCACGCCGATAAAAAACCCAAGGTGTGAACGTGTTTGTTTATTTAAGCCACTGCTTAAACCGAGTAAATTGATTGGCCCTGGGGTGTACATAATGCCAATAGCATATGCAAAAATATCTGCCATAACAGCTCCAAATCAGTAATTTAGCTCTATCTACGAGCCCATTGCAGTTGAAATTGTTTTGGTGTCATACCGAATACTCGTTTGAAGTTACGATTGAGGTGACTGGCATCTGCAAATCCAGATTCAACCGCTACGCTGGTGGCATCGCGGCCAACTTGTAACGCTCTACGGGCATAATTAATACGACAGTTCAAAACATATTGATGTGGAGTAATACCGAAGTGCTCGCGAAAGCGGCGGATAAAATGAAACTTCGACATAGTGGCAGCATGGGCAATGTCATCAATAGAGATGTCATTGTCGATATTTGCCAAAATATAGTCTTTTGCGCGCAGTAGTAAGCTATCAACACGGGTGCTTAAAGCCGGTAAATCAAGGCTTCCGTTGAGCCTTACTAAAGACTGCGCCATTTGCAGTAGTGCAGCTTCTCGCTCTATTTTGCTCGTGCAATCTGTTTGTAAAAGCCTTGATAAGTGAATCACTTGATTACGCAGTAATGGATCAGCATATAAGGTGTTTGCCATACGTAATGTGCAATCTTGCTTATATCCTAGCGCTTTGAACAAAGGCTGAAATTCATCGGGATGAATATACAGCATTAGATACTCTAGGTTTTGCTCAGTGCCAGAGTGACCATCGTGAATATCTTCAGGGTTAAACAAAATAACATTGCCAGGTACGCTTTTATAAAACGCATTACGACAAAAGAAATCTTGCCGCCCCTGTAGAGTAATGCCAATTGAATACTCTTCGTGAGCATGCTTTGCATAGGTAAAATCACTCATAGTCGCCGTCAACATCGAGATGCTCTGATGCTGTTCGTTGTTGATGTACTTAAAGTGATTGTCTTTGCTCACAGATGCTCCTGAAGGTTGTGCGCTTCGTTATTATTCCTACGCCAATATAGCGAAGCAGGCAACCTAAAAACTTGAACAAAATTGCTTATATTGAGTTATACCGATTTCTTTTTTCCTAAATAACAGCAAATAGTGTCGATTTTTTCTCGGTTTTTCAGTTGCCTAGATAAACTAATACTCAGACTTTTCTTGTATTTTATTTAATTATGAATGTTTTTACCCCTAACTAAGGTCTTTTAAACAAGCAGTAGAGAGGGGTTTAAATGAATTTACGTACATCAAATAATTTAGTGGTTGCAATTATCACCATCAGTTTTTCGTTATTGGGCTTGTCTTTTATCTTGGGAGCAAACCCCAATGCCATTGGCAGTATCTTTTCATTTTATAAATTAGACGCTCAGGTGCCAGCTCATATCATGAGTATGCTCGCAGGCTTTGCATTTTGCTTTGTTGGCATTACCAGCCTTCATTCACATTTAGGGTTTCTTAATAGAGCGCTTCCGACCATCACTGCATTTGCTATATCAATGCTTTGTTTGATTACGCTGTTTGGCGCTAATCGTTGGCTTGCAAGTGAAGGGGGCTTTCCTGTAATTGGGTCGGGGCAGGGGATCATTAAGTATTTTGCTGTTATTCCGCTGTTTTTATTTGTGTTTTATAAAGATGCTTTGAGTGATAAAGCGCATATTGCTTTAAATTATGCATCGGTGGCATTAGTGTTGGTTTGGATTGGCGCCATGAAGTTTTTTGCTTTTGAAGCAAATGCGATTGTTAGCCTTGTTGAGTCTTCACCGTTTATGTCTTGGTTGTATATTGTTTTTAGCGTGCAAGGAGCATCAAATGCGATTGGCATATTTGATATTTTGAGTGTGGCGCTGTTAGGTGTTGGCTTATTTATCAGAAATGCGAAACTTATTTTACTTGCAGGACTAGCCTGTTGCTCGGTATTTATCATGACACAAACATTTTTAATTACCGCACCTAATGCGCTTAGCAGCGTTACAGTGTTTGAGCGATTAGGTCAGTTTGTAATTAAAGATCTGTGGTTTATAGCGAATTTAGTGATTATTTATCATTTAGCTGTATTCAACAATACACCTAAAGAAACAGCAGAATAAAATAAAAAGGCCTCAGAAGAGGCCTTTTAAATGATAACTAAACAACTACAACGGCTTTTTGCTTTTGAACTTTAGAAAACTCAAGGGCATCGTTGAGATTGTTAAATTCAAAGTCAGTGGGTTCTTCAACATTTAAAGTACCCGACGCAATGTCATTAAGGAGCTTTTCGCCATCACTTACAAGACGTTGCCATTGCTGTGTATCACCATAATCGTGTAATGCACCAAGGGCAATTTCATGATAAGAAATAGTGCGCGTGAATGGCTCATCGACTGGTGTTTCAATGCGTCCTAAAATACTGATCACATGACCATTTGCCTGTAGAAGTGGCACTAACTTTTTAGCTTCTTCAGGACCATTAGCATCAAAGAGTGCAAAGTAGCCACCCTCAGAAGGCGCGTCGCGTAATACTAACTTAACGCCAAGCTTTTCGGCTTGCTCAGTCGTTAGGCTTTTTGATAAAGCATGTACTTCAAAGCCACTGTGATTCAGCATTTGTGTAAGCAGTTTATTAACAGCTCCCATGCCGGTTACTAATACTTTTTCATCTTTGCGTAATGGTATTTTGCTAAAAGCTTGCCATGCAGTAAGCAGTGGGCAAGGTAATGCAGCAGCAACATTAGCAGCTAACCCTTTTGGCACCTGCATAACACGCTCTGCATAAAGTACTGTGTGTTTAGCAAAGCTACCGTTTTCACTCAAACTATGATGATAAGCGACTGTTTTACCGATTAGTTTGCTATCGACACCATCGCCTACCTGCTCAATAACCCCAGCACCGTCTACGCCAGGTGTATGTGTATCTGTCCAATTAATAGGATCAGCTTGAATAAACTTCCAATCAACTGGATTGATGCCAACCGCTAGATTTCGGACTAAAATTTGCCCTGCTTTAAGTGCTGGTACAGCTTTTAATCCCAAAGCGAGTGCTTTATCAGCACCTTGAAACTGCCAAGCATGAGTTGTCTTTACTTCATCATGATCCCAGTCAGGAGCAAAATCCGGGTTTGCTTGCCTGTCGCCGCAACTAAGGGCATCAATTTGATTGATCTCGTCTTGGCTTAAGCTAAACGAAAGGGCTTTTAAGTTGGTAGCCATATTTTCGCGTTTGGTCGATGACGGTATCGTCACCATGTCATGAGCTAATTCCCAAGCAATGACCACTTCAGCGGTGCTCACTTGGTGTTTGTCTGCAATCGCTTTAATGGTTGGATCTTTAAGTACTTTACCTACCGCAAATGGCATATAGCCAGTAACGAGAATGTCGTTTTGCGCACAAAAATCACGTACTTTTTGGTTGGTTAGGTAGGGGTGAACTTCAACTTGATTGGTAAATAACGCGCCTTTTGGCAAAATACTTAAGGCTTCTTCCATTTGTGCAATGGTAAAGTTTGAAACACCAATTTCTTTCGTTAAACCAAGCTCTTTTGCTGATTGTAACTCGGTTAAATACTCATGCATGCTTTCGCCATTGGCTGGGCTTGGCCAATGAATAAGCAGTAAGTCGACGTGATCTAGTTGTAGTTTAGTCAGGCTCTCTTTTACGCTGTTAATAAAGTCCGTTTTATTTAACTTATCATTCCATACTTTGGTGGTAATAAATAACTCACCACGTGCAACACCACTGTCTTTAATCGCTCGGCCAACAGCTTCTTCGTTACCGTAAATTTGCGCGGTGTCGATGTGTCTAAAGCCCTCTTCAATAGCTGTTAGCACACTTTGATATGCAACTTCGTCTTGTAATCTAAATGTACCAAAACCCAGTTTTGGCATAATTGATTGTGACATCATAACTCCTTAATTATGGAACTTGGGCAAAACATGTTCGCCGATGTGCTTTAATGCCCATTCGATGGGTAATTCGTTACGTCTAAAATGCAGGCCAATGTGATTCACACCGGCATTTTTCATTGCCTTTAGCTCTGAGATGAGTCCGTTGACGCCTGTTTCAACCCCAAAACGGTGACGTTTTATAGGTGCATCAGGATCATCTAATAAATTTAAATGAATAAAACTAACGTACGGCTTATTACCTGCGACATCTCGCCACAAGGCGACACGCTTTTGATGGTCATCAGGTGTGCCTGGGTAAGCAAGCCAGCCGTCCATGTTTTCGCCAACCCATTGAGGGCTTTGCTGAGCAAGACCTGCTACATAAAGTGGGAAATCTTTCACTTCTGGTAGTAGCTTTTGACCCGCTTCTAAAGGTCGCTTAGGGGCGCCTTTAAGTAGCGAAACAGATTCACGTAGTTGCTCACCACGGCTTGCAAAATCAATATCGAATAAAGGGTATTCAATGGGTCTATCACCACTGGCAACACCTAAAATTAGCCGATCATTACTTAGCGCTTGCACAGTATTTGCTGCCTTTTTAACAAGCCAAGGTTGGCGCAATGGCAATACAACCGCTGCGGTGCCAAGTAATATATTCTTGGTTTTAGCTGCTAAATAGCCAAGGTAGCTGAAAGTTTCATAAACTTGGGCAGCATCACCAAATTGAGGGTCATAAATCGGCACGTCGCGAACCCATGCCGCAACATAGCCAAGCTCATCAGCAAGTTGAACACGTGATTCATGGTTAGCTAAATCAGGGATCCCAAATGATTGATTTGATTGTTGTTTGAAATTTGCCCAGTCATTATCAAGTGGAAGTTCAACACCAATTGAGAATGGCTTATGTGCTAATTTATCAAAACTCATTATGACTCCAAACTTTAAGGGGCATAGCTAAGCGAAACTTAACAATTTAATGCGGCCCTGAAAGTGATTTATGGTTAAGTAATGAGGGTATTGTGGCGCTAATTTTTTTGCGAAAAACAGCAGGGATAACAAAACACCTTTGTTGTTTTTGCAAAGGTGTTTTAATCTTTATGAATTAGCTTCTTCTTTTGAAAGGGTAAAGTATGCGCGAGTGACTGGGTAGGCAATTTGTGAAATCAGTGCAGTGCCCCAAAGTATGTTGCCAATGAGCGAAGGTACATGAGGTAAAATAGGAATAGTAACCAAAGCGAGTATAACGCCAAACATTCTTACTTTAGCTGTTGCAAAACGATGCGCTACACGGTGTTCGATCATTAACTGGATCCACAATAAACTCAATAAGTAGCCTGCTAACCCTACACAGCCAATGACCCCATATTTAAGTGGGTAAGGTTGCCAAAACCCAGCTTTCACTTCGCCGGCGAGTGCAACGCCAACCATAACTGCACATAACATTAAAAATAGGTGTGCTAACCACCAACTTACGAGTGTCCATTTATGCTGATTTTTAGGTTTACCATTGCCAACAAAGTCAAAGTAAATCCAGCATTGCACAAATACTGCAATACCGCCAAACATAAAGTTAGCTAGTACAGAGGGGTCGACTTTATAAATTCCTTTTTCTGATAAAGTAATCACCAATTTAAAGAAACCTTCGCCTAAGACAATGAGCAGTAAAAGGGCAAAGCGCTCAGACATATGCCCAAGGCGTGGTAAAAAACGTTTATTTTCAAGTACACCAATTTTTGGAGCCATATATAAAACTTGGATAGCGGCAATCGCAGTGCCAAATACCCAATAACTATAGGGTGCAGGCATAAAAGCTGTGGTTGCGAAGATAATGGCAAGAGCAAAGTAGTTACGGCTCACACTGCGTGCTAATTTTGTTGATTCGATCCCTAATTGATTGGTGCGATGAAATAAATACGCTGTAATAAGTCGGTTAGCTGCATAGGCCAATGCAAAATATGTCCAGCCTTTGTCAAGTACATGGGGAATAGAGGCTGCCATAACCATGGCGGTGACAATTTGGCAGGCCATGATCAGCCGATGTTTTACATCTGTACTGACATAGAGTGAGTTAAAAACGCTGGAGTCAGCCCACGCGAACCATACGGTGATGAATAAACCTGCAAAAGTAAGAAAACCACTTAAATGTAAGTGGTCGCTTAAAAAATTACCTAGCAGAAAAATGATTACCACATGAATAAGGTCATAAAATAATTCAACCCAATGAACATGGTCATGTGAACTTTTTAAATCTAGGTGATGCTTAGGTAAGCGCCACATAGGGTGGTTTTCTAATGCCATAATTGCTCCTACCTATTTGCTCTCAACAATAATTGCAGTGATGGTGGTTTCACCTTCATTTTTGACTTGGTGAGTCCATGCGTCATGCCACATCACATAGCCATTGGGGATCTCAAGTGTTGTTTGTGACTCTTTTGTACTGATGGTTGCCTTACCACCTGTCTCAAAGTAGACAGTTTCAGCATTATGCTTATGCCAATTATCTTGCTCACCTGGTGCTAAAGTCATACGCAAAACAAGTACGTCACTGTTATCTAGCAATACTTCATAGTGATTAGGTGAAGCAATATGTGCATGGGGGAGTTGTGCTGAAAAGGCATGTGGCGAGCACATTATTATGCTCACCAAGCCAATCAGCAAAGTTGTAAATTTGCTCATGGCTACTCTCTACTTATGCATACCGCGAATTGGGTAGTTATTTTTTGGATCGCGTATCCAGTTAAGCCCACTTACCAAGGTTGCTAAATCAGGTCTTACAAATGGGTTATTAGAATAATCAACCACATGTACATTACCTTGCTCGTTAACCACAAACAGTGCAGGCTCTGCGAAAGGGTGATCTGTTTCTTGCGGTGAACGGGGATCAGATATGTAAGTACCTAATGTTTTCATTTGCTCTGTAGTCAAACCGTAAACAAGTGAAAATGACACTGATAACTGCTCTAAATGCGCTTCTAACTGCTCTTTGCTATCGCCTGAAACAGCAATTACATCAACACCCGTTTCTAATAGCGCAGCTTTGTACTGCTCGAGGCTGTTTAAATAGCGAGTACATAAAGGGCAATGCTTACCACGATAAACAACAACAAGCTGCCAGCTTGCACCGTGTTGAGGTTGACCAAGAACAGTCTTTTCACCATTCAAAAGTGCAGCACTAATACTAGGAAATGCACTGCCCGGATGGAGTTTATTGCTATAAACAGATTCGTTACTCATGAGTGTTCCTTAAAAGTTATCGTTTAAGTGTTTTTCAAAGCGCGCAAAGTCGCTCTCGATGTCTGCATTTTTCATCACGTCATAACAGGCGAAAGTAGGTAACGCTTGCATACCGAAAAATTTAAAGTTCATATGCATTGGGAAAACAAGGTCATCAACACTTTTACCTTCAAAAAAGTCAGCGGCATCTGCAAATGATTCTGCAGGTGCATTTAAGGTCAGCGACATCATATATTGAGTGTTATTTAAGGTGCCGCCTTTACCGTAATTGGCTTTTGGATTGTCTTGATGGCGACCATCACCATGGCAAAGCGCTCCACCCATACCCGCGGTGTACACTTCATCCATGTATTTTTTGAATGACCAAGTCATGCCCATCCAATTAATAGGTGATTGCAAAAAGACGATATCTGCCCATTGATGGTTCTCAAGTTCAGTTTCTACATCAAATTCGTCTTGTGTATTAACCACACGAGTTTGATAGCCTTTTGCTTGAAAAAAAGCGTCGGCTTTTTCGATTAAAGCAGCATTTAACTTACCTTCAGAAAAAGGGTAATAGTGATGCGCGTTAAGAATTAATACGTTTTTCATAGTTGAGTATCCGTTTGCTAATTACTTTATCGTGTTCAAAATATATTCCGTGGTATATAATAGTAACCTGGGTTATTTAATCAACCAGTCACCTTTTTGTAACTAGGCTGAAAAACGCGAGGTTGTTTTGGAAAGTTCAGTAGAAACAGATAGTAAGGGTAGAAAAAAAGTTTTAAATGCTTGCATGGAGCCGTGTGCTATTGAAAAAGGCATGCGTTTGATTGGCGGTAAATGGACGGGCTCTATTATCTATCATTTAAAAGATGGCCCTGTGCGCTTTAATGATTTAACGCGTATGCTGGGTGGGGCAAGCAAAAAGATGATCGACCAGCGCCTAAAAGAGCTTGAAAGTAGAGCGATGATCACCCGTCATGTTATTAGCACCCGCCCGATAGCAGTGACCTATGAACTTACTGATTTTGGCCGCTCAGCACTGCATATACTCGATGAGTTACGGGTTTGGTCTGAATCGAATGAGATTTAATTAGCTTAGAGAGGGCAGGGAATGCATAAGGAACAATTTGGAGAGGTTGAATCAATTAAAAAGCCACCTCATTATGAGGCGATTCATCAACTTGCGCTTGATATTGTTAATGCTAACAATAAACAACAAGAGTGGGTGGCGTACAATCAAATAAAAGAAATCTGCGACAAGTTTGCAGGCACACCGCTTGATCATCCGTTTCAATAGGAAACGCTCGCTGACTTTACCTATCAAAAGCCAGAAGTTGCACTTAGCTATTATTTCAAAGCGCTAGAGCTAGCAACGTTACTCGAACTAGAGGATTATTTAGCGTCGATTAATTTTGCGATTGCAGAGAATTACCTAGAGAAAGCTGATAAGGCCCTAGCGCTAAACTTTGCCAATACAGCTTTAACTTTCACGGAACAAACAGCAGATGATGAATTACAGTTAGAAATTAACGAACTGATTCTCGAAGCTAATTCCTTGCCATAAAATTATTTATAAAAAAGCCAGCGCTATGCACTGGCGTTTATCAATTACGGAAAAGAGTAGCGCACAATTCGTTTTACGACAGAAAAGTACTGGCGAAAGAAGCCGCCGGTATTGTAGTGGATACCGTGTTCTTTAAAGATAGCTTGTACCTTAGGGGCAATTTCGCGGTAGCGTTTTGCGGGTAAATCGGGGAATAAGTGATGCTCTATTTGATAGCTCAAGTGCCCAGTCATTACATGAAACAGGTTACCGCCTTTGATATTTGATGAGCCCAACGCTTGGCGGTAATACCACTGACCTTGTGATTCATTTTCGCAGTCTTGCTGGTTAAATGTTTCAACTTCACCGGTAAAGTGCCCGCAAAAGATAATGGTTGAGGTCCACAGGTTACGTAATAAATTAGCCGCTAGGTTGCCCGCCAAAACCCACAAAAATAAAGGCCCAGCAATCAGTGGAAAGAGCAGGTAGTCTTTCACTAGCTGGCGCGCACCTTTACTAAAAAAGCGCTTTTTCAGTTCGCTGTGCGGTACTTTGTAATCGCGGTCATCTTTTTTCTTGCCAAAAAATACTCGCTCGGCTGCCATTTCATGGTACGACACTCCCCATTGGAACAGCACACTGAGTAATAGGTAAGTAACAAATTGCCATAGGTTTTTTACCCGCCAACGAAAGTCATTCGATAAGCGAAGTAATCCATAGCCAAAGTCGCGATCTTTACCAATAATATTGGTATAGGTGTGGTGCTCGTAGTTGTGAACACGGTTCCAACTAGCCCCATCGCACGCTATATCCCACTCGTAAGACTTTGAATTTATGTATTTATCATTCATCCAGTCGTATTGGCCATGCATCACATTGTGGCCAATTTCCATGTTATCGAGGATTTTTGCTGTGGTTAAACTAAGCACACCCACTAGCCATAAAACAGGCTGAATAAAGCCTAGCATTAATAAAACTCGGCCACCCCATTCAAACACTCGCTGGCAAACAATAACGCGGCGAATGTATTTTGCATCTTGCTCACCGAGTTTTGATTTTACATCTGCTTTAACGCTATCGAGTTGAGCTGCTAATTTTTCAAAATTGACTGTTTTTGTTGTGTTCATGCTGATAACTCCACGTCACTGACAGGTTGCGATATGCAAAGTTGAATTAATTGCTCTGAGCTATCAGAGAGCTCACCGGTACGAATATCACGCACGATGCCTTGCTTTTTAACGCATTGGCATTGATGGCAAATTCCCATACCACAGCCAACTGACACCGGTTGTTCATTCGCTTGTAAATGAGTCAGTAAGGTTTGTTGGTTATCAATAGTGAATGTTTTGCCCTGATGAGTGAGTGTTAGTTCGTGCTTATCAGAGGTTGCTAAAACAGCAGGGACTGCACTGAAATGCTCACTGTCGATAGGCGTATTTAATTGCTTAGCTAAAGCGGCTGCTTGCTTATACAAAGCTGCTGGGCCGCACACTAACCAGTGTTTATGCGCATTTGTTGTCAGCCATGTCGTCGCATCACCATCTTTGTTGCGCTCAAGTAAGTGATAATCAAAATTGCTCAGCGATTGCTTTAGTTGCTCAAGTTCATCTTTAAGCCAGTGGCTGTTCGGCTTTGCATAATAAAGCAGGGTTATAGTTTGTTTGCTATCAGCAGGTATTGATTTAAGCATGGCTATAAATGGCGTAATGCCTGAGCCACCGGCAAGCATGATTAAAGAACGCGCGGTATTTGGCATAACAAACTGGCCTTTAGGCTCAGAAATATTAAGCCATTGCCCTGGCCTCAAGTTTGTTAGCTTTGACGTAAATGCGCCGCTCTCTTGGCTGCGGATCAATAAACGAATTTGTCGCTGCTGCCTTGCCAGTTGTGGTTCGCTTGCGATGGTAAATACACGCGTTAGCAGTCGACCATTCGTTTGTATTGTTAACGCAATGTGCTGGCCTGCTTGATGAACTGGCCATGTTTTTTCTGGCTCAATAATCACCTCAACGCTTTGTTCAGCAAACACCTGTACATGTTTTACTTGTGCACGGAAGTAGCCTTCGCGCCAGCCAGGTTTAAAGCACTGAACCACCGGCTCCCAGTACCCAGCCCATGATTGATGATGCAGTAAATGTTTTGATAATGAATTTAATAACGCTCTCATTTTTCGCCTATAGCTTACAGCTGTACGCTCACTTGGCGTACGAGTGTAAGCTGAAAAGCGATAATTGCAAGCCTAATTTGAGTATTAGCTCTAAATTGGAGGGCATTAGCTCGCTATTAAGAGTTTATATTTAATAAAATATAGTTAAATGGATTGCTATTTTTTCCTTTAAATTCATAGTTATATACTTATTTATTTAGCGTGGCTTGGCATGTATCTAAGGAGGGGAAGCCTTGCACTCTTTTACTAAGAATAATCAAAAGGCTCATTAATTTCGGTTATTAATTAAAAACAGTTTTAGCCGTTTTGGTCTGAAGCTCTGCCACCGGCTCTAGTGGCAAAGCTTAATTTACAGTTCGAGGTGTAATATGGGGATATTCGTTGGTTTGTGAGCCAATTTAATCTAGTTAATTCTTATGCAAACATTATCCCATCTGAATCTTGTTTAAAGTTATTCTGAGTTTCAACTTTACGCCACACTTTTTCGTGAAAGTAAAACGCAACAGTGTTTACAGCTGGCTCAACAATAGCAACCAAGCCACCAATTAAAAAACTACCGGTTAAAAAATAAGTCACTGCAAAAGCGATTGCGAAGTGCATCATTGCAAAAGTAACTGTCTTAATCATTTTGAATACCCTAACTCTCATAATTTGATGATTTTAGTATTGCTCATTATTGTTCATCTTTAAAATGGAATAAAAAGATTGTAGTGATTGATTAAATGGAATGGTGGGGCTCGGTTTTACTTGTGAATTTTCAAGTTGAAATGTGCACCTTAACGTAGAAGTTTAGAACTGTTCGTAAACATGCTTTCTACTGTAATAATTAAACTTGTAATTTACAACAACACTAGGTGAGGCTTAAGTGCAGCGGAGGAGTAGCGTGCTACTCACTTATTTAAAGGGCCACTAAAAGTGCATAAGGGCCTAGACTTATTGTAAGTCTAGGCCCACAAAGTTTTGTTTGAATATAAGTAGCTAATTAAAAACTACTCTTCAGCATGGGGTAAAACAAATGAAAGTGTTGCTAAGTGCTTGGTCTTATCAAATACAGCGAGATTGGTACTTTTTTCATCATATATTGCGGCAACTACGTTTAAACCTTGATTACGTAGTGGCAATGTCACTACGCCTTCATGATTGCTTATCAGAGGCTTTTGATCTGGGTCGTTCACAATATCATTAATCACTTTAGCGCCTTGAACTGCCTTACCATTAAATATTATGCGATAACTAACCAATGCACCTTTTTGATCTGAAAAGCTCTCACCTATTGGGATAATTTGTAACTGTTGTTCTTTAAGTTGAGGAATTTCTGTAAGAGGGCCACGCAAGTGTACAGCATGTTTTTTTGTATGCTCGCTTAAAACTGCATCAGGGATTTGATCACGG
This sequence comes from Pseudoalteromonas sp. UCD-33C, assembly GCF_001306895.1. Classification (NCBI taxonomy): domain Bacteria; kingdom Pseudomonadati; phylum Pseudomonadota; class Gammaproteobacteria; order Alteromonadales; family Pseudoalteromonadaceae; genus Pseudoalteromonas; species Pseudoalteromonas sp. UCD-33C. Next base: position 329,348 of record NZ_LJTB01000004.1, on the reverse strand, counting down.
CCACTAGCAAACCATTTACCATCTTTAGTTTTGCTCCATAAACCGTTATCTAGCATTCCTGTAACAGCATAAACCGTGTTATCGCTCAGTATCATCATATGTCCTGACTCAACAAGTTTTACACTTTGTTTTTGCCAATTTTTGTTATAGCCAGTAACTGTTTTAACTTTGTCTTGGCGCTTAACGGTGTCTAAATCTTGTGCGCCTTCACCATATATCAGTGCTAGTTGTGATGAGCGCTCAGCAAACCATATTGCATGTGCTTGTGTTTTTGCGGTGTAAATGCTGGAAATTGATATAGCTAATGTAATGCAGGCTAAAGTAACTTTGTTCATTTTTTTCTCTAAGTGTTTATAAATCGAGCGTTGATTTAAGTTTTTTAATTTCTGTTGTTTGCGAGGCTAGTTCTCGGCTGTTTAATTGTATATCATACTATAAATGATAAGTATTATTAATTGCGTATACAGATAATTGATAATGTAAGCCCTTACCTAATAACTACAAGCTTTATTGAATAACTACATTCATACCTGAGAGATAGAATGAACAGATACCAAAAATCAGCCCTTTCAATCATGATTAGCGCAATTTTTACATCTTCCGTATATGCCACTACAGAGCCATCAGATATAGAAAAAATATCTGTGTCGGGTGTAAGACAAGCTTTTCGTGGGGATGTTCCTTTAAATGAGCAGCCACAATCTGTCGAGTTTATTTCATCAGACACACTTCATGAGGCTGGTGTAACCACCTTAAGTGACATTTTCGATTTAACTCCAAGTATTTCAGAACAAAATGATTTTGGTGGTTTATGGGAAAGCTTCGCTATACGTGGTTTAGTGGGCGATGAGAATATTCCATCAGGCTTTTTAATTAACGGTTTCTCGTCTGGACGTAGCTTTAGCGGTGTTCGTGATACGAGTAATATTGATTATGTCGAAATCATGAAAGGAACTGGCTCTGCACTTTATGGACGCTCTGAGCCTGGCGGTACGATTAATATCATTACAAAAAAACCGCAGTTTGAACAACAAGGCTATGTAAAAGTGACAGCTGGTAGCTGGCAAAGTTATCGCGCAGAAGGCGACTATACTAACGCAATTACGGACCAAGTGGCCTTTAGAGTTAATGGTGCAGTTGAAGATAGTGAAGGTTTTAGAGACTACCATGAATCGGAAAAAACGGTATTAACACCTTCAATTTTATGGCTAATTTCAGATAAAACGAAGTTGAATTATGAGCTAGAGTACGTTGATCAAAGTTTAACTTTCGATCGAGGTATTGTTGCTGTAGATGGTAAAATTGATGCACTACCCATTGAAACTTTTTTAGGTGAGCCAAGTGATAAACCTACAGAAGTTAAGGCTATTTCTCATCAGCTTACCCTTGAGCATCAATTAGGAGAATGGTCGCTTCTAACAGGTATTAGTTATAGCGATTCAGAGTTTTTGAGCGAATCAAGTGATGCTGAGCTTGCTCCAAGCCGACAAGTTTATTTTATTGATGGCGTGACACTGAGCAGACAACATAATCAACGTGACTTTCAAACTAACTATATATCTGCACGTTCGGAGCTTAGCGGTAGTATAAAAGCTGCTGGTTTCACTCATCATCTTTTAATTGGTGCTGATGCTAGTAAGTTTGACTTTGATAAGATTTGGTACAGATATCGCCCGACTCTCGAAGACACGAGTTACGCTATAAATATGTATGAGCCTGAATATGGTAAAACGGCGCCTGAAGGTTCACTGTTATTCGACACTACAGAAGTACAGAATAGCTATGGTATTTATATTCAAGACCAAGTCGACATCACTGAAAAATGGAAAATGCAAATTGGGGGTCGTTACGATTGGTTTGATCAAAGAATTGATAACCATAAAAACGTAACCCGTTCAGATGCTGACAAAAGCACATTCAGCCCTCGAGCAGGTTTAGTGTATGCTCATTCTGATGATCTACAATTTTATAGCAGTTACTCTGAAGGGTTTAGACCTAATAGCGGTTTCGATGCTGATGGAGAAGCATTTGAGCCTGAAGAAACAACCTCTATTGAAGTTGGAGTTAAGTTTAATACCGACATTGTTAGTGGTAGCTTTACAGTATTTAATGCGCAAAAGAGCAACATGCTAAGCACAGACTTACAAGCAGGTGTATCTAGGGCTCTAGGCGAGGTTACAAGTGATGGTGTTGAACTAGACTTACACGGTAATATTACAAGCCAAACTTCGTTTGATCTTGCATACACTTATACTGATGCCAAAACAGCAAAAGATACGGTTAATACCGATTGGTGGGTTAGTTTGCCAAAAGGTAGCCCTTTACTGAATATTCCAAAGCACAGTGCCAATGCACAAATTAAACGAGATCTTAGCGATTTAATCGATTCGAATTCAACGGTTGGTGTGTCTGTTCAATATGTTGGTGAACGTTTAGGTGAAGCGATTGATCCTACCTATTATTTACCTTCATATACCTTGGTAAATCTATTTGCAAATTACCATGTTAATGATGATTTGAGCTTACAGTTTGTTGTAAATAACGTATTGGATAAAACTTATTACGCTAATTCATACTCTGCAATTTGGACTCAACCAGGTGAGCCATTAAATTATAAGGTTAGCTTAAAATATAATTTTTAAACTAGACCAAAATACAGCAGGCTAGAGCACTTAGCTCTTACTCATATTCATGAGTAAGAGCGCCGCTGACACTGTTAGAGTTAAAAGTAAAACGAACCTTCGGGTTCGTTTTTTGTTTTATAAGGTGGTGGTTTTTTACTCTAGAGACAGAGTTCACACTGAAAATACAAGAGAGGGAGTTGTACGCAAATATACTTTTCTATTGTGGTAATGCGAAAGCGTATTGCAAACGATAATGTAAGGCTCTGAACTAGAAAAAGTGATCTTTTATAATCCTCGAGCAGTAAGTAAGCTCTTTGTAAACTATGTTTGGAGCTTAGAGTTAACTTACATGGTTTCTAACTTCTCTTTGTACCCATTCATCTTAATGTACTATTAATAACCAACTATATTTGTATGATGATAAAAATTAGTCAAATCTTGAGTTCATAATCCAAAGGAACATACCTAATGTGGTTTACTAATCGCAAACTGTTATCCGAAAATATTTATTTAAAAGAGCAGGCTGCTGAATACGAAAACATAAAGCATGAGCTCAAAGAAGAGATGTTGTATTTTCTACTGAACAAAAATAGCACCATCATTGAAGTAAATGAGCGATTTGCAGCAGCGCTAGACCTTCAAGCGAATGATCTAATTGGTAAAAACTTAAATGATTTGCTCCTAAAAAAATCAATTAATAAACCCCACACACAAAAATTACTCTCGGCAATAAATAAGTTAAACCATTGGCACGGCGCCTTACAATTACAAACTAATACAGGTCGTGAACTGTGGCTCAGGAGCATTTTACAACCAATAAATGGCGAACTTGCCGTGTATTCAGCTGAACTGACAAGAACCATATCTCAATCAAGAGAGAAAGAAGATATGCTTACTGCCCTCAGTCGCTCTTCTGCTGTGATTGAATTTAGCCTGGATGGCATAATACTCAATGCTAACGATAACTTTTTGAAAGCCATGGGGTACTCTCAAGATCAAATACTAGGAAAGCACCACAGTATGTTTTGTGATCCACATGAAGTTGAATCGAGTGCTTATAAACAGTTTTGGTCTGAGCTGAAGCAAGGGCGCTTTATTTCAGATCGTTTTAAAAGGATTGATAGCCACGGTAATGAGGTATGGCTTGAAGCCTCATATAACCCAATTCATGACGACAATGGTGATTTATATAAAGTTGCTAAGTTCGCGACTGTCATTACAGAACAAATGAAAAGAGAGCAAGCAATCTCACAGACTGCAGAGATTGCTTACGATATTTCAAAGCAAACAGACGCAGATGCAGAAAACGGTTTAGAAGTTGTTAAGCAAACAATATCAACGATGAAAGCCCTCTCTAAGAAACTCGAAACAGCCAGTGAAGGTATCAATAAATTAGATGTACAGTCAGCTAAAGTAGCTGACTTGGTCGATAGTATTAAAGGTATTGCAGACCAAACTAATCTTCTTGCTCTCAATGCTGCAATAGAAGCTGCAAGAGCTGGAGAGCAAGGACGCGGTTTTTCTGTTGTGGCTGATGAAGTAAGGCAGCTTGCTTCAAGAACGAGTGCCGCTACTGAGCAGATAATAGGTGTCGTGACTGAAAATAAAGTACTAACACAAGATGCGGTAACTCAAATTGAATCTAGTCTAGTAGAAGCAAAAGATGCATTAGAGTTATCTAATAGCGCAGGAAGTGTAATCGATGATATTCAAAAAGGTGCTAAAGAAGTGGTTGAGGCCGTCAGTCAATTTAAAACGAATCTTTAGTAAAGGGTTATCGAATAAAGGAGTAGTTGTTCAGGGGAAGAACACTATAAAATTATATTCACATGAAAGTTTAGGGTGTCTAATAAATGTATGAAAGGATTTTGAAAGGACTCTTGTTTGGCATATTAGGCTACACAAGTACTATGTTTGGAATGTCATATAGAAGTAGTGAGCAGTTCATTTTAGCTCAAAAACGCTGCTTAAATGGCATTTTAGAGTCTTGTTTATCAGATAGTGATAAAGCCACACTACTTGCTAGTTGGTCACCTTATAATTTGTACTATTTAATTGTTTTAATCATTAGCTTTGCAATACTAATATTGCTAGATGACATATTGAAATTTGTGTCACTTGCATATAGCAAGGCAAATCAAAAGCGCTGACAAAACCAGTTGCTTTGCTCTTGCCTGACAAACCGCATGTCACAAAGACTTAAATATCACGTAACTTAAGGAATCTGAACATGGATGACCCTATTGAGAACTTAGATAAAATCGATATCGTTGGAGAAAGAAAAGATGGTGGTGTCGATTTGGTTATTGTATTGTCAAGTGCACTAAGGGATTGTGAGTATCACGAACAACTTCTGAAAACTAAGATTCAAAGTTATACGGATACCATCTTCTCCGATGAGTGGATATCCAAGTATGGTCAGGGTAATAGCGATATTTATATCAAAGCCCAAGTAATGCCTGAACAAGAAATTATTAATCTAATAGGTGCAATTAAAAAACACCTAAAGGAATTCAATATTGATTTGTGGTTGGAAGTTGCATAACAAATTAAAGCTGCATATTGCTATAGCCTTTTCGTATTCCGAATAAGCAGAAAAATATGTAGCTCGCACTATCAAATTATTATGCATCTAGGGACAGACCAAATGGACGCAGGCATTGAACTTAATATCAGCTTCAGATTCTTGGCTCTTTCAGAAGAGTTAGTAAGCGAAGCTAAATTAAGCCTTAAAGTCTCATCTTGTAGACCAAACAAAAAGCTAGGTGGTTATGTTGTATGTATTCCTCTGACTCAATCTTCTCTGGTATCGATAACAAGTTTTGTGACATCAAATAATATAAAAATAGAAAATACAGATATCTTCATTTCGTTTGCTACTGAATATGACTCTAGGATCTTAAAGTTACCAAGCCTTATTGCAAAGGCTTCTGTTTATATTGGTTCACCAGTTACTCTTTCTTATACGGTAGTTTAGGTGAAGTTCAAATCTCACTCACTTCGTTCGGTAGAACAAACAAGCAGCTTCGTTCCGTATTATAATTCAAGAGTATAAACGTGGTTGCTTTAAATCACCATTTGGGTAAAAGTAGCCCTAACAATCTAATAAACAAGGACAAAAAAACAGTTTGCTGTTTTGGCTCCTCAACATTTAGCAAACAATTTTTAGCCCCTTATCGGAGCGTTGATACTTATGGAAGATTTCTGCACTTGTCTCGAAAATTAAAGTTTGTAACTGCAATATCACAGATGACTGAAAATGGTGCCCCCATTTATGGCGGGTTTAATCATTTCAGAGGTGAGGCTATATTCACGTCCACTATGAATACGTGTTATTTCGAAGACAAAACTCTCGTTAAGGTCAAAGGCGGAGGTTTAAATGGTAGCAACTATAAATGCTCTAATTCTGGTGAGTTTTACAGAGTAATGAAATTTGATAGGTTGTAATAAACACGTATATAAAAAAATTATGTCGCCCGGAAGCTGATTGGGGCAAAAGGAAAGTATGAAGTTTGTTTTTAAGTTTATTGGGTTGATTTGGACTATTTCTTTCCTTTCATTTTTTGTTCTATTTATCTACGTTGGAAGTGGAGGTGAAATACCTCCTTTAGCTCAAGAGTATGTGATCTACTTTCAGGCAGTTTTATCGTCTTTTCTCACTTCAAACTGGTTTTATGTTGTTTTTGTAGTTGGTTGGTTTGGAGTTTGTTATGGACTAGGAAAAGAAAGTGGTTGGCAAAACTTAGCTAAAAGATACAGAAAAAATAATGACTGTGATTTAGAAGAAAGCTTCCGAATTGGAAGTGGGTATATTGGTAAAATACGACATAACGGAATCTTAAAGGTTGCAGCAAATAACAGGGGGCTTTATTTAAGAGTGCTTTTTCCCTTTAAGTTTGGTCATAAAAACCTGTTTATTCCCTGGCAAGAAATCTCGGCTGTTACATTACAAAGTGGTTTATTTTCAGAAAATACTCCGAGCTTTCTCAAGTGTATGGCTAAACCGGTTTCAAAAACTGAGTACTTAAATATTCAACTACATGAGTTCCCAAAGCAGCGTTTAACTATTCAAAGTTCTGAACAATTACTTCGCTATATTCCAAAAACCTTTAGAGGTAGTGCTGAGTGAATGGTTGATAAATGACCGTCTCGGTCACTCATTAGTGCTCGTTGGGACAAAAACACGCAGGCTCCCTTCGCTCCCTTTCGTATTATAGCCTGCGTATTTGTGTGGACTTCCCAGAGATTACCCTACGCTCTGTAAGTGAAATAGAAGAGTATTCTTTTAAAAAAAATACATAACAAGCCGCTAAATACTTATTTTCATTACCTGGCTAAAATTTATAAATTTTAGCCACTTCGCGCCTACAACAGGCTTGCGGAGCGATACGATTAAATCCTCTATCGCACTTTTGTCCATAAACGAGCTATGCCCTTAAGACTCTGCCCATACCGAAAACTCATCTAGTCACCATAAAACCCCTCACTTATCTCATCACATAGCTTGGTTCGGTAGATAATCTCACTGCATTACTACTGAAATATCGCTCTCGAAGGATCTTAACTACTTTTAAACTTGATCTAGATCAAAGAAACTTCATTCGTAGCAATCTATATTACGCGGCTGCAATTTTCGCTGCTTTTTGAATCTAGATTAGCTTTTAAAAGCAATACTCCATCATCGTGCTTAAAGGTGTGTCATGGCATTACTCATCAATAACAAATGTATTAACTGTGATAAGTACTAGGTGCCAGAATTTAATGAGGAAAAACAAATAGTTGAATTTTGCTGTGTTCTTTTTTGTGTTGGTGATTTTTGACTAATCAACAACAAAGCTAAGTATTAACTAAGTTTGATGGAAAAGCAAATTGTATTAACTAAATCGACTTTTTTATCAATTTTATGCATTTTTTCACACGCTTTCCCTCCTTGATTTTCACTTCAATTACGACGTAACACAGCGCTATTAGTTCGTAACACAGAATGATAAATGCGTAACACAGAGATGAAACTTACCTCTGTTACTTACTATTCGTTACCATCACATAAGCCTAGTTAGTGTTAGGTAAAACACTAACTAGGAAACTCATGAGTACATCAAAATCACAATTCATCAGAGAGTATCAACGCGCGAGTAAATCACCTTGGGATGACAATTCAACAATTCTACTTTTAGCAGATGTTGACGAAGCGTCTACAAGTGACTCAATCGAGCTTAGTTTTAGCCATTACATTTATATGCACAGAGATAGGGTAGGCAGTGTATTGGGTATAAGCATCTCAAAGCAGCTTTTTGATGATAATCCTGATTTTTCAGGGCGCTATTTAGATGGTGTAGAAATGTATGCTTTTTTGCTTCTGTATATTGAGCAAATAAAAGAATTCTGTCATTTATTTTCAGCAGAGTTCGAAGCGATATTTTTAATTGAACCAACAACTTTCTTCAGTCACGCTGAAGATAGCTGGTTAGAAATCATCGAAAAAAGTTAAAACTGGCGAACCCTTGGGTTCGCTTTCTTAATATTTCCCCTTCCTCGTTCCTTTTTAGTTAAAAGCCGTAACTGCGGCTTAAAACCCATACAAAAATAAAGGAGCATATCTATGTTTAGATATATATCAACGCAGGATCTTCTAACTTTAGTTGACTCAATCCGCAGTATCATTCTCAAAAACGACCATAAAATTAATCATTTAATGTTAAACAAAGAGAACCCTGATTTTGAGGGGCTTTGGTCAATTGTCGAGCCTGATGTTTATGTCAATAAGCAACTGAACTATCGTGGTGTAAAAGTGTTGTTTTATAAAATGATGGTTTTTCTGCTCGAAGATATTCAGGAGGACACCTTTGATTATTCGGATTACGATGACCAACCTTGCAACGAAAACCCTGAGCGCTTTGATGATCTATTCGATACGGAATTAGAGAATGACTTCGATGATGACTTTAAGGAAAAAATTGAGCGTGAGTTCGAGCCAGAGATTAATAATGAGCGTACTCGAAACTCTATAAAAGAGACCATATCGCAAATCAAACAAACGCATTCATAGGATAAAGAAAGCTATTTTTGCATTTAAAAATAGCGGCCTAATCATAACTCACGAAATACGCCACGAGCCGTTATTTGCCGGCTCACTACTCAATGTCTGGGTAGTCAGAGTTCACTCTGATAATACTTGTGAGGGAATTGTACGCAAATATACTTTTCCATTGTGGTAATGCAAAAGCGTATTGCCAACGATAATGTAAGGCGAGGCTTGAGGGCAATGAAGGAGTAGCGTGCTACTCCTTTTTCAATTTATTAGTTCACTTAATACAGTGATAATTTTAGATATAGTGGATACTTTAAATAATTAGATATGAAGGCACTTAAGTGTGGCTTAGTCATAGAATCATTATTGTACTAATTTGAATTTCCCTTGCATTATTGACCAATGACCAGGTGATGCGCAGAAAAAGACATATTCATCTTCTTTATTGAACAAATCGGTTTTAAATGTCACTGAAGTAGACTCACCTCCACCAATAACCTTCGAAACCACAATTGCTCTCGAGTCATTTGGCTTTACATAATTATTCTTAAAACCAGCTTCAAAGCTGTCATTCGTTAACCCTATTAAATCCTCTTTTTTGGAGATAACCAAATTATGTCCCATTAAAGCTGCGGGTAATTCCCCAGTGTTTTTTAAATTAACAGTGATTGCTGAGCATGTTGCAGGTACGGTTATTTCGTCCTTAGAAAATGTCATATTGTTAGTAGCTTCTATATCGACAGTACAATTGTCTTGTGCATGAGCAGCTGAAATGAACCCTGTGAAAAATAGACCAAGTAAAATGTTACGGATAGACATGTGACCTCATTTATAGTTGGAGAAATTAGAATTGAAATTATCAAGTTACGCCTTAACTCTCTAACTAATAAATTAAATCTATTTGATTGATAAAACAGATGCTTTAGAGGTAATAGATAAAGATTTTTATTTAATAAACGTTGGTTTCATATTTTAAGAATGTAAGGTGAAAGAAGAGTGGGGAAAGCATTTAGACTGAGCTAAAAATTTACTCGACTAAGTAGTAATTAAATACATACTATCAACGATAGATAAAAATGCTTACTCAAGAAGAGGACAGGATTAACTCATCAAGAGCAAGCATGACAACAAGTATAATTCTGTTTTTTATAAATCCTTAAAGTAACCATGTTTCTTTACGATGGATTCATTTTGGTTAGCGACCCATTGAAGATATTCTTTATTATCTAGTTGACTCGCAGCTGCTTCATCTAAAAGAACAATTGTATTTGGGTGCATTTGCAGTGCTGACGCAGGGCAGTTTGCAGATAATGGGCCATTAACCATGTCTGATACGGCTCTTGCTTTTGCTTCGCCTGTCGCTAACAACACGATATATTTTGCATCTAAGATAGTAGCAATTCCCATAGTCATTGCTAACTGTGGTTGGCTTTCACCTTTCTCAAAAAGGCGGCTATTATCTTGAATTGTTTGAGGAGTTAGGGATTTTATTCGAGTACGCGATGCTAAACTTGATGTTGGCTCATTGAATCCAATATGGCCATTAGCGCCAATACCAAGTAGCTGTAAATCAATTCCCCCAGACTCTTGGATTAGCGCTTCGTAATGTTTACCTTTCTGGCTAGGGTTTTGATATTGATTACAAGTTGGTAGGTATGTGTTTTTCAAATTTATATCGATTTTTTCAAATAACATGGAGTTCATGAAATAGCGATAACTGTTTCTATTACCTTCATCGATATCATAATATTCATCTAAATTAAAACTGGCAGCTTTGGAAAAACTGATCTCCTGTTTCTCATAAAGTTTTACTAATTCTTTATAAAGTTCAATTGGCGTACTACCTGTTGCTAGTCCTAACGTTGCTGCAGGTTTTAGTTGAAGTAACTCTTTAAAAAGTTGAGCTGCAAAAAAAGCAACCTTCTGTTTATTATCAAAAATTAAGACTTGCATAGTTCAACTCCTTTCAGCTTTTGCGCGTAATAGTGAACACCAAGCATATCCGCGTTCGCGCCTGTAACGGGTTTAATGAGAGTTACTTGATATAAACTTGAAGCTCTTTTGATTCTTTCATTTACCATTTCAAAAAAGAGTTCTGAGTTACCTACACTGCCACCAAGCACCACATGCTGATTACCGAGTGTAGCTTTCATATTGAAGATCAGTTCTGAAATTGCATCAGCTGCTTGATTGATTACTTCATTGACAGCTCTTAGCTGCGAAGAGTAGTCAAATGCAGTTTTACAATCGATAATTTCACCTAATACTGAGGAGGCATGTTTAGCGATGGCTGTTCCTGATGCTATTGCTTCTACACAGTTACTTCGCCCGCAGTGGCATGGATAAACGTTATTATTTTTAACGGGGACTGTTGTATGACCTAGATGAGCACAAAACCCATCTTGGCAAGTTATTAAGTTGCCATTACAGACAATGCCTGCACCTACACCTGTGGACACAGTAATGTATACAAAATCTTGTTTACTTAAGTTCTGGTTTAACTCGTATTCAGCCCAAGCTGCAGCTGCAGCATCATTAATAATAGTGACGGGCAAATTGGTTAACTCTTCTAAACGGGATTTCAGTGGTAACTTTTTGCCAGCAGAGAGAAAACTTACTGAATCTTGACTAACTTGCCCTGTGCAGGCAACGTTCACGCTACTTGATTTTGGTAACCAATCTTTAATTAAATCAAATAGATAATTAGGTAGAGATTCAAGGTTTTGATGAATTATCGAATCGACTTTTTTACTCTTTAGAATTTGGTTTTCCTCTATAAGAGCACACGCGATTTTTGTTCCACCAACATCAATTGATATATCCATATTTGCTACGCTCTTGCTTGGCTTTCAATGCTATCAACAAACCAATTGGTTATGTGCTCAATACGTGTAATTGCAGATCCTACAGTGACGCAATGTGCACCCATTTGCATACCAATTGCAGCTCTCTCAGGTGTGTTATATCTACCTTCAGCTATTACAGGCACCCCGACTTCTGCAAGATCACTGACGAGCTTATAGTCCGGCTCGTTAGGCGTATTTGATAAATCTAGGTAGCCAGACATTGTGCTACCTATGAAGGTACACCCTGCATTGAAAAGTAAGCGGCCCATTTTATAATCCGCACAGTCAGCCATTGCTATACACCCCTGTTCATGAATAGTTGCGAGTAGGGTTAAGCAATCAACAGGGCGTGCTCTATCAGTGCCATCAAAAGCGATTATTTTTGCTCCTGCTTTAGCTAGCGCAATGACATCTTCAACATACGGTGTAATGCGTATAGGCGAATCGTTTAAATCACGTTTCACAATACCAACAATTGGAACCTTGGTTATTGAAGCAACCGCTCTTACATTTTCAACACCTTCAATTCTTAGTCCTTTAGCTCCACCTGCAACAGCTGCTAGTGCCATTGCTACAATATGTTCAACCTTATCCATTGGACCATTATCGACTGGTTGGCATGAGGCAATTAAGCTTCCCTTAAGAGAAGTTAAGAGTTCGGCCTCGAGTTGTAGGTTCTTTGACATGATTTTCTACCTTGCTATTTGTTCATCGTAAATAGAGTTAAGCCATTTAAATCTTTCTGGTGCTTAGGGCTGATAAGGCTGACTACGTAACCAATAATTAAACAAGTCAAAATACCGATTGTTCCGTATAGGTAACCGTTAGCCCAACCAAATTGCCAAGCCGATATCATGACGAGTACACCACTTGTGAGGCCTACAATTGCACCTAAAGAGTTTGCTCTTTTAGTTAATGCCCCTAGTACAAATATTCCGCCTAATGCCCCCATGAACATACCTATCACTTTGAAGTAAGCCTCCATTAATGAACGAATCTCAGGGTCGATGAAGATAAGACCGACGAGTGTTCCAAGTAAGCCAGATAAAAATGTTAATGCTCTAGCTACTTTCATGTATGACTTTTCATTTTTGACTAACTGAAACGGACGTACGAAGTCAGTCACAACAGTTGTTGCAATTGAATTCATACTGGTAGATACAGTTGACTGAGCTGCGGCAAAAATACCTGCGATTATTAAACCTGCTACTCCGATTGGTAGCTCATTTGAAATAAATGCCGGGAAGATTTGGTCGATTTGCAGGCTTGGATCAAGCTTTTCTGGGTGTTGTTGATAGAACACATACAATCCAGTACCAATACAAAAGAAGAGTAGTGCGCCGGGTGCTGCAAGCCATGCATTTGCCCAAATAGATTTAGTAGCTGCATTTGAAGATTCGGTTACCATGTATCGTTGCACTACTGCTTGATCCGCTGTATAGCTAGAAATATTTTGGCCAATGCCGCCGATTACTATGACCCAAATTGATAACGTTGTTATGCTATTAAGGCTAAAATCAACATTTGCAAATGTGAATTTATTATCGGCAATGCCTATTTCGATAAAGTGAGTAAATCCACCATCTAATCCCATTATGATGATTGCAAAGCAAGCAAAAGCACCTATTAGCAATACGATAGTTTGTACTGTATCTGTCCAAATAACGGCTTCAACACCGCCTAAAGTACAATAAAGTAAGCACAAGACTCCCATAATAAGAACACTTTCGGCCGCGCTAAGTGGAGTAACTGCGGATAATGCAAGTGCAGTAAGCGCCATTACAATACCCATCCTTCCAACATGGAATAACGTAAATAATCCGCTCGCAAATAATCTCACGGGTAGATTGAATCTTTTTGATAAGTATTCATAAGCACTTGTTGCATCTAGTTGTCGGAAAAATGGAATCGCAACGTAAACTGCAATAGGAGCAACAGCAATGATCATCCAAATACCTAGTAATAACACCCAGTCGGAGCGATAAACGACAGCAGGTAATGCAATATAAGTAAGGGAACTTAGCATTGTTGCATATATTGAACAGGCCGCTGCCCACCAAGGAATAGACTGACCACCTCGGAAGTAGTCATCTGTATTTTTATTTTTGAACATAAAGAACAAACCGACAGCTACAACAGCTAGCAAATAAACGACTAGCACTAACATGTTAACTAAACCAAAGTCTTTATTTGTGTTTTTAAGCTGTAATCTTGCAATTGAATCAGAACCGCTTTCACTATTGTTGAATGAAGCTACTAGTTCTGTGCCAACTAACTTTGCTTGAATAGTTCTAAGGTAAGGGCTTGCTTCATGATATTCACTCCATGCCTTTGTTACAGTATTAAACCCAATTACCTGTGCTGATTGAGTCATTACTAAGATGTGTGATTGTGCAAAAGCAGAGCTAAATGAAATTGGGTCTAATACAGCTATTTGATTAGCTGGTGCTATAGATTTCCATCCACTTTCTTTTGATAAAAATTGGCTAACTTTTATTTTTTTCGTCGGCGAGCTTAGCTGGCTAATGCTATATATCGCTATTTTTTCACCGTCACTTTGAGCTGCTAAATAAACGTTTTTTACAGCACTATTTGGTGACACAGGTGTCGGCAAAGATTGCCATTGGGCTTGCTCTTCTTGCAAATCTAAAGAATAAAAGAGCCATTTTTTTCGGTAGCCAACAAGATATAGCTTATTCTCTAAGATAGTAGCTTGGAACTTATCAAAGTGATTAGGAAGAACAGAAAGCTTTTCAATTTCTTGCTGTGATGAATTTTGATTAAAAGATACCTTCTTGGTGACTAAATTATCAGCTTTGTTACTACTAATAACTATGTAACTATCACCGTAAAGTAAAATTAGAGATGAGGGGTCAACATCGAGTTCTGGCTGCTTTTCATTATTAAATATCTGAAAAGCTAATGGGTTGCTAATAATATCCGGCTCCACAGCTTGTGCGTCTTGTTGCCAAGTTGATTGTGTATTAGCTGATGTTGATGATACATACATGAATAATACGATGATAAATATAATTATTTTTTTCATAACAGCTTCTTTTTGTTATCCTGTATACCTGTTATACCAGTGGTGAGTCTAAAAATCCATCATTAATTTAAATTTCAGGCACAAAAAAAGGCTAATTTATAGCCTTTTAGGATGTTGCTTGTTCAACTTTATGGAGAGTTATTACCCGTAGTACTTATCGAAAACGTAATCTATATGGGCCATAAGCTGTGCATCAGCTCCTTCAACATCGCCATTCTTTATACATTCAAAAATAGCAACATGGTCATCGTAGCTGCGTTTATTCAATTCAGCAGTATTAACTCTGTCTGGGCGTGCATCGATCAACCAATCAACTAAAGCTTGATGCACCGCAAGAAAAATCGGATTGCCAGGTATAGAAGCGATAACTCTGTGGAAATAAATATCAGTTTTTCTAAATTGGCTGTCGTTTTCAATTGCTTTGCCATTTAATTCTAGTGCATCCTCCAGTTCTTTTATTTGACTTGGAGTCGCATAGGCTGCTGCATGTCTGACTAAGCTTGATTCGAAGAAACGGCGAAGCTGGTCAAAATACTTTAAACCATTTGGCTGTGCTAAAAAGTCTTTAGACATGCCTGAAAGCTCTGAGATGATAGTATCAGCAGAAGGGCGAGTTACTCTGGTTCTTTCACCACTGCTGATCTTAACTAAGCCTTTTCTCGCTAATGCAGAGAGTGCATCTCGAATTGATGGTCTGCCGACACCGAAAGCCGCCATTAAATCTCGTTCAGATGGAAGAGCTTCACCTTCAGCTATCTCACCCTGGCGGATCATGAGTTCTAATTCTTCTTCAACAGTCTCTGAAAGTTTCTTACGTTCTACAGGGCGTGTTACTTTTAACGACATGTCTTTAACCTATCCTCTATCAAGCTATCATCCTATCATACCGAAGGGTCTTAGATTAGCAAATTAACCAAAACAATTATTTTTAAATTCTATTTTCTAATACATTTTTTATCACAGCTACAGTGTCATGTATGCACTTTATTTTTTCTTCTGTAGCTCTAGATGTAGGTAACAAGGAAATTTTACAGCCAATGAAGTCAAGCGAGCTTGAGTTTAATTCGTTAATAGAATCTTTTATTGCTTGAGTATCTAATTCCGAGTCTTCTAATGTAGGGTCTTCCAAGGACTCCAAAGAGGGTGGCATATGGCTATCACGCCATTTTCCATAAATGTCAGAGCTTGCACTTGCCCCTGAAAAGATAAACCCATTGAGTAATTGTTTCGCATTACAGGCCTTTATATGCTCTATTGCTCCTAACTTACTTTGAAACTCGATCGCTGATCGACCCCAGTTTAAAGAAAAAGCTATCCCACATTTAGACTCTTGATTAACTTTACTTACAATTGCTAGTTCAGACTCTAAATCCATAAAGCCTTTTTCAAAAGGATTTTCTGGCTGCCATGCATCACAATGTTCAATTAGTAACTTGGCACCATGCCAATCATATGAACATAATTCTAATAAGGATTTTTCAAGTGCTTTATCACATCTATATTGTGGATTAGATGGAGCAGTATGAATTAATACATGAGTTACAGCCTGTTTCTTTAATTGCTTATTAATAGTGGCAATTGCTTCAGCCGCGCCTTTGTAAAATTGCATCGCCTTTTCTCGTCCAGCAGCTTGATTTGAAGCTAGGCCAAAAGACGCATCCTGATTGAGAGCCATCATTGTTCCAGGAATACAAGTCAGAACATATGTCCATCTTGCACTGAGCATGCTCAAATACCACTGCTCATCGAAGGAATGCAGTTTAGAAGTGAATGGTATTTCCAGCCCATCGATTGCATCGTTTCTTTTTAAAGCATCGTAATAGTTTGATTCTTCTTCTTTGTTCCATGTGTTGTTAGAAGGTGCAGATGCATAAGCGCCAACAATCAGTTTCATGTAAATCCCTCAGAATGAGTACTTTTAATGAAAACTCAAAAGTACATTTTTAAATTTTATTAATATTTAAATTATTATGTTGGTATAGCTGTTATACCAGTGGTATGGTTTTTACACAAGTTTAATTAGAGAAACAATCATGAAAATCTTCAAATACGGTGAAGACTCACAGCAATATTGCCAATTATATCGTCCTGATAATACACAAATGGTGCCAGTTCTTATCGTCATTCACGGTGGATACTGGAAAGATAACCATAGTTTAGATAGTTATGCGACTAAACGAATCGTTGAGTATTTTGCTGATAAAAATATAGCTGTCTGGAATATTGAGTATCGCAGAATGAATGCTTTTGGTGATAATCACAGTGCGCCTTGGCCAACTTCATTGTTGGATGTTGCAATGGCCGTTGATTATTTAAAAACGATCGAAAGAAGTGAGTATTTGGATCTTGAGAATATAACTATTGTTGGTCACTCAGCAGGGGGACATTTGGCTACTTGGTGTGCTTCACGAAAGAATATTAACAAGGAAAGTCCTCTATATCATAATGATCCATTAAAAATAAAACATGCGATTTCTATATCAGGAGTGGTGGACTTGAGACGCTCCGAAGACTTGGGGCAACCTGAGCAAGTTACAAAGTTATTGTCAGGTAATAACTTTCAAATTGCATCAAGGCTAAGGGATAGCAATCCATTAGAGCTGCTAGATTCTAAAGTGAACTACCATTTCCTCCATGGCACCGAAGATGAAGAAGTGAGTATTAATCAGTTATCAAGTATTGAGCAAAATTCAAATATCTTAATCGATAGATTGAAGGGCAAAGACCACTTTAACTTTTTTCCTGGTTTCACATCAGATTTACGTTGTTGGAACAAAATAACTGATTTAATTCAGTCAACTCTAACTTAGCTTCTTATTAATATTCAATAATTTAGATATTTCCGAATAAGTTTATATCATTTTGTTATTACTTTTTTGTGAACAAAAATATTGCTGAAGGTATACTGGTATGATAGGTTGACTGGGTGATATTTGAGCTGTTGTCACTTTTTTACGATCACATAGAGGGAAACCATGAATAACAATAAAAGTATTTTTCACATGTCAGCGCTTGCGACATGTATTGCTGCGGCGATGAGTCAACAGGTTGTTGCAGAGGAAGCTAAAGCTGAAAAAGGTATTGAGCGTATAAATGTTACAGGCTCAAATATTTTCAAAGGTAGCGTAAATTTTACATCTTCATCTCCAGTAGTTGAGGTAGGTAAAGAAACAATTGAAGGGATCGGTGCAATTTCTATTTCAAATACGCTAAGCCGATTACCTTCTGTCACTGCAGGCACAAATGATGCGTCGAATAATCATGATGGTGGCGGTAGCTCAGGTATTAGTACTACTTCGTTACGTAATTTAGGTACGGCACGTACTCTTGTATTGGTTAATGGCCGTCGTTATGTATCAGGTACCTCTGCTGGTGATGGGTATGGTGTTGATTTAAACTCTATCCCTACATCTATCATCGAACGTGTTGATGTTCTAACTGGTGGGCAATCTGCAATTTATGGTTCAGATGCAATTGCTGGTGTGGTGAATATCATTACTAAGAAAAACTTTGATGGCGTAGAGATTAATGCTTTCGGAGCAGATTCAGATGCAGGTGGTGCTGCTCGTCAAAATATAGATTTTACTTATGGTAAGAATTTTGATGGAGGCAATGCTTGGGTTTCATTGGGACTTGCGAATCAAGATAACTTAAATGCTCGAGACCGTGACTTCTCACGAAATAGTATCAATGTACTGGATGATGATGGCGATGGTTTAAGAGAAACATTGCATGTTCGTAATGGGCCAATGCATGTTGATGAAGGTGCTTTTAAGTTTGGTGATTTAAGTATATTCGGTAACGGTGATCCATTTAGCCAAAATGCACCCACAATTACTTCAGATGGTCAGCTTAACGGTGAGAGTGATTTCTATAACCAGACTTATTATCGTAAAGCAATTGCTCCATATACACGCCAGTTTGCTGCTGCAGGTATGACTTTTGATATCTCTGATAAGTTATTTGCAGATCTTGAAATAAACTACTCAGAAGTTAACTCATCAACAAATATTGAGACAGCACCTTTAAGCGTAGTAAACGACGTTTTTGTCGTTAACCGTGGCGGTACGACAGGCATCGATGTTGCGAATAGCCCTTTCTTTAATGGCAGTAGTGCGCAGAGTCAGTTGCTTCCTTATCTATTAAATAGTGGTGATGGCAGTACTTCTTTAGATCGAGTAGAAACATTTCGACGTCTTGCTGAGTTTGACAATCTTGGTGTTGAAAATAGAAGAACAACTTTCCGTGTAGCTGGTAGCTTAGATTATGAGCTAGACAGTGGTCTTCTGTGGAGTACATCTGCAGTTTACGGTACGACTACACAAGTTCAAAAAAATACTGGCGATGTAAATTTAGTTGCTCTTCGTTCTGCACTAAATATTGAAGAAGATGGAAATGGTGGCTATCAATGCGCTGATGTAACAGACAGATGGCAAGGTTGTGTGCCAGTTAACCCATTTGGTACTGTTGATAGTGAGCTAGGCCAAGCAGGAATCGTTGGTTTTTCTGATGAAGCAGTTGATTACATCTCTGTAGATACCGGTCAAAATGGCGTAATCAAGCAGTATGTTGTTAATAGTGCATTATCGGGTGAATTACCATTTACTTTAAATGATGAAAATCTAAGTTTTGCAGCAGGTATTGAATATCGCCGAGAAGAAGGTGCTGAAACTCCAGACGCTTTTAGACAAGCAGGTATTACCAGACGCCTACAGGTATTCCCTACAAAGGGTAGTTTTTATTCGTACGAAGCATTTGGAGAGCTTTTTGTCCCAGTTGCTGATTGGTTAAGCGTGAGTTTAGCATTGCGTGCAGGGGACTACTCTTCAATTGGCAGCACTTCCACTTATCGACTTGGTTTAGATGCACCGGTTAATGATTACGTTCGTTTTAGAGCGAGTGTATCTAGTGCGGTTAGAGCACCAAACGTGAATGATCTATATTCATCAGGCTCTGCCAGTGCAACAGGTGGGCATGATGTGTGTGATGGCGTTGATGCAAGCACCACTGGAAATATTGCTGAAAACTGTCGCAGCATTGCCGCAATTTCAGACCGCATTGATTCTACCGGAGCATTTACATTAGTTGGCTCAGAAAGCCAGAATGAGCGCTTTTTGCAAACAGGGTCAACGGACCTTAAAGAAGAAACCGCTGATACCTATACATTAGGTGCCATCTTTACGCCAGTAGAAGCATTCTCGTTATCTGTTGATTATTATTCGATTGAAATTGAGGACGCGATTTTAAATGTTGGTGCTGGTGAGATAATCAGTCGATGCTATGACGTTGACCCAAGTGAATTTGATCCAACATGCGGTGGTAATGTTGTACGTGCAGTAAATGGCCCAATTCTTAATATTACCTCTCAAGCTATTAATGAAAGTGAAGTAAGAACTAGTGGTGTCGATATTGAAGCATATTATACATATGAAGGGTTCGACTTAAGCTTATCAGCTTCATACCTTGACGAGTATGTAACGACCAGTGCCGCAGGTGTAGAGCGAGATTATAAAGGTGAAGTTCTATACCCTGAATTCCGTTACACCTTACAAAGTACTTATAGTCTTACTGATGATATTAGCCTTTTTGCTCAACTCACTTATCGTGATGAAACGCAAAATGACGTTAATAATGATGTGAACCAAACATTATCAGACGATATTAATACCCTCGACTCAGTTTATTACTTAGATGTTAGAGCATCATACAATGTAACCGATTCATTGAATGTGTATGTTGGTACTAACAACCTATTTGATGAGCAGCCAGATATTATCCCACGCTTGACTGTGACCGGATCTGCGGCGGGTACCAATACAGAGCCGAGAGCTTATGACATTATTGGCAGACAATTTTTTGCTGGTATGAAGCTCAAATTCTAATTGATTCTTCCTGTGTTAGAACCAAAACCTAATCTTTAAGATTAGGTTTTTATATTTTAAAAAGGGTTAAAAGTGTTACGAATTATAATCTTAGGCTTTACTTTGCTGATATCAAAGAATCTAATGGCAAAGGATTTATATAAGCAAACATTCGATTTACAGTGGCAGAAAGTAGCGGAGTTAGAAAGTAAAGATAGCCAAGGTAAGCCTATTGGATTATCCGCTATGTTTACAGGAATAATAGATCATTACTTAGTCATTGCAGGTGGAGCAAACTTTCCGAATGGACATCCTGTTTTTGATAAGGCAAACAAAGTCTTTCATAGCAACGTGTATGTGTATGATATTCAAAATGGAGCTTTTGACCTAGTTGCACAAGGCCAATTACCAGTTCCTCAGGCATATGGAGCGACGATCAAAACAGAGAATGGCTTATGGCTAGTTGGTGGTAAGAATGAAAATGGAGATATGAATGTCGTACTTGAGCTAACGCTTGATCGTCAGCTTCAAGTACATACTCGTCAAATTACTACTTTGCCGTTTACATGGTCAAATGGTGCGGCTGATATTTTCAATAATGAGTTATATTTGTTTGCTGGCAATTGGGATGGAAAAGCCCAAGCACAAATGTGTCGTTATTCCTTCTCTAAAAGTGCTTGCGAAGTTACTTCTATTCCAGGCTTACCCCGAGTGCAATTTGCAAGCACAAGAATTGCTAACAAGTTTTATATTTTTTCTGGTATTGCCCAAACACCAAATAGTACTTCTCATGTACTAACAGATAGTTACAGTTTTGACTTCGAGCAACTCAATTGGCAAGCGTTATCTGAAATAACCTTTAGTGGAAAACCTTTCTCTGTGGCAGGGGGAAGCGCATTAGCTTTGGATGACCAGCATGTTTTGATCTTGGGTGGGGTGAATAAAAAGGTATTTGATGATGCCTTAAAACAACTCACTACGTTGGAAGGTGAAGAGTTAATTAATTTTAAGAAAAAATATTTTGCAATGTCACCTGAGGAATTTAACTTCAGCCGCCAGCAATTTATTTTCAATATTCCAAATAATGAATGGCTTACTTTGAATAAACGTGTGCCATTTTATGGTGGCGCAGGGCCATTACAGACGGTTTTAGATCAGAAGTTTGTATATTGGTTATCTGGAGAGATTAAAGCTGTAGAGAGAACGCCGGCCATATATCGAGCATTAATAATTAACAAAAAATAAACATTAAGAATTTTTTCGTATTCTAAAGGTGTAACTGTTGACCTATTATACCAGTGTCTCATATAAAGGTTCACGCTTTTGCTGTTGTGATGACAACCACTTTGCGTAACTAATTTTGTTGTTTAGTCACGTAATAAAGTTACCCCTTCATTGTAAGGGCTTTATTAGAATGTGAGGAAAACATGAGAAATACGATCGGAGCTAGCTTTTTAACGACTAGCTTCTTACTCCTAAATAGCTCATTAGCTTATGCTGAACTTGTTAAGCAATGGGACACATCAACAACTAGTTTTAATGGATCTTCTACGTATGTATCACTTGATTCTGATTTAGATCTAGTTAACTCCTTAACTAAAGGCAGTATTTATTCAGCTTTTAAAGCAACAGGCACAACTGGAACATTGTTCAGCGTATCCAATGCGAACGAGGCATCTAGCGAATATGCATTAGTAATCGACGGAGATGGTACATTACGCATCCATGCCAGGGAAAATGGCGCCTTCATAAATAACTTGAAAACAACAAAGGCGTTTAATGATAACCGTGAACATAAAACGGTGGTTTTAACTGATGAAAATGGTACTAGCATTCTCGTAGACGGTGAATTGCTAGCTCAAAACTCATCGACTTCATTTTTAAATAGTGTCGACAGCCTAAGTTCTATGAACATAGGTCGAAACGAAGATAATGGTGGCGGTCAATGGTATTTCTCTGGAGAAATATCAAGTACTGAAATCTATTCTTCTATATTAAGTAAAGCTGAAGCAGCCTTAAAAACTCGCCCAAATAATGTTGTTGCTCTATTTAATAGCAACTTAGATGCTTCGCCTGATTTGTTAGGTTGGACAAATGACTCCACCCTTCAAGGGCAAGGTAGTTTGCTAGATGATAATGGTGATACTGTATGGCAAGCCGATGGTAGTGCTGGTAAAGCCGAGTGGGAAGTTATTCCTGATTCACAAACAAACTTAGACGCGACAAATTATGGCTGGTCTATGTCTAGTACAGTTAAAGTCCTGTCTGGTTCCTATATTACAAATTACTATGCAAATGGTAATAAGCGTTACTTAGTTAATTTGAAAATTGATTCAAGTGGTGCACTCGTTGCTGATGTTGAGGGTGATGCACAATACACGCTAGTTTCGCAGCAAGGCTCAGATCAATATCATGACTATGAAGTAAACTATGATGCAAGTTCTCAACAAGCCACTTTTTGGTTTGATGGTGAAAAGGTAACTAGTTGGTCAGGCTCAGCATCAAATCAAAATGTCATTGTCTTTGGTAATGGCTCATCAGGCACAAGTGGTGTTGCAAATTATAAAAATGTACGCTTTGAAGTAACTGACAGTACTCAACCGATAGCACTTAGCAGTGTATTTGTAGGTGGATCTGAAGGTATCAATGGTATGTCTAATTATCGCATACCATCTATTGTGCAGTCTCAAGATAATACGCTTTTAGCCTTTAGTGAGGGGCGTCCTAATGGAGCTGATCCTGGTGCAAGTGGTTTAATAAATATCTCACTCAAGCGCTCTTTAGACTTAGGGAAAACTTGGCAACCGGTGCAAATTATCGAAGAAAGTTCACAATACGATTTTTCTGACCCTAGACCTTTAGTTGATGAGTCAACTAACACTATATTTGTTTTTTACACTCAGTGGCTCGATTTGTGCGCACAAAATGGCAACTGTACAGGTCCAGATGATCCTAACTACCTACTTTTTAAATCAAGCACTGACAACGGACAAACATGGTCAAATACCGTTAACGTTAGTGATGAAGTTAAAGACCCTACTTGGCGTTCAATTAATGCCGGCCCAGGTCATGGTATACAACTAAAATGGCAGTCTTCAGCGCAAGGAAGTCACAATGGGCGACTTATTTTCCCTGCTATTGTGCGTGCCTCAGATAGTTTATTTTATGTTGTGAGTGTGTTCAGCGATGATAATGGAGCAAGTTGGGATAAAGGAAATCTAACCCCAATCTCAGGGCCTACAGAAGCAGACTTTGTTGAGCTAAATGACGGTCGAATTTTGATGACAGCCAGAAATGATGGCTCTGCAGCCGGTACTCGTTATCACTTTTTAAGTAATGATGGCGGAATTACTTGGCAGCAAACAACTCATGATCTTGTTGTGTCTAAAGTCGATATTGGTATTACACGCTTTAGTTCGACTATTCAGGGAGATGCAGAGAATAAGATTTTAGTGTCGGCACCAATTGGTAACCCTGCAGGTGCTAATCGATATGATTTAGGTATATGGGTCAGCGAAGACGAAGGGGTGAGTTTTAACTCTCCTACTCAAATCGTTTATGGCTTCAGTGCATACTCTGACATCATAACGCTAAATGATGGAACAATAGCAGTTTTGTATGAGGCTACAGGCAGCACTCATATTAAATTTATCAATTTAAATATCAACGCAGTTAATTAATCTTCCCCTTCCAGTAGGCTATCAATGGATTTTCTCCATGATAGCCTGCTTTTAAATTCCATACATATCAATCCATTATAAAAATATCGTATTTTTTCTGTTAGATCCTTTTGACAAAAACCGAACAGTTGGTATGCTGGTATAACAGGTTAACAATAATACAGCTTAAAGCTGATCATAATCTATCAACGGGGTACATCACATGAGTAATAAACTGACCACGCTATTTTCAAAATCGCTCCTCAGCATTTGTGTTGGAGCTGCAGCAAGTAACTTTGCATTTGCAGAGGAGCAACCTGAAGCAACAGCAGAGGTTGAAAAAATCCTAGTAACAGGTTCACACATTAGAAAAGGTGATTTCGAATCTCCATCACCTATCAAAGTTGTAGATTCTGATGATATCGAGGGGGTAGGTGCCGTTAACGTTGGTGACTTACTCGGTAAAATTCCATCAATTGTTGGTGATACAACATCTTCAAGTTCAAACTCAAGTGAGCAGGATGGTGGCCTGAATACTATAGCGTTAAGAAATTTAGGCTCTTCAAGAACGCTAGTTTTAGTTGACGGTAAACGTTATGTGTCAGGGATGTCTGTTGGTTCAGGGTATGGTGTAGATCTAAATACTATTCCTACAACAATGATTCAACGTGTTGAAGTATTAACCGGTGGTCAATCTGCAGCTTATGGCTCAGATGCAATCGCAGGTGTTGTGAATATTATTCTGAAAAAGAACTTTGATGGCGTAGCGGTTAAATTACAAAAGGGTGAAACAGAAGCCGGTGCCGCAGGTACTACAGACTTAGAGTTTACAGTGGGCCATAACTTCGATAGCGGAAATGCTTGGTTCTCACTAGGTTATTCTGATGATGAAGGTCTAAAAGCAACAGACCGAGATTATTCAAGTGTTCATTTAGACTCTGTTGACACCGATGGTGATGGTCTGGCTGATACGCCGCAGTTTGTTGGTTCATCACATATCCCTGAAGGCCGAATTGGTGGTTATAAAGGTGATGGCACTCCATTTGTACGAACTGGTGATGTTGAAACATCAGATGCATTTAATTTCCATGAATACCGTTCAATGATCACTCCATTGAATAGAACATTTGCTGCAACGGGGTTATCACTTGATTTGGATGATAAATCACGTCTTAACTTTACCGCAAATTACTCGCGAGTTGAGTCACGCACTCGCATGGAACCTATTCCTCTTGATACACGCAACGATATCTTCAAGTTATCACGTGGTGGCACTACAGGGATAGATATTGCGACGCACCCTTGGTTTGCAGGTACTGATTTAGGTAATGCCTTATTGCAAGATGGTATAACTAATCTAGACGATGTGAGCTTAACCTTCCGTCGATTATATGAATTCGGTGACCGTGGTGCTGAAAATGTGCGTTCGACATTTCGCGTTGCAGGTGATTACGAATATGACCTTACAGATAGTATTTATCTGAATGTTAGCGCCACCTATGGTGTTACAGATCAAAACCAAAAAAATCATGGTGATATCAACCTTGAACGTGCTCGTTATGCTTTGGATATTGAAAGTGACGGAGCCGGCGGATATCAATGTGCCGATGATATTGCTCGCATTAGTGGCTGTGTCCCATTTAATCCATTTGCATATGATGGTATCTCGCAAGAGGCCGTAAATTATCTTGCAGCAGATACAGGGTTAAACGGTTCAATCGAACAATATGTTGTGACATCAGTCATTGCTGGCGATATTGATTTTGCTTTCAGTGATGATGTAAACAACCTAGGTTTTGCTGCTGGTGTTGAGTACCGTAAAGAAAAAGGTCAAGAGACTCCAGATCCATTAAGACAAGCAGGAATAGTGCGTGGTAGTCGAATTGCAAAAACAAAAGGGGAATTTGATGTTGTTGACGTTTTTGCTGAACTGCACGTTCCAATTTTAGAGCAACTTAATCTTGATTTTGCTTTACGCGTAGGTGATTACTCATCTGTTGGAACCACGACTAACTGGACTATTGGTATCGATGCTCCAATTTCAGATTCAATTAAATTGCGTGGTGCTTTAGCAACAGCAGTGAGAGCACCTAATGTGAGTGACCTTTTCGCAGGTGGTACCGCAACAGCAGCGTTTGTTGTAGACCCATGTAATGGTATTAGCAATGCAGATACTGGCAACATTGCTGATAACTGTCGTTCTATAAGTGCAATCCAAAACCGTATTGATAGCGATGGAGCATTTGTTCTTACACAAGTTGAAAGCCAGAATACTTCAGGTCTATTAAGTGGTTCTGAAAACGTAAAAGAAGAGAAAGCTGACACGCTAACGTTAGGTATCGTATTAACACCTGAGTGGTTAGACGACTTACAGATGTCGATTGATTATTACGATATAGAAATTGATGACGCAATTGCTAAAACAGACCGCACAGTTATTTTAAATCGTTGTTACAGTGTTGACCCTAGTGAATTTGATGCAAATTGTGGAGGGTTAGTTCGTCGTGATGGCCGTTCAGGTGCCGCACTAGATGTTAACTCAGCTTCAGGTAATGAAAACATTATCAAAACCAGTGGTATTGATTTAGATGTTTCGTATCAAACAAACTTAGATGTCGGTGATTTATATCTTGGGTTAGCTGCCAACTACATCGATGAATACAGCATTACGGGTATAGAATCTGGCGATACACAGCATCTTGAAGGTGAAGTGTTATTTCCAAAACTACGCTTTAATATCAACGCTTCATATAGTATCGAAAACTTTAATCTTTATTGGCAATTACGTTATTGGGACAGCACTAAAGACCGTAACGACAACACCTTGATGACAGATGAGTTAAATGAGATTGAATCTCGTACATATCATGATGCGCGAATCAGCTATAGCTTCTCTGACTCAATTAACGCCTATTTTGGCATTAAAAATGTTTTTGATAAACAGCCTCCACAGCTTACGCAAACCCATAAGTATTATCAGGTTGGTACGCTAACTAACGGTACCGCTTATGACTTATATGGTCGTTCATTTTATGCGGGCCTAAAGCTTAACTTCTAACCTTGCTCAGTTCAGATGTGGGCGGTATGCCCACATTACAAATAATGGAAGACCGATGATTTTTAAACCTACTCAACTTTTTGATGGTGTGCAATTTCATGATGATAAAGCAATAAGGGTTGTTAATGGCAAAGTCGCAGAAATAGTTACTTACTACCATGAGCCTTGTATTGAGCTAGATGGTGTCATGGTACCGGGCTTTATTGACACTCAAGTTAATGGCGGTGGCGGTGCATTATTTAACCATGAAACAACGTTAGAGACCCTACAAAAAATGGTTAAAGCGCATGCAATGTTTGGCACAACAAACCTATTGCCAACTTTGATCACAAGTGACATTGCAAAATTGCAAGAGGCTGCTGAAATTGTCAGTAAAGCTATTAAGCAAGAAATACCAGGTATCGCAGGTGTTCACTTTGAAGGCCCTCATTTAAGCATCGTTAAAAAGGGTATCCACAATAGTCAACACATTCGCAAGATCACAGAAGATGAGCTGAAGATATATTGTCGCAATGACTTAGGGAAAGTAATGGTAACTGTGGCTCCAGAATCAATTTCACCGGCCCAAATTAGTTATCTTGTCGAACATGAGGTCATTGTGTGCCTTGGTCACTCAAATGCTGAATATGAAGATGTTGTTAAATGTATCGAAGCAGGAGCTATTGGCTTCACACATTTATTCAATGCAATGTCGCAGCTAACTTCAAGAGATCCAAATATGGTCGGGGCGGCACTTAGTGATGACCGATGCTGGACTGGAATAATTTTAGATGGTCATCATGTTCACCCTGCAGTCGCGAAAGTCGCTTACAGAGCAAAGCCGAAGGGAAAACTAATTTTAGTCACAGATGCAATGTCGACTATCGGAAGTCAGCAGCAAGCCTTTCACTTTGATGGTCATCAAATTTCATTAGCACAAGACAAGCTTGTAAGTCATACAGGTCAATTAGCTGGTTCAGCATTAGACATGATTAGCGCTGTGAATAATAGCCGAAAAATGCTGAACACGTCTTTTGCTGAATCAATAAACATGGCAAGCCGTTACCCTGCACAACTCCTAGGATTAGCGACATCTATTGGACAAATAGCTGTTGGTGCTGATGCTAATTTTGTGTTGCTCGGGCAAGAAAGTAACGGTGAATATCACGTCAAAAATACCTGGATCCAGGGTGAACAGTTTTATTAATAAGGAAACAAAATGCAAAAAATTAATGGGTTAATCAACGCGCCATTCACAGCGTTTAACGACGATGGCAGTATCAACCTGTCAGTTATCCCTCGATATATTGAAATGTTGGTAAATCATGGAGTATCAGGTGTTTTTGTTAATGGCTCATCAGGCGAGGGGCATTTATTAACTGATGAAGAACGCATGGATTGTGCTCAAGCGTGGGTAAATGCCGCGCCTGAGAATTTTAAAGTTATCGTTCATGTTGGTACTAATAGTGTTCGTACTAGCCAAAAGCTTGCTATGCATGCAGCTGAAATTGGCGCGTATGCAACGAGTGTGATGGGGCCACTTTTTCCAAAGATCAATCGTGTTGAAGAGTTAGCAGCATACTGTGAGCAAATCGCTTCAGTAACCCCTGAACTGCCATTTTACTATTACCATATTCCGGCCTTTACCGGTGTAAACATCTCTATGCTTGCTTTATTAAAAGCTGTAGATAACAGAATTCTTAATTTTGCAGGTATTAAATATACTTTCGAAAGCTTATACGAGTATACACAGTGCAGACGCTATGAAAATGGCAAGTACGATATGCTGCATGGACAAGATGAAACACTGCTTCCTTCACTAGCCTTTGGTGGAGCGACTGGTTGTATAGGTGGCACATTTAACTATGCCGCTGACTTATATACAGGTATAAGGAAAGCGTTTGCTGAGGGTGACTTGGAAAAAGCACAACAGCTTCAATATCAGTCACTTGATTTAATTGATGTTATCGCAAAGTTTAGAGGCAATATCGTTGCGGGGAAACAAATTATGAAAGTAATAGGTTTGGATTTAGGTGGTAACCGTACTCCATTCCAAAACCTTTCTGATGATGAGTTTAAAGCAATGTCAGCTGAGCTTGAGGCGATTAACTTTAAATCATTTGCTAATAAAGTAAGTTAATACAGAGGCTTGGTGTGACTAAATTTAAAGTGATTTTGTATTTAAGTTTAATTATTAGCTCTATTACATCCGGGTTTTGTTTGGAAATGCCGAGTGTATTTAGTGACCATATGATTTTACAGCAAAAAAAATCCATACCTATTTGGGGCAAGGCTAAACCAGAGCAGGTTATTGAAGTTAGTTATGCCAAGCAATTGAAAACGACTAAAGCGAATGAGTATGGAGACTGGCAAGTATTACTTGATGCCATGGACGGTGGTTACGAGGCAAGTGATTTGACTATTACTACATCTAATAGTCATAAGGTCTTTAAAGATGTACTCATTGGCGAAGTATGGTTGGCTGCAGGACAATCAAACATGCGCTTTGAAGTTAGTAAAACTATTGGTGCAGATAGTGAGTTAGCTAAATCGAGTAATAATGTGATTCGCTTGCTGGATTATTATAACGATGACTTTTACCCTGATGAGGTTGTTTTTTCAGTCGATAAATTAGCCAAGCTCAATAAATCTAATTATTTAAAAACAGATGGTTGGAAACTGAGTTCGCAACAAAGCAATGCTACTTTTTCGGCTGTTGCTTTCTATTTTGCAGCTAAATTACAAAAAGAGTTAGATGTCCCCGTGGGTATTATAAATATATCCGTCGGCGGTACGATGACTGAAAACTTTATTAGTAAACAAACGTTAGCCTCTATCCCTGAATTGGCACCTTTAGCTAACGACTGGATAAAGAGTATTATGCCATGGTGCAGAGACCGAGCACTCTATAATTTATCTTCATGGACAGAGCAGTTTCCTTTAAAAAAATTAGCACATCACCCCTATGAACCAGGCTTTATTTTTGATTCAAGTGTTAAACCTCTTTCACCTTTTCAAATAAAAGGAGTTATTTGGTATCAAGGTGAATCGAATGCACCGATGACTGAAAAGCAAAAGCTTGAACCTTACTTTTCAAAAGATTTAAACAAACTAAAACTAAAAACACTGATTAAAGAATGGCGCCAAACCTGGGATGAACCTTCACTACCGTTTTATATAGTTCAATTACCTGGACTTAACCGCCCATGGGCTGAGTACAGGCAACTACAAAGCGAAGTTGCAAATGAACTATCGAATGTTTCTTTAGTTGTTAGTTATGATCAAGGTGAGGCCGAAGATGTCCATCCTAAGAAAAAGCACCCTTTAGCTGAAAGGATTGCAAGATCAATACTCTACAAGATTTACGGAAACATAAATCAATATGTAGATGCAGCAATTGATAAGGTTAGCTTTAGAAACACACAAATTGTGATCAGATTCACAGATATAATTATGATAAATAAGTCGGTTGCAGCCAATGCCATTGGAATTGAGATAGGGGACCAGCAAGGAAAATTTTACAGTGCACAAACTAGGCTTGTTGGTAACTTACTAGTCGCTTGGAGTGAGAGTGTTAGTAACCCCGCTGCCATTAGATATGCGTGGTTTGATGACCCAAAAGATAAGGCCAACTTAGTTACAAAGCTAAGTGATCCCATTGCACCATTTATATACTCCAAACAATAAATGTAGGCCCTTAATCGCTTACTCTAAATTCACTGCGAGCCGCACGTTGCCGGCTCACTACTCAATATCTGGGTAGTCAGAGTTCGCTCTGATAATACTAGTGAGGGAATTGTACGCAAATATACTTTTCCATTGTGGTAATGCAAAAGCGTATTGCCAACGATAATGTAAGGCGAGGCTAAAGGGCAATGAAGGAGTAGCGTGCTACTCCTTTTTGTTTACTTATCATTTAATGTAATTAGAAACATGACTAGTATTTCAACTTGTTTCTGCCCCAAAACGAGTTGGAATAAATACTCAAAATGTCGATTTTTCAGAAATAGCTAAACATTGAGTTTTGCTTAAAATAAGAGTTAATTGATTACCGCACTGTGTAGCTCACACATATATTCAAGAAAATGAGCGATGAGCGTATTTTCTTTTTCTGAATACCTTTAGTGTCAATAAAAATATTATAGTTGGCATTGTGTTACGTTATTTGTTAAAGATAGATTTATTAATACATGCGCGTAACATCGGCAGAAAGATGCGCGATTGGCGCACTATAAAATTGTTAGGGCTCTCGTTTTAGATGAACTATTTAATTACTCCACCAGTAACTCACTATGACGGCGGCATTGGTATTACAGGCTGTAATTTCAGGCATGCTGCTGACATTCTAAAAGAGCATGGTTCATCCTTGGATGGAGTTCTCCCTCTTTGTTATCTACATCGACATGCAATAGAGTTATTTTTAAAGTCAATGATTTTTATTCTACACAAGAAGTATTCTATTGAATTCGGTGAAGGATTCAGTTTAGACAGGCCAGCAATTAAAGTCGGAGATAAGTGGCGGCCTATGGACAATACCCACAACTTATCTGACCTGTATTCATACTTCGAGGTGACTTACGAAGATTGCAAAGGTGTACTTCCAGAAACAATTTGCTGGGATATGCCTGCGGATATTAAATCCAAAATTGACATGGTCAGTGGAACTGACCCTAAAAGCACGTTTTTTAGGTATCCAAAATCCGGCAGTGCTCATCAGGATGCCAAAAAGTCACGGATTCAAAAGACAAAGTTTGAAGGTGCTTTTGACGATAAGGATAAGCCCGCAAAATTAGTATTAATGTTCGATCAAAACGATGAGCTGATAGAAACGTATGACTTGGATGCTGATGCACTAAGTACAATCCAAGAGGTATTAGATTATTTGAGTGATTTTTTTAATGGCGTCCATGCAGCATTCAGGCATAAGCTAGCTAATGGCTCCTAACAAGCGCATGTTGTCGGACTTGTTTTCCGCTGTGCTCCAAACCAACCGCAAATGCGGGCGTTATAGCTAAGGAGTAAATATGGCACTTCCTATCCCCAGAAAAGATATTACAAAGCTATTAATCTCTACTCCATCTCATTTTGTTGGGCACTATGAAAATGAAGTGTTTAGAGCTGTAGTGGCCAATGAAAATTTAGGAGTGAAATCGGCGAGAAGAGATGAGAGGACATACAAGCAGTACATAGAGGTGACAGTAGAAACTCCAGAGTATAAAAATGATACTATAGTAGTTCCTGATTATAGCCAAATTGGAGAGAACTTTTGTATTGCAATGTCAGTGCTTTTTGGAAAAGTATTTGATTCACATGGGCTTTTGCAACAGCATGGCAGGGCTTACCTCCCAGATCTCAATTCAAATCACAAGATACACAATAAAAACCTTACTATAAACAGTTCTGATCCTAGAGTTGATTATGAAATAGAATTAGCTCTTGAGAATATAAAATTAATAGAAAATGTATTGTTTCAACATGATGAGGATACTGTTGATGCCCAGTCGACCTTTTGGTATGCAGGACGTTTCTATGTTCAATCACTTCGTATAGTTGAAGAAAATCCAGAACTTGCATTTCTAAGCTTAATTACTGCTGGTGAAATATTAGCTTCATATTTCAAATATAGCGTTGATGAGCTCCTCGATAGTAACAGTAAAGAACTACTAGAAAAGTTGAAAACTTTAGGTGAGGACGGAGAGCAACTTCATAAGCAAGTTAGTAAAAAATTAATGGGTATTTCAGAGGCATTCTGTAAATTCTTAATCGATTGTTTGGATGATGAATTTTTTGAGAGAACTGAGTCTCAACAAGATTTTTCAAAATTAACTAAATCTGATATCAAACAACGATTGAAAGCAGCTTATAATTTACGAAGTAAATATGTGCACGCAGGAAAAACTCCTTCAGGTTGGATGTCAGTTGATTATTTAAATAACAATGAAGAAGTACATCACGGAACTCCTGTGTTGGAAGATAAAGATATGAAAAAAGCTATTAAGCGTTCCCCTACGTTTATTGGTATGGAAAGGATTATTAGATATTCACTACTTAAATTTGTAATGAAAACAAATGTGATCCCCGGAATATAGCTATAACAAGGCACTTAAACTTAACTTAAACGAAACTAAAATAGTTGGTTCCGCTTCGCTCCACAGTATTACCCACAATTTTAGTCCGCTTAGTGCGGCGTGAAGGTTCGCTTTTGGCACAGAGTCATCCTTCGGCGCTAAATTGTTTTTGTCCAATTTTCGCCTACGCGTATTTGCCCCTAAACGTGTTTAGGCGCATGACTCAAAAGAGCGAGCTTCGGCCGTTCGAAATTACTGTTCTATTTCGTCAAAGCATATTGCTTGCATAGTCAGGAAAACGACCCAATCGCTCGTTTTTGTCCTGAGACAAAAGCTAGAATTACTGCATTTTAGTAGTAATGGCAATTAGTTAAGAAGTTTGTTAGAAATAATCTAATAAGAAAAACGAGCTACGCTGTGGTAGAAAAACGCGCGATTAGCTCGCTATAAACATGTTAGGCAATCTCCGTATTATAGACGTTGTTATCGGTGTGTTATAGAATGCAGCGAAAAAGAAGGAAAAATAATCTTGGCTAAACGGATTCCCGCACTTCCGAATGAATGGGGAGATTTTTTTACCTGTGTTTTATTGCACATGCTTTTGCCTTTGCTTCCTTTACTCATAGAGTTTTGGATGAAAGGGGCTCCTACCGATAGTACATTGGCGATAACAGCTTCAATGTATTCAATTGCCATAGGGCTATCTTCGCGGAGTGCTGCTATGCTTGGTTTATGTATACTTGTTAGTATTATTTTTTCAGTTGTATTTGGAATTGTTAGTGCTGGTTCGTCCACTCAACTGTCAGATTTAAAACTTTATTCAGGTCTAAGTATTTTGTTTGTGTTCATCATACACACTCTAGAAAGATACAATAGGCATGTTGTAGATTGTGTTCCATTTTGGGACTTTGGAAGGGTGAGTAATTAACATGGAATTTGCAAATATATTAGCAATCCTTGGTGTTTTGACTTCAGTGCTCGGGGTCGCTTTGTCCTTTTTTTCTGTTAAACGCAGGGTGGCTACTGAGCAGTTGTTTCGTAGTAGTTTGCATGAGCGCTTAATCAAGCATCG
This sequence comes from Pseudoalteromonas sp. UCD-33C, assembly GCF_001306895.1. NCBI lineage: Bacteria > Pseudomonadati > Pseudomonadota > Gammaproteobacteria > Alteromonadales > Pseudoalteromonadaceae > Pseudoalteromonas > Pseudoalteromonas sp. UCD-33C. Next base: position 295,104 of record NZ_LJTB01000004.1, on the reverse strand, counting down.
AGAGTTGATGATGATGCTTGAAGAGATTGATAACGTTGATAGTAAAAGAACGGATGAAGAAGTCTTAAATATGCACTTGAAAGAAATAGAGATGATTCTTGATGAGGCTTTAAGTGATATGGAAGACCCGCACCGCTCTATTATAACTTCCGCACTTCAACAAAACTCTGCTAAAGGAAGGAATGCTTATATAGCAAGAGCTTTGCACGAGTCAATCCCTAAACAAATCGCCTAACAAACGCTTGAAATCGGATTCAAAATTATGTCGCACTTTTTGCAAAGACACGCAAAAATATGCGCCATAATTTTTCACCGTTTAAGCTGGCGTTACTGTTTAAATACTCTAACGTGTTTTGTCCAGTAACTAGTTATGCCCTTATGACTACTGCCCACACCGAAAACTCACTTAGTCATCATAAAACCTCTCACTTAATTCATCACATAGCTTGGTTCGATAGATAATCGATGATTGCAGTATCTCGACATCTTCAGGTGATAGGAGAGGGTGGCGAGTTTTCTTATCGAATCGAGTTGTCATTTCTTCGAATAATTGTTCGTGCAGGCGTTTTATGTCGTCAAAAATTTGCTGCGATTGGGAGAATAAAAACACTTTGTCGTAGTCGCCATTTTTAAGTGAGGCTAGGTACTTTAAAAGAATGGCTTGCCGTGCTGCTTTGTTCTTGAAGGAGTGTTCGACTTCTATGGCTGCAATTGAGTCATCTAATAAGCGAACTGCGCCATCGACTGTTCGGGTCTCTGTGCTTGTATTGGCGCGTTTGAATTCGGGTTCAGTGATAAAGCTTTGCCACATGGGGGCGTAGGTGCCATCACTGTGATAATTGTGAATACCTCTTAGCATCACGAAGGCGTTAATTAAGTTATGCATTACGTTGTTATGGTTAAACTGTAAAGCTGGGTTGGTATTCGCTCTGAAGTACACATCAATATTCATTATTTCTTCAGCGTACTTTGCAGCACTGTAGGTTGGAACATAGACGCGCCCATCGGGGCTGCGATGTGTTTTAACGAGCTTTAAAAAGCCATCATTGGTGAGTCTATTTAAATGCTCTAAGGCTAATCGGTGTGAGATGGCATAAAGCCAACTCACAAGGCCTGGTGTGATGATTGTAAATCGAATGGCAATGAGGATTGAGAGCCTCAGGCGATTGCTAAACTTTTGATGATTGTTTGCACCTTCATAGTAGCGCATATCAATATCAAAAAAGCGAGGGTAGGCGAGCTGCAGTTGGCTACTGGTATTGTTGTTTTGGATGTTTTTCATGTTTAAAGACCTTGGTTGTTAGTTTGAATCTTTAACTAACAACCTACCTTGCAAATTATCGCTTTTTAGCGATTGTTTGCCGATTTTCCTACCGGGATGCTTTGTACGCGTGCCCGGCAGAGTTGTCGCGATGATTATCGCAACAACAGGCAGCTTTCAGCTGATGTCTTCACAACGTTGTTGTTCAAACATATGGCTTAAAACGCCCGTCATCTCTGATGTTGCTCCGCAACGAGCTGACTCGACGAGCTACCGCTCTAGCGTATTAAGCCATAGCGCGAATGTACCGAGCTACGCTCTGTACTCACCGCCACAATGCCGCTTTATGAACAGGCGATGGGTGCCCCATTATCCGCCTTCATCATATCGCTTACTTTTCTATCGCAAAGGTGGTTCGCTTTTCAATTTGTTCCAATTTCAACCGAATTTCGCTAGGGCGAAACATCATCGCGGTGAGTACAGACCAGCTGTACATTCGCGCTGCTCCATGTTTCTTCGGCTTCGCCTAAGGCACATTACGCGACTTATTGGTCTCATTCTGAGACGCTTTTTATTGCCTAATTTCGTTCCGAATTAGGCTGGATTTGATGTCTTTCAGACGAAAAAGTAAGTCTACTTCGTAACAAAACAAAGTAATATTGTCTGTGAATAGTGAGATAAATAGAAAAGAAGAAAGTGATAATCCAAACTGTTTGTTGCTGAGCTTCGCAGTCAAACGAGTTTGTTTTTTATCACAAAATCATTAACTTTTAAAGAGAACTCACCCACTCTAAGAGGTTAAAAAATGACGACTACATCGATTAATCCTGCAACCGGTTTACCTATCAATGATGCTGATAATGGCAATTGTGTTGATATAGGTGGCAACGTATTTGGCACAGATAACAGTGATTTTTCTGATACAACAAACTGTGATTCTTTCTCTGTATTTGATGATACTGATTGGGGGATAGATATTTCTTGCGGTGGAATTGATGAGTTTTAAACACTCATTTATCTATCGCAATCGTATAGAGATTGTTATCTCACTGATTCTATTCAGTGGTGTTGGATTTACGTTTTATCAGCTTAAGACCACAGAAAATCTCGTTTGGCTAATCGTAATGAGCCTGTTTTGCACCAAATTTGTAATGGGTGCAACGGGCTACTATCTCTATGCAGAAAAGCACACACCCAGCATGAAAAAGATGCTTGAGTATGTGTTACTAAGGTTTTACTAACCTCCTATGTTTGTCCACCAAAGCGCCTCTATGGCGCTTTTTCGGTTTATAAGAGAGTAAAATCGTAGTTATATCAGAATTTAAAAAAGCGCCCATAGGGCGCTTAGAATTAAAGGTATTTGTCTCGTAATTTTGATTCTATGAAACTTAAAATATCAGCACATATGTATGCCAAAATAATTTGCTCATAACCTTCGAGTAAGTCAACAGACGCCAGTCTAGAAGTTTCGGGGTAATCAAGAACCCACAAAAATATCGCAAGTGAAATAAACAAATAAATACTATTCACACCGACTCGTACTAACCCAAGTACGAGCTCTAAACAAAATGTCTTCACACAGGTTCTCCTCATTTGTACTGTGCAAATACGTATGTTTGTTAGGTGATAATTTATAGTTTATTGGATGAAGGCTTACTTGTTATTGCCTCAAAACGAGTTAAGGCGAATTACTCTAAGGACAGCTTTGAGGAATTTAATGAAGTTATCTTAAGTAATTTATGTAGGTATGCTACGGTCTTTGTTTATCGAAAGTTCTGGCCACAACTATTATGAATAATAGAGCAATATTGAAAGCATTGGTTCTCGCTTCAATTATGGCAACGATAACGCTTGCACTTTTGGGAGGATATACTCCTCAGACTTCTATTGATGGTGTAACATGGCATCATTATTCGTTTCAATGGATTGATTTATTGTTGTTAATATTGCCAATATTTGTTGTTCCTATCACCTTCATAATTGGCTACCCAACATCTCTTTTGTTATTTAGGTTAAATTTGTTCAACATCTATACGATGTCAATTGTCGGTTCTATATGTGGAATAATGGTCATTTCGATAGTGTTTTATCAGTTTCCTCCACCCGCAATAGTAGCCTTTTATTATGGAGTAGGAGGTTTCGTTGCCTCAACTACAACTTTTTTTACTTATAAATACCTGACAAAAAATATAAATATTTAGTGATTTAGCAATTACTAGCAACAATCACTTGGTTTAATTAACTCACAATTGCCCCAAAGTGTTTCAGAACAGAATTCAACTTAATTTCATTCTCTGTATTTCGACTTACTTTTCCTTATGATTTGAACTCTCACAATATGGCCAAGTTTACTATGCCGCAGCAATTCTCTTCCGGAGGTATTCTTAGTTCCTATGGATTGCATACCGTACTTTTAGTTTCAAAATGAACATGCAAGACTAGATACGTTTAACTTTATACACGGTCGAGGTAGCTACTCTACAACGCTATACCCACGCCAACTTTCGCTTTGGACATAGCGACAAGGGTTTTGAAACGTTTGACGTTAGTCTTTTGGAAAAACAGCTCTCGGGTCAATTCGTTGTATTGATCCATGCTTTTTACTGCAAAAATCAACACAAAGTCCCATTCTCCTGTCACGTAATAACATTGTTGTACGTACGGGCAATTTTCAAAATCACGTCTTGTCGAGTCTAGTTCATGTATTTGCTCTGACTCGACTTCAATGTTCGCAATAATGGTTAAACCAAATCCTAAGGCTTCCTGATCAAGCAATGCCGTGTATTGTTTGATCACACCATTAGTCTTAAGTTTCTTTAAGCGTCTGTTCACAGCGGCCGTAGACAAATTTACATCTTCACCTAATTCGCTTTGGACGATCCGGGCGTCCTTTTGGATGGCTCGCAGTATCTTTAAATCAAATTCATCAACTTCAATCACAATACTTTCCAATTAAATGACTAAATAACGCAATAAATTTGCGTTTGAGTGGTTTATTTAGAGAATTTATACGATTACGTCTCACTATACTAGTCATATCAAAAGTTACTATTCGCCCTGCAATATAGGATTGCTTATATGACAGCACTTACATTAGATGCAAACACATTGCTTGAACATATCGAGACTTTAGGAAGCATTGGCTTAGACAGTGTAAATGGAGGCCGTTCACGCATTGCCTTAACGGATACGGAAAAGCTAGGTCGAGACCAAGTCGTCTCATGGATGAAGGCACTGGACTTGGTGGTCCATATTGATGAAATCGGCAATATATTTGGCATACTGCCAGATCAATCTGGCAACACAAAACACAATGCTTTAATGATTGGCTCTCACATTGACAGTGTGTTCAATGCTGGAGCTCTGGATGGTTGCTATGGCGTATTAGCTGGATTGGCAGTGACTAAAGCGTTTCGCGATAAAAAGATAGTCCCTTCTCGGCCAATTATCGTCGCGGCATTCACGAATGAGGAAGGTGTCCGGTATCAGCCAGATATGATGGGATCACTTGCTCATGCAGGAGGCTTAAGCGTAGAACAAGTCCTAAATAGTGTTGGTACAGATGGTACGCGTTTGGGGGATGAACTACAACGTATTGGCTACGATGGCGATATGCCGTTAGGCACTTTAGTTCCGAGCCAGTATCTTGAGTTGCATATTGAACAAGGTCCAGTTCTAGACAAAGAAGGTATTAAGATTGGAGCTGTTGCTAATCTTCAGGGAATTTCCTGGCAAAAAATTTATATTAAGGGTAAGGCCAACCACGCAGGGACTACACCAATGTCCATGCGCCATGATGCAGGTTATGCAGCGGCATCTATCATGACGTTTTTACGTGATGTCACTCAACGTAAATCTGGCACTTTAGCGACGATTGGGAGTATCAAATTCGAGCCGAACGCGATTAATGTTATCCCCAGAGCTGCCGAATTGACTGTCGATATACGTAATCCCGATAATTCGACCTTACACGAAGCTGAGCAGGCGTTAACAGAACACCTAGAAGCCTTGCGTCAAGAGGAAGGTGTCACGATAGAAACAGAAGTACTAGCTCGCTTTGATCCTGTTACTTTCGACGAACACTTGGTGAATGCAATCGAGCAAGCTGCCAATACACTCAATATCCCGCATCGCCGAATGACGTCAGGCGCTGGTCACGACGCACAAATGATAGCCCGCATTGCGCCATCAGCGATGATTTTTGTACCAAGTAAAGATGGCATTAGTCACAACCCTAAAGAGTTCACCGAAGCTGAAGATTTGGTCCAAGGCGCAAAGGTGCTTCTAGCTACTGTGGCAGCGTTACTGAATCCTACCCAGCAATAATTCGTTTTGAGAGAAGTTACTATGTTATTTAAAAATCCAAATGCAACACATGCCCCTTATCCTGTTGAACTGGCGGGAGTGCTAAACAGAGAAACGGCTCAGAAAAGTAAGCAATGGCTTTCCAGTTGGCCTTTACTCAATGCCAATGCTACGCCACTCTGCTCAATGATGGGAACCGCCCATGCTTTAGGCATAGACATGCTTTGGATAAAGGATGAATCCAAACGCTCCAAACTAGGAAGTTTTAAAGCTTTAGGCGCTCCCAATGCATTAATAAATTTAATCCTTAAACATTTCCCTTCACTCGACGCGGAAAAAATTCTACTGGGCGAATACCGAGAACAACTTGCAGACTTTGCTGTGGTCAGTGCAACTGACGGTAACCACGGACGCGCATTAGCTGCAGCAGCACAATCGAGTGGGTGCCCTTGTACCATAGTGATACATGCTCAAGTAAGCCAAGAAAGGGAAGATGCCATTGCTGAATATGGTGCAACCATGGTTCGTATCACTGGAAACTATGATGAGTCGGTAGAAGAAGCAGACCGTATTGCGAAAGAAAATGGCTGGATTGTCGTCTCGGATACTTCTTATGAAGGATACACGGAAATACCTCGAGATGTTATGCAAGGTTATGGTGTGATGGCTGCGGAAACGGCTGAACAACTCGAAGCGCAACAACAAATACCAACCCATATTATTCTTCAAGGCGGTGTTGGTGGTTTAGCAGCAGGAGTATTCAGTTATTTTTGGGAGCAATACAGCTCGAATCGCCCAACGTTTATTGTTGTCGAGCCAAGTCAAGCAAACTGCTTGTACCAAAGCGCTATTCAAGGCAAGCCTGCATCAGCAACTGGCTCTGTTGACTCTGTGATGGCTGGATTGGCCTGCGGTGAAACCTCAAAAATTGCTTGGGAATTTTTGCAACCCTGCGTCGACTTCTTTGCCTTAATTGATGACGAAGATGCCATTGATGCAATGAAACAACTGGCTCATGGCGAACACGGCGATAAGCCAATTGTTGGTGGTGAATCTGGTGTTGCAGGATTGGCGCTGTTGAACAAACTTGCTAAACAAGGTCAATTGAAAGAAATCGGTATCAACCGCGAATCAAGCGTACTGGTTTTTAACACCGAAGGTGCCACAGCGCCAGCGCTATTCCAGGAGCTCACTGGCCTAACGGCACAAGAGATCCTAGTAAAACAAGTAAAGTAAACCATTGAATTAGACCATTATCCATAGGGGGATAAGAAATGTTTGGCATAGAAAACCTAATGCTTTTCATCATTTCTGGGCTGTTGTTAAACATGACCCCAGGCGCAGACGTTCTTTATATTCTCAGTCGTTCAGCTTCAAATGGCTTCAAAGGCGGTGCCGTTGCAGCCTTAGGTATAGGCGCAGGCTGTGGTGTCCATGTGATCGGCGCAACGGTCGGTATTTCAGCACTTATCGCTTCGTCTGCGACATTGTTCACGGTTGTTAAATGGTTGGGCGGAGCCTATCTCGTTTTTATCGGTTTCAAAATGATTTTTTCTCGACAGAAGAATCTACAAAAAGATAGTGTGGCTGCTGAAACCAGCCTTAAGAACATTTTTTGGCAGGGCTTTATGACGAATGCTCTGAATCCCAAAGTGGCAATTTTCTTTATTGCTTTTCTACCACAGTTTATTTCCGCCAGTTCCGACAACTATCCAATGGCAATGCTAACACTAGGCATTATTTTTAATATTAATGGCACACTCTGGAACCTAATTGTTGCTTGGACAGCATCAGCAATCGCAAGCCAACTTAACCATTCAGGGATCATTAAACCTTGGCTCAATCGCTTTGTTGGATCTCTCTTCCTGTATTTTGGGCTGTCTTTAGCTATTACAGCGCGTTGAGCAACCCAAAATAGTAATAAGTCGTTGTGAATTATACAGGAACAAAAATTGAAAGCTCAGATGATAAAGTGGCGTCATACATCAGGAGCTGCTGGATTAGCTGGCTTAATGTTTTCTGCCGTTCCAAGCAATGCTAGACCATTAATCATTGTTACAGAGACACAGTGAGAACGAAAAACGATTTGAACAAGCATAACTCAGCAAAAACCAACAGATAGTATTTAACAACTTTGAACAAGAGATTAGTCAGATGAAAAAAGTGCAAATCCTAGCCTTTGGCGAACCAAGTTTACATATTCCAAGTGCGGAAGCTGACTTCAACGATCCTGAGTTGTCCGATGAGATTGAACAACTAATAGTAGCTTTAAAAGAATTCCAGTCTGAGCATGACTGGGGTAGAGCTATGGCAGCACCGCAAATTGGTATAAACAAGCGTATAATTGCTATTAGGATAAAAAAAGACACCCAAGTATTAATTAACCCTCAAATTACCCGTACAAGCTCAGAGAAAATGGTGGTCTGGGATGATTGTATGAGCATGCCTAATATTGTTGTGGAAGTAGAAAGGCATTGTAGTATTGATATCCGCTATACAGATGAGAGCGGACAGCAATGTTCGTTGACCAATATAGATCCTGATTTTTCCGAACTTTTGCAGCATGAAATTGATCATTTAGACGGTATTGTAATGACAGATAGGATAATAAGTGGTGGTGCAGTCATTCAACGAGACCTAATGGTAAAGTATGAGAGGTATAGGGAACTAGTAAAACGACATGTAAGAGTAGAATAAAGTATCTATGCTTGGGGTGATCCTAGTCACCCCTTATTCTATTCACACACGACATAGCAGCAGTTAGCGGCAAAGCATAGGTCTTGCACAATGCTGAGAAGACCTTACTTGCGCTCAATGCATACTTATGCGCATATATCGAATAGAATTAAATTACTAACAAATACCCAAGGTGCAAGTTATTGTCAATTTTCTTGCAGATTCGGCATCCTGAAAAGTAGTGCCGTTCTGGTTTTAGGGCTATCAAAAGTAAACTCATGGGTAGGTATCGCCCGAATGGGCTAAGAAACTTTTGTCCATAAACGAGTTAGATAATGCGCCAGACTTAAATGGTTTGATATTCTTCATTACTTTTCTTTATTTTATTCATAGCTTCAAGGATTGCATTTTCATGCATCATGAATAAATTGTTTGATTCTTTTGAGTACGTCCCGTGTTGCTCCTCTGCGGAAGTGTAATGCCTTCCGGAGCGGTCATGATTTGTATGTAAAATATGCAGCATCCTATTTGCTTCAGCTTCATTTTTTTCTTCTGTTGATGGCTTTTTCTCAGAGTTACTTATGTGGTGTAATATTTCTTTTGAGTCAATTTCAGCTTCCGTTAGTGTTGAATAATCATTTGTTAATGCAACCATTACATTTGTTTTAGCAAGTTTTCTAAACATAGTTAAGCAAGAACCTTTAGAGCCTTTCTTGTTAATTTTATAAGGGTTTGCCTTATCCATATTCTTAGGTGCATTTTTCTGCATGAACTCCCTAAGCGTATTGTATGGTAAATGATTTTCAGGATTTCGTATGCTTACAAACAAGTACTCTTTTATCTCACCATATACTCTTTTTGAATATGCTAATTGATCTTTTATGGCTTTTATCATTTCACTGGTTAATATTATTTTCTGTTCTTGTTGGTTTTTTGTTGGCCCTCTTTCTGTTGTGGTACTACCTGGTATTATCAAAACCTTCGGATCATCTAAATTATCTAAATAGCTGCTCTTTAATGTGCAAGCGCACTGAGGTCTTAATGCAGCAAAAATACAAAGCTTTAAAGCATTTACTAAATTTCTATTTTCGTTGTGTTCCAGAGCGATTAATAGCTTTGCTGTAGATTCATTATCTGTGTAGCCTTCATACTTTCTTATTTCACATCTTTTCTTAGATAAATATAAACTTTTGACATTATTAAAAGGGTTGTTCTTATAATTTAGCCTGTCTATTGAAAACTTAAATAAATCTTTAACGCGATGGAAAATAGTTTCTACATATTCCCTTGTAAGATCACTCTTTAATTTCGTAAATGCTAGTTGAATATCATCACTTGTAATATCAATAAACCTTTTATCAACGCCAATGATAGTTGAAAATTTTCTAAGGTAGCATGAATACGTTCTAATGGTTCCATCTGAAAATAAACGACGATCACTCTTTTGCTCTTGTTTTAATTCTTCTATATACAGTTCAGCAACTTCTCCAAGCGTTTGACCATATAACTGATTCTCTAAAATATAGGCGCTAAGAGTTGCAGCTTCAGCGACTGTCATTGTTCTATTGTTACCTAATAAAGGCTGTTTTAACTTTGGATGGTCAGGATAGTGTGCAAAAAATTGCACGATTCCATTTAAATTAAAAACGAACCTTAATTTGCTTTTGCTACAATATTTAGATTTCCTATGATCTTTTTTTGGTTGACCTGGTTCTGGTTCTGGGTATTTAATTGCTGCAGCGCATTCAGATAATATTAAAATATCTTTATCACTATATGGTGGTTTAATACTGTCGAATTTCGACTTGCTAATACACTCACTTTCACTTTGCTTCTCAGACTCATTTTCACTTGTTATCTTAGATAGGTTTCTAATTTTATCTAATATTCTGCTTATTTTATTTTTCTTAAACTTCTTGTTGGTTTTTTTCATATTTTATTAAGTCTTTATTATTTCATCTGGGATGAATTAACTTTGTCGCTTTTTTATTATGTTGAATGAGTTTTTTGATTGCTGCAAGAGGGGGGAAGCCTTGCCAGCTATGGCTTTAAGCCTATGACTACTAAGATCATTTTGGTGGTGAAATTAAATGGCTTTGTTTAAGCTACTGATATGTCGTTTATAAGCTTATTATCAAATCTGAGCTTTTTGGTGGTGTATTAGTATGTTTTGGGTACTAAACTTTTTTAAATTTTTTTTAATAAAATTTTTTAACGATTTTTGTGTACTTTTTATAAATTCTTTGTAAGTTCATCAAAATTCAATACTTTTCTTCGTTCTACCGTTAAATTTATTTTTGCCAATACTATTTATTATTTTTGAGCGAAAAGTGTTCATCACCTTTGCTGTTGTACGAAAAATGACCCGGCTTTACGCTAAGTCATTATTTAGTTTCTATATGCTCTTTCAGTATACTTTTCGGATGAGTATTTAGCTTAAACAGCAATATCATCAAGGTAACTTTCGATTACAGTTCTACCATCTTTAGTCAGAATTAACTCTTTAACTGATTTTCCTGTATCGCCAAAAGGCTGATTTATGAATTGAATGTATGCACCTTTATGGACAAGAGATGCTTTAATTCGCTCTCTTAGCGCTTTCTTATGTTCCTTATCTTTGATTATTTTTTGTTGGTTTACCTGAAATGCTGTAGGCCTTAACTCTAAGCTTTGAAATTCATGGACTCGTTTTAAAATGCTGACCTCGTGTAACTTAAATACATTAAACTTAAGTTTTGTTGAAGTGCCGTAGAGCTCTTCAGATTTATCGTAGTTAAGCCCATTCGGATCATCAGACTTTCTCAAATGATGAAGTGCTAACCGGGTTAAGTCTTCTGCATGCTTAAAGTGGTAGCCGTTTGATACTAACAGCTCTTTTGTATTGGATTTAAAAAAGCTTCTACACATAGTACAAAATGCACCCGCAGAGCCTTTCATTACAATCTGTTCGATATCGCCTTTTACTGCATCAAATGGAGAATAGTCTTTGATAATTTTATCGAGGGAGCGTTTAGAAAATTGCTTCATAGGGTCGCGAGGTTGCAGAAAAATGAACTCTTGATTGCAATTAGGTCGTGCCGATTCCATCCATGCCCTTTGTTCAAGGATAATAGTACGCATCATTTTTGTTAGTGGGAGTCTGTATTCTTTTTGGTTTTTCATTTCACCACGTACACCTACGATGGATGACGGAAAAGTTATTAAGGTCGGAAAGGTAATACTATTCAGCCATGACCATTTCATTTGAGGAATGTTGATAGGCCTCAAGCCTGTTAAAATCATAAACCTGGCTGCGTTCTTCTGGTGAATGCATGGTGTAGTTGCAAGGTTGATCCACAACTCTGCAATTGAATCTAAGTCAGTGTAGGCTTGACACGGGCGGGGAGTATCAACTCGATCAGAAACATAATAATCATCAATGTCAGCAGCAGGATTACGGCCATTGTTAAACTTATTTTTGGCAAACTTCCATATACGCCTTATTTGAGCAAATAGCTCTATGGCTTGGTTGTTGGATTCGCTAGCAATAATTTTATCAATGATTCGCTCAAGATCCCCTGCCGTAATACTTTGAAATCTCGTTTTCATATTAAAGTACTGCTTAAGCTTTTTTACTCTGCACTTATATGTTCTCAATGAACCGGCTGCAAACTTTGTTGGTGCGAGTAAATGTCGGTTTGTCAGGTTCTGCTCATATTCTTTAAAAATAGTGTTTAAATCGGCGAATATCGTTCTTCCCTCCAATATCGTTTTCGTAAGCTCTCTTGCTTTTGCAATGGTGAGTTCTGGTAGCTCCCCTAGCTTTACGTTTCGAATCTCTAACTTTTTCGGGAAATTAGAATAGAAGATGACCTTACCTTTTGGGGTGAATACGAGCCGTAAATTGTGTTGTTGCTCATATTTAGACAAACGAACCAAGGGCTTATTTTTAATTCCTTGTTTTAAAGCAACTTTTCTCTCAAAATTTGAAATTATTTGAATCGCAGTAACACACTTTTTTATGTACAACATTGAAAAAGGTGCCTTCGTCTCTTTCCAAACTGCTTTTGCTTTGATGTATTCGGCTTTTGTAATGGGTTTATTCGTGTTTTTCATTTCTCTAAAACTCAGGTTTATTAAGCCCTGCAGGCCTGTCGTTTGATCTAGATCAACAAAATTTAGAGTGGGGTAAAGTAGAATGCGCGACCGCTTTTGTAACGGCTGCTCATAAACAGAGTGTGCTACGAATTGTGTTATTATTTATCGAATATTTTTCAAACTAAGCTTGTTTGAAAAATATATGTGTTACATACCGACTCATGTAACTATTTGTTTTATAGTGATTTATTTTCGAGGTCATTAAATGGCATTACTCATCAATAACAAATGTATTAACTGTGATATGTGTGATCCTGAGTGCCCGAATGAAGCTATTTATATGGGCGCGAAAATATATCAAATAGACCCAAATAAATGCACTGAGTGTGTTGGGCATTACGATAACCCTACATGTGTTAGTGTGTGTCCTATTGATTGCATTAAGCCAGATCCAAATCATCGTGAAACTTTAGATGAGTTGGCTGAGAAATACGTTAAATTGACCTCTCAAGCTTCTTAGTTAAATCACTTTTCTTAATTCTTTTTGCTTATCTTAAAGTAGCGCCCTGCGATAATTGTTCTACAATTTTATGAACAACAACACGTTAATAAAAAATCAGGGCGTTTTATGTGGTTTAGTAAATCCTTACAGGCTGAAATTGATACGTTAAAAGCTGAGCTTTATCCGCTAAAAGATCTCACTTCGGGTATTGATGAAGAGATGTTGGTGCTTAGGCTGCGTGCAGATGGCACGATGGCTTATATTAACCAGAACTTTTTAGATGAATTAGGCTACTCGCACAACCAGCTAATTGACTCACCCTTCCAAGATATTATTACTGAACAATCTCGAAATACTGACCAGTTTAAAGACTTGAAAAATGCCATTGAAAATCAACAGCATGGGGTTGGGCACTTACAAATAACTCGCTATGACGGCAAGCTTGAGTGGCTCCGTTTGATTGCACACCCGGTTCACACAGAGCAAGGTGAGCTTAATTACTTTGCTATTTACGGCACTGTGCTTACCGATGCAATTTCTACTTCTCGTGAACAGCGCGATACTATTAATGCAATCTATCGCTCGATGGCGGTTATTGAGTTTGACCTAGAGGGCAAGGTTATTAACGCAAATGAACCGTTTTTAGAGAGTATGGGTTATAAAAAAGATGAGATAGTAGGTAAGCACCACAGTATGTTTTGTGAGCCTGAACTTGCTGAGTCAGCTGAGTATGAGAAGTTTTGGCAGCGCTTAAAGCGTGGTGAGTTTGTTGTTGATCGGTTTAAACGTGTTGACCGTCATGGCAATGAAGTGTGGCTTGAAGCGTCATACAACCCCATTTCAAATGATTTTGGTGAGCTTTACAAAGTGATGAAGTTTGCCACTGTGATCACTGAGCAAGTTAATCGTGAACAGGCAATTTCTCAAGCGGCCGAAATTGCGTATGGCACATCAACAGAGACTGATAGACTCGCTCAACAAGGGGCTGAGGTGTTACAAAACACCATGACGGTGATGAATGAATTAGCCCAGCAGATGGAGCAAGCAGCCCAAGAGATTTCAGCACTTGATAAACAGTCACAGCAAATTGCAGCCATTGTGCAAAGTATAAGTAGCATTGCGGAGCAAACGAACTTGCTGGCGCTAAACGCAGCAATTGAAGCTGCTCGTGCCGGTGAGCAAGGGCGAGGTTTTGCGGTGGTGGCTGATGAAGTCAGACAGCTTGCTTCAAGAACCTCAAAAGCCACCGAAGAAATTGTTGAAGTGGTAAATAATAATCAGTCACTTACGCAAAATACAGTAAAGGTTATTGAGCAAGGTAAGGTGAAAGCTGAGCAAGGCGTGTCTTTATCAAATGAGTCTGGTCAAGTGATGGAAGACATACAACACGGTGCGCAGCAAGTGGTTGATGCAGTTGGGCAATTTGCAAACCAACTGAATCACTGACAAAAAGCCTACTCAGTTAGGCTTTTATAATGCTATTTAATTAAATCATTTCTTATTTTGCCTCAAGAAACTTCCTATTGTTTTGAAAGCCAGTATTCATCCAACTTTTTTACGCTAAAATCATTTGGCGGTACAGAAGTTAGTAGTTCTTATCGAGCTACTCTGTGATAATTTTGGTATTAAAGGTGGGATGATTTATGTTTTTTACCCAACCATTGAAAGAAAGGATAGCTCAGTTAGAAGATGAATTGTTTCGTGTATCTCAAGTGAAAGATACATTAGATAATAGAATGTTTACGTTGGAACTCGATAGGGAAGGTCATATCACGTTTGCCAATACGCAAGTATTAGCAGAACTCGGCTTTACAGAAGCACAACTAATAGGAAAACCTCTGCTTGATTTGGTGCCTAGCAGCGCCAAAGACGCAAAGCATTATCTTCATTTTAAACGAGCTATTTTAGATAAATCAGCTTGGGTCGGTGCTGTTCAACTTTTAAATACGCAGGGCCAGCATGTTTGGTTAAGAGTATTTTTCCATCCAATTTTAAATAAACAGCAGGGCTTTGAAAAGTTTGATCTTCACGCCAGTGTACTGACCCGAACAATTGAAACATCGCAAGAAAATAAAGACTTAGTGAAAGCAATTAATCGGTCTATGGCGGTTATTGAGTTTGATTTAGATGGCCATGTTTTAAAAGCGAATGAGCAATTTCTAGCGGGGGTTGGTTATACAAAAGACGAAATTATCGGTAAACATCACCGTATGTTTTGTGAACCAGCTGAAGCAAACTCAACTGGCTATGCTGAGTTTTGGCAGAAATTACAAAAAGGCCAATTTATCTCGTCACGATTTAAGCGGGTGAATAAATTTGGTGAATCCATTTGGTTGGAGGCGACTTACAATCCGGTTTTTAACGAGCAAGATGTGCTTTATAAAGTCGTTAAGTTTGCCACCGTCATCACCGAACAAGTGAATCTAGAAATGGCTGTGTCTCAAGCGGCGGATATTGCCTACAGCACATCCACTGAAACCGATAAAGCAGCAAAGCAAGGTGCCACCGTTTTAGATGAAATGGTTCATGTAATGGACGATTTAGCGAAGCAAATGGAACAAGCTGCAGCTGAAATGGCTGAGCTCGATAAGCAATCGCAACATATTTCTGCCATCGTACAAAGTATTAGTAGTATTGCAGATCAAACAAACTTACTGGCGCTTAATGCTGCCATTGAGGCGGCTCGTGCAGGTGATCAAGGCCGAGGCTTTGCGGTGGTGGCTGATGAAGTAAGACAACTTGCTTTAAGAACCTCTAATTCGACAGTCGAGATTGTTGATGTTGTAAAACAAAATAGGTCTTTGACTAAACAAACGGTTGAAGTTATCGAATTAGGAAAAGCAAAAGCTGAACAAGGTTTTAAACTTGCTTCAGAGTCTGGTAGCGTGATGAGCGACATTCAACATGGCGCTCGAAAAGTGGTAGATGCGGTTGGGCAGTTTTCACAAAAGATAAAATAACTTTATCTATGTTTATATTGGGTTTTACAGTAACCACGGGATATATCTGGATGGCGTATTTTTAAGTGTTTGGTTTGCCTACCCGCTGCGCGTTTTCGCCAAAGTTTAAAACTCGAGCTTGTTAATTGCTCACGCATTAGCGCGATAACGCTTTTTTCATTTAAACCAAACTGTTGGTTTATTGCTTCAAACGGGGTTCTATCTTCCCACGCCATCTCTATGATGCGTGATATTTCATGATCTAAGTGCTGCATTACGGCTCCTTTTTGTAGCTTATACGTATTTGCAGCAGGTTTAGATTATAAAATATCGTGTTGCCAGTGCTCTGCTAAAAAGTCGATGAACGCTCTGGCCACATTTTGTTGGAAGTTACGTGATAAATACACTGCCCATAAGTGAGAGCCCATAGTAGTATGCTCAGGCAGTACTTTAACAAGCTCACCTGATGCCAAATAGTCATTGGCGAGATCACATGGTAGGTGAGCTACCCCGATTCCTTGTTTCGCTGCTTTTAAAAGCACCCCCATATCGTTGGCAACAATGTTGCCCTTAACCGTGACTTTTTGTGTGTTGTCGTCGTGTTGAAATTGCCAAATAGTGTGTTTGTTATGAACAAGGCAATTATGTGCGGTTAAGTCACTCGGCTCATTAATCGGTGGGTTCGCAGCTAAATAATCGTTAGAAGCACATACTGCGGTTGCGATATACATTAGCTTACGGGCAATAAGACCTTCATCGGGCTGGTGGATGTAACGCAAAGCGATATCAACGCGGTCATCAACCAGCTGCGATAAACTATCTGAAAGTAACAGTTCAAAGCGCGTCTGAGGATGGCGCTTGGTGAATACTTCAATGGCATCAAACAGTTTATGTTGGCCAAGCCCAATCGGAGAGGCAACTCGAATGGTACCTACCAATTCATTGTTATGGCTGTGTGCTCGGCTTTGTAAATCAGACACTTGATTTAATATTTGCTGGCAATAGCTAAGGGCTTCTTCGCCTTGAAGGGTCAAACTTACTTTGCGTGTTGTGCGATGAAACAACCTTAAATTTAGCCACTTTTCTATATCTTGAATATGTCTAGAAACTTGTAATCGGCTTAAACCTAAATGCTCTGCAGCCTGAGTAAAGCTGCCGGTACGGGCAACCTCGACAAAGCTAGTAATTGAATTGAGTTTATCCATTGGTATCTTCAAGTGAAACAATGTGTATCTATATAGTGTATTTATCAGTAATTAGTGAACAAGTAAACTGCATTCATTTAAACAAACAACGGAGAATTCCTCATGAAATTAGCAGTTATTGGCGCAACAGGTTGGATTGGCAGCCACATTACTTCAGAAGCAATCGCACGTGGTCATCAAGTAAATGCATTAGTTAGAGACGCAAGTAAAGTAACCCAAGATAACGTTACTGTGACTGAATTTGATTTAACTAAAGACGATATCGCAACTGCAGCTGCAGGTAGTGATGTTGTTATTGCTGCAATTGGTGGTCGTGCTTTAGGTAACCATGAAATTGTGGCAAATACAGCAAAACAATTACTAAACGCACTTGCAGGTACTAACACACGTATTTTATGGGTGGGCGGTGCAGGTAGCTTAGAAGTCGCACCCGGTGTAACACTGGTATCAAGTCCAGATTTTCCTACTGAATACAAAGCAGAAGCCATAGCTCAAGGTGAGGCACTTGATGTGTTTAGAGCCTCAAAAGTAGATACAGCTTGGACTTTTGTATCACCAGCTGCGGTCATTTACCCTGGTGAGTCAGAAGGCCCGTACCGTGTTGGTGGCGACAGCTTCTTTACTGATGCAAAAGGCGAAAGCAAAATATCAGTCACTGATTATGCTAAAGCGATGCTTGATGAAGCACAATCGGCAGCTCATTTAAATCAACGTATTAGTATTGCTTACTAATAGCGAGCCTTTCTTCAGGCTCATAAAATGGTATTCTTAAACTATGTGTTAAGTTACCTATTTAATTTATGAGCCTGTTATTTTCTACTGCACTTGCAACCATACCTGCCTTACCTGAACCCGTCGCGAACAATGCTGTTGCCAAAGTTGTTATTGATGAACAAGCCTACTTTTTAAGTTTTATGGGCTTGAGCTCAGGCAAAGCACATACCGATGTTCACAATAAAGTGTGGGTCCTTAAAGTGGGCGATAAGGCGTGGCAAGCAGCTAAAGCCGTACCAAGTACGTTGCCCCTTACTGGCCGTTTGGCGAGTACCGCTGTGGGTGTGGGTAAGCATGCCTATGTATTTGGTGGGTATACCGTTAGCGCCGATCATCAAGAAATCTCTACACCCGATGTATATCGCTATGATGTGCTCTCTAATTCATATACGCAACTTGCCAATATGCCAGTGCCGGTGGATGACAGTGTAGCGCTTTCGTACCAGCAGCGTTATATCTATTTAGTCAGTGGTTGGCATAACGATGGGAATGTAAACCTTGTACAAGTGTATGATACGCATACAGATACTTGGCAACAGGCTTCGCCATTTTTAGGTCAACCGGTGTTTGGCCAAGCGGCGGCAATTAGTGGGAACACTATATTGGTGTGTGATGGCGTTAAAACACAGGCGAATGCTGATAAACGTCGTTCTTTCGCTGCGGTTGCACAGTGTTTAAAAGGTACGATTGATGCAAATAACCCATTAAAGATAGATTGGCGTACCGTGCCACACCCAACAGGTGTTGCTCATTACCGTATGGCAGCAACCAGTTTTAATGGCGACATTTATATGATGGGCGGCTCTGATAACCCATATAACTACAATGGTATGGGGTACGATGGTAAACCAGCGCCAGCGAGTGATCATGTTTGGCGCTTTGATGTTGATAAAAACACGTGGCATGTAATGCCAAAAGCCGATACCGCGAGCATGGATCATCGAGGTTTATTAGAGCACCAAGGAAGCTTGTATCGTCTTGGTGGTATGGATAATAATCAACAAGTGACAGCCGATTCACTTGGTTACAAGGTAAAGTTATCTCTATGAATACACTCTATATTACTGGGGCAGGTGTGAGTGCCGCTAGCGGTATACCGACCTTTCGTGGCGAAGATGGTTATTGGACCATTGGCAGCAAAAATTATACGCCGATGGAAATGGCAACACGTGCTATGTACGAAAATAATCCCCGCGAATTTTTAGCTTGGTATTATCATCGTTTTGCAACCTATCGCCATCACGGTCCCAATCAAGTGCATCATTGGTTGAGTGATAAAAATCTCATTACGCAAAATATCGATGGCCTTGATGGTAAAGCAGGTAACACCGATTTTATTGCTATTCATGGTCGCTTAGATCAAATGACACTGTTTCACCATCAAGGTGACGATGTGATGGCTTTTAACGCGCCGTGGGACAAAGTCAACGAAGACAACCTCCACAACTCACTGCTCGAGGTTTTTAATATTGATAATGAAAGCCCCAAGCTTAATGAATCGTTTAAGCCTTACGTGCTGTTATTTGACGAATACTACACTGAGCTTTATCGAATCTCTGAGGCGCAACAGCGTATGCTCGATGCCGATAAAATCGTCTTTATCGGCACCTCGTTTAGTGTCAATATAACGCAAATGGCACTCGATATTGCACGTAGCCAAGGCACGCCAATTGAGGTGGTTGACCCGGATCCTACTCATGTATTTCATCCTAATGTGACATACCACAAGATGACTGCGCTTGAGTATGTTCAGCAGCAAGGGTAAAAATAAGGCGCTTTAATTAAGCGCCTTATTTGATTACTTTTCAGCTTTTGTTTCTGTGATGTTTAACCGCGCTTGTAAGGGATCCGGTAAAAACTCTGCAGTCCCTGATTTACTCATTTGCAGTATAAAAGATTCATCATTTTTATATGCTTGCCAAGTCGGTAAACCCGGGCCATTTGGTGTGCCTAATTTAATAAAATTCGTCACATAACGGTGCATTATTTTAGCGGCTTGCTTATCTTGCTCAGTGGTTACATGCCCATATTTCGCTGCCACAGTATTAAAAAAGTACGGAATTTCGCTGGCGTGCTCTGCACCGGGTTTATCTAAAGTTTGCGCCACATAACCAAAACGATATAAAAAGGCATCTTTCCCCATATCTGTCACACGTTTTGCAACGAACCTTGCTGGCTCTTGCATCAAAGCATCTTGCCCAACTTGGTAATTGAGTAAAGGCAATGGCGTTTCGCCGCTTGCATCGTAAGTCATTTTTGCTTGTGTACTGTGCGGAGCAAAACTTGCGAATAGCGCCTCTTTAGAAGCAAAATTAGCAAAGCCTAAATCCATATCTGTTGTACCGACCATGGTCGCAACATGGCTAAACGTGCCTTTACTCAAGCGCGCTTCTGTCGCCGAATTGATGATGGTGCCATCAATAATTGGCCCGCCAACGTACGTAGGTTCAACATCATTTTGTCGGTTTAATGTGCTCAGATTTAGGTCATCAACCACGTCTTCGGCAGATAACTCACGTAGTGCAGCAAGGGCATTTTCATCACTGCCTAAAATGGTGTGTTGTTTGGCAAAGTTTTCGCCAATTTTTTCGGCACTTAATACGGTGTCATCATCACTAGTTAGAGGCAACTGCTTAAAAAGCTCTCGTCCGCCCGCTGACATAATAATCGCTTGCTGGAATAAGCCATTAGCAGCAGGTGTTTGCATCATCGCATGTACCGATGCGCCTCCTGCAGATTCACCCATGAGTGTCACTTTTGCAGCATCACCACCAAATTGAGCAATATTTTGTTTAACCCATTCAAGGGCCGCAATTTGATCCATTAAAGCGTAGTTGCCAAGCGCATCGTTCTCAAAACGACTGAGAGCAGGGTGCGCAAAAAAGCCAAATCGGCCTAGGCGATAATTAAAGCTAACAAAAATAACCCCTTGTTTAGCAAAGCTCTCACCAGAGTAAACTGCGGGTGATGCACCACCATTTACAAAGCCACCACCGTGTATCCATACCACAACAGGGTAAGGGGTATCGCTGTGTTTAGTGGGTTTAAATACATTTAAATAAAGGCAATCTTCCGAAGGAGTTGTTGTAAGCGGTGCAGCGTCGGCTGCAAACGGCTTTTGCATACAGTCAGGCGCGTAATCGTTAAGTACTTTTACATCTTGCCACTTAGGAACAGGCTCTGGTGCTCGCCAGCGTAACTCTCCCACCGGAGCTGCAGCATACGGAATGCCTTTATAGGCAATAAAACGCCCTTCTTTTTGCCCTTGGATAAGCCCGCCAGTGACGGCAATATGATCAGATTGAGGTTGTTCTTGGCAGCCTTGCAAAAATACAGCAGAGCCTAATAGAAAAGATGAGTAAAAAATTGATTTGAGAATACGCGATGTCATAACAAAGCCTAGGCTGTTTGGGTAAGGCTTATAATATTATATATTTGCTCAATGTTTAAGAAGAAAGCGCTTTAGTGTAAGAACAGGCAGTTGGTTAACCTGTTAATCATTAAGAAAAAAGAACCATTTTGTAATTCTATTTCTTATGCTACTGAGCTAATATTTATTTAACGACCCTAATAACTGGTGTTTCAATGTGGTTTAGTAAAAATAAAGATCAACTCATTGATGCCTTGCAGCATGATGTTGATAAAAGTCAGCAATATTTATCTGGGATCAGAGAAAATATTGCTTATATCGAATTTACACCAGATGGAACTGTTCTCGAAGCCAATGATTTGTTTTGTAAAACAATGAAAGTGCAAGCTGGCGATATTATTGGTCAGCATCATAGTAAGTTTTGTGCGCCTGAATATAGCAGCTCAAAAGAGTATCAAACGTTTTGGCAAGATATTGCTAGAGGCCAAGCAAAGTCAGGGGTTTTCTCGCGCATAAATGGTGCCGGCGAAGATATTTGGCTGCGTGCAACCTATTTTCCTGTTCGCGGTGATGATGGCAAGGTGCGCTGTGCAATTAAGTTCGCTTCAGAAATTACTAAAGAAGTCGAAAAACTTGATGAAATGTCGGCAATCTATGATGCCGTTAATAAAAGCACTGCGATGATCCGCTTTACGCCGGATGGTCATATTATTTCTGCGAATGATAATTTCTTAAATGTTGTAGGTTACAGTCTTGCTGAAATCCAAGGTCAGCATCATAAACTGTTTTGTTATGACGACTTTTATCAAAAGAACCCCAACTTTTGGCAAGATCTTGCAAACGGGCGCATTTTCTCTGGGCAATTTTCTCGTAAAAAACGTGATGGCAGCCCGCTTTACTTAGAGGCAACCTATAACCCTATTTTTAATAAACAGGGTAAAGTGACGCAGATCATTAAGTTTGCATCTGATGTCACCGCCAGAGTTAACAGCACCGAAGAAGTTAAACATGCAGCTGAAAATGCCGGCCACACGTCTGAAGAAACCTCGCAAGTCGTGACGAATGGTCAGCAGCGAATTTTAAGTAGTGTTGCGTCATCAAAAAAAGTGAGCGAGCAAGTTCATCAAACCCGTGAACTGTCGGATGTGTTAGCGCAGCAGTCATCACAAATAGGTGAAATTGTAACAACCATTAATAGCATCGCAGAACAAACAAACCTACTCGCCTTAAATGCAGCGATAGAAGCTGCCAGAGCCGGGGAGCATGGTCGCGGTTTTGCGGTGGTTGCCGATGAAGTTAGAAATTTATCGCAACGTACTTCTGTGTCGACCAGTGAAATATCAGGCTTAATTGGAAAAACGCAAGAAATCGCAGCAAAAATGACGGCTCTTATCGAAGAAATCGAAGCTCTGTCTGGTGAGTCTCAGCAAAATGTTGAAGAAGTCAGCATGATCATGGAAGACATTAAAACCGGTGCAGATAAAGTGGTGGATCAAATATCTGAAGTAATTATTCGTTACGACACACTCTAAACAACAAAAAGCCCGCAGTGCGGGCTTTTTAATGGGGGTATTGATTCCAATATTATTCAGAAACAGTGAAAGACACGTCTAAGTCTTCACCCGATGTTACTGTAATTGGTTTTACTTGATAAAGCGTAAATGCTTCGTCTTGCGTTTCTACGTCATCAATGTGCGCAGCGCAGGTATAAGCAAGTTGATAATCACCAGGTTGAATGAACGCAAGTTCAAATTCGTATTGGTTATCTTCGCTATCGAAAACAACATCCGCCGTTGCAATAGGTGCATCTAATGGTGTTTCATCTTCGTTAACTTCATAGTTGTCCATTGGCATTTCAACATCGCTGCTGTATAGGTAAACAGCATGACCGAATGAGCCATCTTCTAGTGCGATATCGATATTATCAGTTTCACAGTTAGCGATAAGTACATCGCTTACAGTGCCTTCGATATCTTCAGAATCAGCAAGGTTTTCTAAGCGAACACCGCGTGGTTTTAAGAAGATCTCATCACTATTTTGTGGATCAACTAGTGACTTTTTAAGGTCAAATTCGATAACAAAGTCGTTACCAGCTTGGTTAAGGGTAAAGCCATCAAGTTGGATTTCACCGATACCATCGTTGCCTTTACGTTTAACAACCAGTGGTGCAATGCTGTCATCTTCGTAAACAACATGCGAAGTCATGGTTAAATCGTTTGTGTCACCATTGATAACATCTGCACGGATCCATTGATATTCGCCAGCAGGTACTTCTTCATCTTCTAATAAAGAAAACACATCATCACCTGTGTAGTCTAATAGGTTAACCATTTCAGGCATGGTTTCATCATCATCTTCACGGGTCTCAAAAGTGAACTCTTCACCACCTTGGGTTTTCAATGTGATTGAATCAAACACAACATTAACAGCTTTTAAACCTGTCACTGGTGCATCAGACACACCTAATGTGAACTGTGCAGTTTGTGGCTGAGGATCAACCGAGTCGTTCTTGTCGTCATCTGAGCCACAACCAACAAGTGCAAATAAAACGGCGCTGCTAAGTAATGTAGTTTTAAAGTTCATCATTTCTTCCCTTTGTGTTCTAAAAATTTACTAATAGTGTAATAACTAAAACTTAATGTAACTTGAATTGCTAATGATAAGTTTCGATTAACACCTTTGTACCTTTTATGTAACAAGCTGAAAGCCACGACAAAATATAAATGCAAATTTAGCGTGCTTTTTAAGCAAATTCATTTTTCTTCCACATTTTGCTGACACCATCGCAAAAAATAAAAATCTAGGAACAAAAATGAAGGTCATTGATTTAGAAAAGCGCTTTGAGTTGAGGAGTTGGGCACTGCTAGCTGCATTTAACTTAATCTTATTTGTGGGATTTATTAATAGCGTATCAGAAGTGAGCAGCTTACTTTTTAGCTTTTTAGCTTGTGCAGTTACGTTGTTATTAGCGCTACTTGTGTTTAATTCAAAGCGCAATTTAACGGTGTGTCGCCATGGTGTGCATTACCGTAATTTATTTGGACAATGCCGTCATATGCATGCAAGACAAGTGCAGTTTATTCACCATTACTCATTTTTTGGTTTGCGCTTAGTACTTATTATGGGCGAAAAGTATATTTGTATTGCGCCTTTTTATAGTCTTAATGACAAACATCAACAACGTCTAAAGCGCTACGATAATGACTTGTTCGATTGGCTAAAGAACTTACAAAAGACCAATGATTTTTGTTAAGCAGGCTGCAATGCCTGCCTAACCATCAATCAGTTATTAGGTTTTATAACGGCTAACATTTTGTTCTAACTGCGTTGCCGTGTCTGTTAGTTCATGCATGTACGATGTGGCTACATCGGTATCATTAGCGGTTTTGTTAGCGATATCGACAATGGTCGTCATGTTTTGATTAATGGCTTCAGACACTGACGTTTGCTCTTCAGCGGCTGTGGCAATTTGTGCATTTTGTGATGTGATGGTGTTAACCGAAAGCAGTACTTCATTAAGCGCTTTTTCGACTTCGCCTGCCTCATTAACACTGGTTGCACTGCCAGATTTGATTGACTGCATAATGCTATTTACAGTTGTTGTTCCTTGCTGTACTTGCTCAATCATTGCCTCTATTTCATGAGTACTATCTTGCGTGCGTTTTGCTAGAGTTCGCACTTCATCAGCCACCACCGCAAAGCCACGACCCGCTTCACCAGCTCGGGCAGATTCAATAGCTGCGTTCAGTGCCAGTAGATTTGTTTGCTCGGCAATGTTTCTGATCACATCAAGCACACTACCAATTTGACTCGATTGTTGATTAAGCTGATCGACCGCATTAGCCCCTTCATCAACTTGTTTGGCAAGGCCATTAATCACTTTTATGGCAATGAGTAATTGGTTGTTAGCTTGTTTTACTAAATGATCGGCATGTTCAGCAGCGGTTGAGGCCTCTTGAGCACTGCGGGCAACTTCCATTGACGCCGCCGACATTTCGTTTATTGCGGTTGCAACTTGTTCACTTTCTTCATGTTGACGATTAATACCTGCGTGCATATTGGCAAGTAGCTCGTTGAGTTTGTGTGACGCTTGATTCATCGATTGCGATGATTGGCGAATATCAATAACCATCTTACCAACGTCATCGGCAAAACGGTTAAACGAACTGCCAAGCTTGCCGAGTTCATCGTCTCGTTTCACCATTAAACGTTGGGTTAAATCGCCATCACCTTGTGATATATCGTTCATTGCTAGTACGGTTGTGTGCAGAGGGCTAGTAATACTGCGCGATACCACCACTGCAATCGCTGCGGTAATTGCAACTGCGAATATTGAAGCGATAACGGTGTTTATAAAGGCATTATCGATACCTTCATTAACACGTTGCTCTGTCACTGCAACTTGTTGCTCAAGGCCACTGATCCAAAAACCGGTTCCTAGCACCCAGTTCCATTTTGGTAGCAAAGCGGCAAAACCGAGTTTAGGGTTTACACTGCCATTGGTATTTTTCCAAGAATACTGCACATAGCCACCGCCTTTCTTCGCAGCATCAATCAGCTCTCGTATCAGATAAACCCCATTAGGATCTTTAAAATCATAAAGGTTTTTACCCTCAAGTGAGGCGTTAACGCCATGAGCAATGTTGACACCTTTTACATCATATACAAACACATAGCCTGTATCGCCAGCATCATCAAAACGCAAATTACGCAAAATGCTTTTTGCTTGGTTTTGTAGCTGTTCAGTATTATAGCCATCATCTTGTGCGATGAGATGAGCAATCGAACTCATGGCAATTTTTTGATAGTTACTAACTTCTGCTTTTCGGTCGTTTTCCATTTGTGTGGCAAAACTTTCAACGGTTTGTGCACCACTGTGTTTTGATTGCACATAGTTGTAGAGTGTCAGCATAATTGCAATGAGTAGGGGGGGAAGTAGGGCTAGAAAGAGTACCCGTTGCTGTATTGATAGCGCCATTTATCGCTCCTAATAAAATCCGCAGTACTAGTTTAGTACGTTTATAGATTTTTATTAGTCGACTTTATGATTATATCAATTGGCTATAAAAAGCAGATCTAGGCGACCTGCTTATAAAAATACACCGTTGCGTCAAATTCACCGGATGAGCTTTTCGCAAAACCAGGAATCGTGCCAGCTTCAATATAATCGAGTTTGCGATATAAATATGAAGCAGTGTCACCTTGGCGGGTATCAAGTACCAATAATTGAATCCCTAATATACGGGCGTCGGTTTCTAGGCTATTCATCAATTGTTTTGCTATTCCTTTACCTTGATGTTCGCTGTGCACCATGAGCTTTTCAACCTCGCCGCGGTGAGTGCCATTGGCTTTAGCGCACAAAGAAAGCTGCACTGAGCCAATCACCGTATCACCATCAAGGGCAAGATAAAGCCTACGGTAAGGCGTTGCTAAATCCCCATCGACTCCTTGCCAGTAGTCATGTGCTGACTGTAATGATAGCGGGGCAATAAAGCCGATTGATGCGCCACTGGCAACGCTATCAATCAGTAAACTATTGAGTGATTTAGACACCCCTTTAATAGAGTGTACAGCTTTAATTTTCATTATTTATTCTTGTTGAAATGGATACACAGAGCCTAAGTTAAGTAAGCTGGTTAACTCATCAAGTGCCTGGTAGCTTTCGGTTAAAAGCATTGGATCGGCAAAGTCGTCACTACTTAAAGAGTCACGGTAATGCTTATTCGCCCAACTTACTAATTGGTTATATTTTTCTTCGCTGAATCGTACACCCGGATTGACCGCTGCGAGTTCGTCAGTGTTGAGCGCTACACGCAAGCGTAAACAAGCAGGGCCACCGCCATTTTGCATGCTTTGGCGCAAGTCAAAAAAGCGCACTTGCTGAACTGGGTTATCAGCCAAAATCATTTCTTGAATGTAATCGTGAACAGCTTGATTACGCTGACACTCTTTAGGTGCAACCAGCATCATGCTGTCATCACTTAAGGTAATTAATTGGCTATTAAATAAATAGCTGCCTACAGCATCAGTAATGCTCACTTTGTTGGTTGGCACTTCAATAATATGGAGTGGCTTGTTACCTAAGTAAGCTTGTTTAATCTGTTTTAGCGTATCAGCTTGATGTAAAAACGCTTGTTCGTGGCATAAAAGTACATTGCCATTGGCTACAGCGATTACATCGTTATGGAAGACACCTTGGTCTATTACATCAGGGTTTTGCTGAATAAATAATTGATTTTCTGGCTTTAGCTGATGTAAACGAGCAATTGCTTGCGAAGCTTCAAGAGATTGTCTTGCAGGAAATTTCACGGGTTTTGGTAAGGCGCTATTAAAACTACTTGCACCATAAACAAAGATCTCAAGCCCTGTATCTGCATGGCTGTCGCATAATCGATTATGATTTGCGGCGCCTTCATCACCAAAAAAACCTTGATCAGGTAAGTGCGTATGATGGCTAAAGTAACGCTCATCGTTAAACATGGCTTTTAATAAAGCCGTAGTTGTAACGGGCTCTAGCGAGCGGTGAAATTTGTTATTTAAGTTAGCAGCTGTAAAGTGCACTTTGCCATCAAGCGTATCGACTGAAGGCGAGATAGTGCCAGCATTGGCTGTCCACATGGCCGATGCACTATAACAAGCTCGCAGTAAAATAGGGTCTGCTTTAAATGCTTTTTCAATAATTTGGCTATCACTGCCTGAGAAGCCTAAACGCTTTAGCACATTAATGTCGGGGCGAGCATGAGGTGCAAAAATACCTTGTTCTAGCCCTAATTCGTGCATTGCTTTCATTTTTTCAAGGCCTTGAAGCACGGCCTCTTTAGGGTTGGAATGCGAAGAGGCGTGACTTAGTGAAGCGACATTGCCATACGATAATCCCGCGTAATTGTGAGTAGGCCCCACTAAGCCATCAAAGTTTACTTCTACTGCGTGCATACTTAATCCATCATTGTTGTGCGTGTATTTTAACCATACAGAAGTTATTTAGCTGAAGCTAGCTAACTCCATTTCTACATTACGTAGACTTTGTTGAAGGCGCTTCTGAGTGGCGATTAAATACGCTTTTTGTTTGTTCTGCTTAACTTGTTGCTGTCGTGCGGCTTTGTATAACACACGCTTAGGAATGTCGTACTGCTCAGACGCTTCAGTGATTGTTAGTTGATGAACCGAAATTTTTTTAAGCGCTTCAATAAATGCGGGGTCATTATTTAACATAGCGACGCTCCAAATCAGCCACATTATGCGGATCGTTTGCTTCATGCATATGCCATGTGCTGATGTCTAATCGCCAAAGTAGATAAAGAGTGTGAAAGAAGTTAGTCACGTTAGTCTCCTTGTTAGTGCCAGTTCATACTCACTATTGGAAGATCTGTGCCAAACCTTTATTAAAATTAAATGCATTAAAAATCAATTGGTTAATATTCAGCGGTAAGGGCGTCCCCAAAAACTGGCACTAAAATAGTGAAAGGCAAGCGTAGTAATGCACTTTAATGATGCGTTTTTTTATTAATGATCGAGGAAATACGCGATGTGAAATCGCTGCTACATGCTCGCCCTCGCTTCTCGCCCCTCGTCCCTCGCATCTCGCTTCTCGCATCTCGCATCTCGCATCTCGCATCTCGCTTCTTTACTCTCGCTAACTTTCCCCTCGCAACTTTCCCTTCGTTACTCAAACCCCTCCAACACAAGCTTTCCGCGAGCTTTATGAGATTCTAAAATCCCATGGGCTTTAATAAGGTTTGCTACGTTTATTTTACCTAAATGCTCACCCAATGTTGTTTTGATTGTGCCGTTATCAACTAAGGTCGAGAGCTCAGAAAGAAGCTGATGCTGGGCAATCATATCATCGGTTTGGAACATTGAGCGGGTATACATAAACTCCCAATGCAACGAAATACTTTTACGCTTTAACTTTAAAATATCAAAGCTTGCAGGGTCGTCGATCAGTGCCAATTTACCTTGTGGCTTGATCACTTCCATAATGCTATCAAGGTGTTGGTCGGTGTGCGTTAAGCTCACTACGTAATCAAATTCATTCAGATCGGCCGCAAGACGTTGCTCGTTAAGGTTTTTGCTATGATCAAGCACATGATCAACTTCTAAGTCTTTAAGCCAGTTGGCGCTTTCTTCTCGTGCGGCGGTACCAACAACTGTTAAATTGGTAAGCTGTTTGGCAAGCTGCACTAAAATTGAGCCTACACCACCTGCGGCACCTATCACTAATACAGAGGCTGGCTTATTGCTTTTAGATTTTTCAATTTGTAAACGGTCAAACAATAACTCCCATGCCGTAATACTGGTTAATGGCAGGGCGGCTGCTTCACTATTACTGAGGCTTGTTGGTGCAAGACCGACAATGCGTTCATCAACAAGTTGCAGCTCAGCATTACTGCCTTGGCGCGTTAAGTCGCCAGCATAAAACACACGATCACCGACATTAAATAACGAAACTTTGTCGCCAACAGCTTTAACGGTTCCCACGGCGTCCCAGCCAATAACTTTGTAGCCATTGCCTGGTGACACATTGGCGCGAATTTTAGTATCAACAGGGTTTACTGAAATTGCTTCTACGGCGACAAGAATGTCGTGACCTGTCGCAACGGGATCAGGTAATTCAATCGCTTGTAATGATGAGTCCGATAACGTTGGGGTTGCTGTAGTGTATCCAAATGCTTTCATGATGGTGTCCGTATTGATGAGTTTTGAACACTATAGCGTATAGAATTATATTAAAAAGAGGTTTAGATACCAGCTCGCAATAATACGTAATCATTTTGAGGGAGCAAACCTGTCGCTACCAGCGTTAAAAATTTCTCATTTAGAACAACTAAATAACGAAATTTTTGCCTTGTTATCAACGAGGTTTTCTTGCCTCAAAAAGCCCACTTTATTAAGCAAGTTGGTATTATCCAAATTCACTTTCAAATAATTTTTGTTAATTAAGGTCACTATTTACTAAATCGAGTAACTCAATCAGTTGCAGTGCTTGTTGTTCGTTAATGCTTGGGAAGCGACAACGAATTTGCGACGGTATATCGGCAGCTTGATCTTGCATCGCCTTGCCTTTGGCTTCGAGCTGCACGAGTCGTTTGCGTTTATCTTGGCTATCTTTGGTGATCGACAACAATGCTTTATCGCTCATTTTTTTCAAAATTTGCGTCATTGCACCACCATCAATGGCGGTTTTTTCAAGTAATTCAGCAATGCTGATCTGATCTCTTTCCCACAGCGCCATCATCACTACGTATTGCGGGTAGGTTAAATCTAATTGATTAAGAGAATCTCTATACGCACGGGCAATCCCATTCGATGCCATATATAAGCGATGGCATAGCTGGTTATCTAATTTTAGCTGTGGGTATTTCATACTCGATCCTCAAAATTCAATACGTGTATTTTAATTTGCATGCAAAGTATTTGCAATCCCGAAAAAGCTGATCTAATATATTTTGCATGCAAAGTATATTTTCACTCAATTAGGAGAGTAATCATGAAAGAACTACAAAGCGTCGCATACACAGCAAAAGCAACAGCAACAGGTGGCCGTGAAGGCACAGCAAAATCAGATGATGGTCGTTTAGATGTGGCACTATCAACTCCTAAAGGGTTAGGTGGTGATGATGGTCAAGGTACAAACCCTGAGCAATTATTTGCAGCAGGTTACGCGGCTTGTTTTATCGGTGCATTAAAGTTAGTGGCTGGCCAAGCAAAAGTTAAATTACCTGCAGATACTCACATTAACTCTGAAGTATCAATTGGTCCTATCGAAGGTGGTTTTGGTATTGCTGTTAAGCTTGCGGTATCGGTAGGTGATCTTGATAAAGACACTGCTCTTGCACTGGTTAATAAAGCGCACGAAGTATGCCCATACTCAAACGCAACGCGTGGTAACATTGCTGTAGAATTATCAGTGATCTAATTGCTATTTATCAAAATAGGCCGTGCTTTATGCACGGCTTTTTTGTTTTTCAGCAATCGATTTTGCTAAATCACCTGAACCAGTAAGCGCTGATACTAGGCCTTCGCGTGGTTCACTAAATTCTATTGGCTTTATCTTGCTTGCTCGGGCTGCATCGAATACCGGCACTTGGCTCATTGCATATTCCGACAATGCGGTAATGGTTAATGATGGGTTTACCCCTAAATTACCCGGTATGATTGAGCCGTCAATAACTCGTAGGTTTTGATAGCCGAACACTTCTCCAGAGCTATCAACTACGCCGTTAGAGGCATCAGTTCCCATGGCGACTCCACTCATTATATGCGCCGTCATTGGGGCACCAAAGAGCACTTCAGATAAGGCTGAGCCCGGCACGCCACCGAGTTTTTCGGCGTAGAGTTTGGTTGCTTCTTCTGCTTTTGGAAAACTAACACTAAGCGGCGTGTCATTGTCTTTTTGCACCGCAGTAATGCCGTTTTTAAATAATCGATACCATTTACGTCGCCATTCAAGGTGAATAAACGCCTCTGATTTTTGCATCACCAAAAATAGAATCGAGCTGCGGGCTTTACCTTTTGGCCGCAAGACTTTGGCTGTTTTTATTGGATGGCGCAGTGTATTAACTAAAAACTTAGCAATACGCTTGAGGCCTTTTCCAGTCACCATAGGAACGTAAGGTAAATATAGCCATGTGCCATCGGCGCCTTCCCTAAACCGGCAAATTTCAATATTGGTGTCTTTGTCGACCGAAATAAATGAGCTGATCGCAACACCATCATCAACTTTTTTAGTGGTGTTGTTCGCGGTGGTGAGGGTTTCTGAATTAGTGCGAATTTGCTGACCTAGCCAAGCTGAAATATTGGGCAATGTTTTGTCTTTATCGCGCATTTTTAAAAGCAAAGGCACGGTGCCCATGACCCCTGCGCTTAGCACAACGCCACGTGTTGTTAGCGTATAAATATGGCTGTTGCGATGACTGGTATCTTTAATCTTAATTTTGTATCCGGCGCTGCCATCTGCATTGAGCGGGGTGATTTTGATTACTTCAGAGCTGGGTCTTATCTCTACGCCATTGCGCTCGGCAAAGTACAGATAGTTTTTCATTAAGGTGTTTTTGGCATTATGGCGACAACCAATCATGCAGCTACCACAGTAATGGCAGGTATTTCGCCTTGGACCATCGCCATTAAAGTATGGGTCGGGTAGCTCTTTGTTATAGGCTTCGCCGGGTTTTGCAAAAAGTACCCCAGTGTTCACGGTTTTGAATGAGTCACCTTGACCCATCTGCTCGGCAATCTCTTTTAGTGTGTGATCGGCAACATTGGTATAAGTATTTTTGGCACTGCCTAACATGCGCTGTGCAAGGCCATAGTAGGGCTTTAGACTTTCTTTCCAGTCTGATTTTATTCGTGTCCACGCTGGAGATTGAAATACTTCATCATCAGGAATAAGGTGCACATTGGCATAAATTTGTGAGCCACCACCCACACCCACGCCATGCAGCACAGTGACTTTGCTGGTAAACGAAAATTGTATGCAGCCTTTTAGGCCAATTTCTGGCTGCCACATATAATTTTTGATATCTAGGTTGGTCTTTGGAAACTCCTTATCGTCGCGGCGTAGGCCTTTTTCGAGTACTAAAACCCGGTTGCCTTTTTCGCTTAGGCGAAGCGCACTAACCGAGCCACCAAATCCAGAGCCTATAATAATTTGGTCAAAATCAAATGTGTGTTGCTGCATTATTATCACCTGTTGGTGTTTATTATTATGAATTTAATTTACTTAAAAAGGCTAAAAGCTTATCGGCAAATCTACCGTAAGGCGGCATTAAAAATTTCGCGCTCGAAAACTTGGCTTGATAAAACACCGGACGTAATTTTGAAAAGGTTAAAAAGCCTTCATAGCCATGGTAATGCCCCATACCACTGGCACCTACGCCACCAAAAGGTAAGTCGTGCTGACCGACATGAAAAAGGGCATCGTTAACGCTTACACCACCCGACATCACCTGCTCAATATAAAAGTTAATAAGCTGTCTGTCGTAGCTAAAAGGGTAAAAAGCTAAAGGCCTATCTCGCCCTGCAATATAATCAACGACCTGCTGCGAGTCTTGATAGGTTTTTACCATTAAAATAGGTCCAAATGTCTCGCGAGTATCAATGCTCATACTGTCATTGCTGTTTAAAATTAATGTCAGAGGCAGCTTTCGCGTATTGGCATCTGCCACTTGGTCGCTAAGCGTAATAACGTCAGCGCCGAGTTGCTTGGCTTCTTCAATACAGGTTGTAAGGCGTTTAAATGCGCGGTCATCAATAATGGCTGTGTAGTCTTGGCTATGAATATCTGGTACATGCTTTTTTGCCCAGCGTGTTGCTGTATCGATAAATAGCGCAAGTTGAGACTGATGCACAAATACATAATCAACATTGGTACAAATTTGCCCCGCGTTCATTTGTTTTACATACATGATGCGCTCTACAGCTTTTTGCATCGGGTAATCAGTCGCAATCACAGCAGGAGATTTACCACCTAACTCAAGGGTTACAGGCGTTAGGTTTTGCGCTGCTGCAGCCATCACTTTTTTACCGGTTTCACCTGAGCCTGTGAACATTAAATGATCAAAGGGAAGCTTTGAAAAGGCGATACCTACTTCACCAGTCTCACAGTAAAATTGCAGCTTTTCGGGTTTGAAATAGTGGCCTACAAGCTCCCCTAAAAGCGCACTTAAATGCCGAGAGTTTTCAGACATTTTAACCATCGCCTTGTTACCTGCTGCAAATGCAGCAGCTAATTGACTAAAGGC
This sequence comes from Pseudoalteromonas sp. UCD-33C, assembly GCF_001306895.1. NCBI lineage: Bacteria > Pseudomonadati > Pseudomonadota > Gammaproteobacteria > Alteromonadales > Pseudoalteromonadaceae > Pseudoalteromonas > Pseudoalteromonas sp. UCD-33C. The sequence goes on along the minus strand of NZ_LJTB01000004.1, from coordinate 261,255 downwards.
TAAATTTATCGGGAAATTCCACGGCACAATTAACCCTACAACACCAAGCGGCTGTGGAATAACTCGGTTTTTTGCCCCTAAATACATACGATGATCAACATGTCGCTTTTGCACTTTCATCCACTTTTTTAGGTGCTTTAAAGTGCTATTGATATCTGCACAGGCATTAATGATTTCGGCAAGTAAGGTTTCATGGCGAGAGCGATTACCATAGTCTTGATTAATAGCCTCGATAATACGTGCTTGGTTTTCAGTGATCATAGCTTTTAACGCAAGTAAGTGTTCACGTCTTTGCTGGTAGTTTTCATTACCCTCAGCTTTAGCGTGGCTGCGCTGCGCGAATAAGTCGGCCATTAAAATGTTGTCGATGTTTATCGGTTTTGCTGCAATGTTCATCTGTATGTTCTATTTGTCAGAGTTTGTTCTAGCATAAATAAATCACTTGCAGTTGGTTTGACTTTTTAGGACACTGAAATGACTCTTTAGGACAAAAGGCACACTGCGTGGAAAGTTTAATTCGCTCTTCTAGTTTAGCTGGGTTTGAGAATTTAGTGAGACAATATGGTGTAAACCCTATTACTTTGTTGGAGAAAGCGGGTATTTTACCCGCACAACTACGCGACCCAGACAGTTTTGTTGTTTACGCTCATTACCTTGAATTACTTGAACTTGCTGCCCAAGTGTGTGATGAGCCATGTTTTGGCTTAAAGCTTGGCGCATCACAAAGTATGAGCACTGTGGGCTTGATTGGTGCTTACATGTCTCGCCAACCTACGATTCTTGATGCCCTTAATGTTGCTCAAAAATACATATACCTGCATGCCGAAGGCATTGTGCTAAACCTTGCCTTATTTGGGCAAACGAGTTGTGAGGTCCGTTTTGTCCGACTCTCTGACGAAAAACACGAGTTTGAGCAAAAATCGCAGTTGGCAGTGTGTTTGGTCAATAAAATATTAAAAGAATTAGTTGGCCCGAAATGGCGCGCCGATAAAGTGTGTTTACGGCAATCTGTCGCGGTGAACCAGCGGCCTTTATTTAATAAAGTGCTAAATTGCGAGGTTGAGTTTAAAAGTGACGTTGATGCGATTTACTTTTCAAGCGCATTTTTATCCTATAAACCTCAGCTCAATGATGCCATTTTAGACACCTTAATAGCCGACCAACTTGAGCTGCAACGTCTTAACAAACTCCCCGATGAAATGCTGCAAATAGAAAGTGCGATGAAAATGTTGCTAGCAACCGGTGAGTGCAATAAAGAAAATACCGCCAAAAGTGTAGGGCTCCACCCCAAAAAGCTGCAACGTATATTAACCGAGCATAACACCAGTTATCGGCAATTGTTGGACGAAGTAAGAAAGTCAGAGGCAATGCGGCTATTACAAAAAAAGCATATAAATATGACCGACTTAGCACTGCGTTTAGGGTATGCGGAGCTGTCGATTTTTAGTCGTCGCTTTAAGCTATGGTTTGGTGTGTCACCCACCGAATGGCAGCAAAATTTGCGCTAACTTAACAAAGCGGCCTAATCACACTAAAACTCCATACTTTTTTTCTAATTGTCCCTGTAAAGTCATGCAAATGGTCTAAACTATTAGCAAACCTACAATAAAAACAGGAAATGTCGATGCGGCAGTTAGCATTAGCGAAAAAGTTATTATGGCTTACGGTAGGCAGTATATTTATTACTGTGTTTGTTTTATCGAGTGTTTTATGGTGGCAACTGTCAAACAGTAACCAACAGTTAGCTGCGCAATCAGAAAAGCTGATTGTTGCTGAAGTTGAAGACAAACTCGCCTCAAATGCTGCCGCATATGGTGAACAGGTTGCCGGATTTATTAATGAAGCGTACCGAGTGCCTTATTCATTTGCCGCTATTTTAGGCGATCATGATGCGGCAGGTACCTTAACTCGCGATGCTGTGGTTGAGTTGAATCGCTCTCTGTTACAAAAAAATACTATTCTTTCATCTATTTATTCGCAATTTGAAGCAAATGCGTTTGATGGCCGTGATGCTAATTTTATCAGCGGGTATGATCATTCTGTAGCAGGCGTTGGCACACTCGAAATCTATTTTACGCGCAACCGAGACGGCGCAATTGAACAACAAGTGGTTGACGATGTAGCTGAGAAATATGTCGATACGCTCAATGAATTTGGCCAGCGGGAAGCTGAGTGGTACTTGTGTGTAAAAGACACCAAAGTACCCTGCATTATGGAGCCCTACCTATACGAAATCACCCCAGGTTACTCTGAAATGATGACCTCTTTAACTGTGCCCATTCTTCGTGATAACGAATTTATTGGTGTTGCTGGGGTTGATTTAACATTGCCTGTATTTCAAAGCATGACTGAAAAGCTCTCAAAAGAGCTATATAACGGTAAAGCCCGCGTCACTTTATTAAGCTCACTCGATTTAGTGGTTGGGAGTAGCCATTACAAAGATAAGCTAGGCAGACCCTTAAAAGAGGCGGTGGCAAAAAGCACTTTAGACAATTACGTTAAAGCGAAAAAACAAAGTGGTGTATTTAAAGTCGGTGATGAGTATTTAGTTAACTATCCAATTAGCATTAAGCTTGCGAAAACACAGTGGAACTTATTGATTGAAGTACCCGCTGAGCTTGCCCTTGAAGGGCCGCATGCACTGGCAAATAGCATGAGTGAAAATGCCAATACACTAGGCGGCTTAATCTTGGTTACAGGTATTATTATTGCTGGTGCAGCCTTTGTTATCATGACCTTAGTGATCCGTACCATTGTGGCTCCATTACAGCAAATTCAACAGCGTGTTGATAACCTTGCCAGCGCTGAAGGTGACTTAACCCAAACCTTGCATGTTGATACCCACGCTGAGCTAATAGCATTGGCAACTGGCTTTAATGCGTTTCTTGCTAAATTACGTGATTTAATTGGTGAGCTTAAAAATGTATCAACGCAAACCAAAGAGCAGGCTCACTTAGCGACCAGTGTTGCTGTTGATACTAAGCACAACGTTCAAGCGCAGTTCCAAGAAATTGAGAGCGTAGTAACCGCCATGAATGAAATGAGCGCAACAGCACTCGAAGTAGCAAGAGCCTCAGAGCAATCAGCGCAACAAGCTGATGAAATAAACAGCCTTGTTGTGAGCAGTGAATCGAGCTTGTCGTCTGCGGTTACCCAAGTTAAAACCATGTCGGATGAAATCAAAGAGGCCAATCAAGCGGTTGAAAAAGTTGCGGCACGCAGTAACGACATTACACAAATTTTAGATGTGATCAGAACAATTGCAGAGCAAACAAACTTACTTGCACTGAATGCAGCAATTGAAGCGGCAAGGGCCGGTGAACAAGGCCGTGGCTTTGCGGTTGTGGCTGATGAAGTAAGGGCACTTGCTTCAAAAACACGTTCATCAACCGATGACATCAGTGGCCTAATCGACAGCTTACAGCTAGAAGTAGGTAACGCTTCTAAAGTAATTGAACAAGGAGTTGTGCGTGCACAAACCGCGGTAGATGAAACTTCCGTTGCATTTGATGCATTACACGAAGTTGTCGTCAAAGTGGACGAAATCACGCAGCAAATTACCCATATTGCAACGGCTGCAGAAGAGCAAAGCTCAGTTACAGAAGAGATAAACCGCAACCTGACGTTAATTTCAGATGCCGCATCGCAACTAGCTGAGCTATCTACCCAAGCCGGAGATGGTAGCCAAACACTCAATGCACTCGTTGCACAACAAGATGATGAGTTGAATAAGTTAAAGACGAAATAGTTTTAAGGTGCTAGGTGCTAGGCTCTAGGAGCTAGGAGCTAGGTGGCAGCTGCTAGGTGCTAGGTGAGAGATACGAGATACGAGGTTCGAGAAAAACGCGATGTAAAATCGCTGCTACAAGCTCGCCCTTAGCATCTCGTTTCTCGCCCCTAGCATCTCGTTCCTTGTAACTTTACTCTCGTAACTCGTAACTAATACCTTGTTTCGCCTGCCAAGCAAGCGTGACGCCTACAGGTTACAGCGGCTTTATGCCGCGACAAAGGGTAAAAATATCGTTATGCGATGAAGTAATCGAACCTAAAATCGATTAAGGGTGGTTATACATCGCTCGTAATTGTTAGATAATTATTTTTACCAAAAGTAACGTAATAAATGGGTAAAAATAGTCCCGATAGTAAGTTTCTGCTCATAGTGTTCGAAACAGTTACTTTATTTGATTGAATATCTTTGACAGAAAGTTTAGGGCTAGAGCACCAATCAATGGAGAACCAGATAAATTCAGCGTCATCAGGTATTGTGTAGTTGGCTAAAGAGTTGGGTTTGACTTTGCCGATTTTTTTAGAGTCGGCCCATAAAGTGTAATCTCTAATTTTATCATGATATTGTTTTGGTCTGTTTACTTCAATTTCCATTTGAACCTCACAAGGATAGTAATTCCATTAAACTTAACGGGCTTATAGCTCGTTTTCTTCCATAGTCAGTGTATTTTTAACAGAGCCGTTAATTAATTACTAGTCGTATAGTGCAAGGAGTCTTAAGCTCATTATCGCATCTCGCATCTCGCATCTCGCATCTCGCATCTCGCATCTCGCATCTCGCACCTCACATCTCGTAGGAATGACTTTAGTCATGAATAATTAACCACCACACAAAAGTTAAACCCTTGGACGTAGGCGTGAAACTTGTTTCGCGCGCCAAGCAAGCGTGACGCCTACAAGGTAGCAGCAGCTTTATGCCGCGACATGGGTGAGGTAAGGGCGATAGGAGAATAAAACGCGATATAAAATCGCTGCTACATGCTCGCACCTCGCATCTCGTACCTCGTACCTCGCACCTCGCATCTCGTAACTCGCACCTCGTCTCTCGTAACTAGCAACTCGAAACTCATTCTAACTACATTGCGCCTGGTTACGGCCTTGGTTTTTGGCTTGGTACAATGCTTTATCGGCGCGTTTTAACATCGATTCTATGTGCTGTTCGCTTGCTTGTAAGGTGCTTACGCCAATACTCACGGTGAATTTAACGTGTTTGTTGTCGGCGATGATGTCTTGTTGTTCGATATCGGCTCTGATCTTTTCTGCGATAGCAAAGGCTGTGTGGTTATTTGCCATAGGTAAAAATAAGACAAATTCTTCACCACCAATGCGTCCCGCAATATCTGATGCTTTGCTATGTTGGATGAGCTTATGTGCGGTGGTTCGTATTACTTCATCGCCAGTAGCGTGGCCAAACTTGTCGTTTATAGCTTTAAATTGGTCTAAGTCTAACAGTAATAAGGAGCAGGTACCTTGCGCGTCATGATATTTTGCAAACTGCTGATTAACCTTTTCGAAGAAACCACGGCGATTATAAAGTTGTGTTAAATGATCTGTCACAGATAAGGCTAATGCTTCATGCTTAGCACGTTCTAGCTCATAGGTTCTTTCTTCTACTTTTTGTTCGAGCATGGTGGTTAGTTTTTGTTGTTCTTTCTTGCGCTGAATAAACACAGCTTGAATAAGTAATACCGCTGAAAGAGTGAATAAAAAGAAAAACTGCATGGTCACTTCTGCTGTTTTAGGATGATGATAATAAAAATAGCCCCAGCCTTGATTACTTCCGACCCAAGCTGCAAAAAACACCAACATATTCATGCAGCTGGTGGCGGTTGGTGATAATCGCGTGGCAGCATAAAGTAGCGGAAACAACAGTAATGCAGGTTGCAAAAATGGTAATGTCATGGTTGTGTATGCGGGGCCAAAAATAAAATAACACAACAAAACCACGGTCAAAGTTAGCAACAGAAGTTTAGAAAATTCACTAGGCGTGACCGGGTGTGGCCAATTTCGCCAGAAAAAGTAAAGGGCAGGGGTGAATACAATCGCCGCTAGGGCATTGCTAATGCTCCAATTTAATATGCCAACATAGAAGCCATTAGACCACTCGATACTAACTAGCGAGTATATGCCCACACCGAAAAGCGCAGAAATCACGCCAATCGCAATGCAAGCAACAATAAACACTCTGGCTAAACTGGTGACGCTTGTCAGCAGTGTGTGTTGTTTAAGTTTTCGGTTAATTAGCCAAAATGCAGTTAAAGCAGCGAGAGTATTACCTGTGGTTGTTGCGGCATTTATTGCTATGTGTTTAAACGTGAATGGATTTAAGCCGCTGAGATAAAAGTAACAAAGCACAACTAAACAGGTGCCTGATGCAACGCCCAACCAGGCTTTACGACCAAATAACATCAAGCCTGCTAATGCGACTCCTGCTGGTGGCCATACCGCCAGTGTTTTTAACACTTGCATAGTAAACAAGCCAAACAGCAGATAAACAGAGCAAACAATGATATTAAATTGCCAAGGCTTGAGCTGTGTGTTCATACATCCCTTTATGTGCTTATGTAAGAAAGCCACCGACCGGCGAGTTAGTATTAATCAAGCTACTAATAAATTAGTATATTAGTAGTTGGAGAATAGGCAAATTCGATTAAACTAAAAGTGATTTTTCTCTAGTTGTTTGCTATTCATACAATTTATTAGACTAATAGTTAATGTGCTTAAAAAACAACCAAGAGCTTATTCTTTAAAAGGGTTTATTATCAGTAATTCAATAAATATCAATGCGTTAAGATTATATTCAGATGTTCTCAACTTATTAAAAACACCTATTTTATAAATTCATACCCGACCTTTTGCCTAATCGTGTTTTGTATCTGGCTGCTTTACCCTAACTGCATAATAAAAACTCACACAATTTTTCAAGATAGGCAGTAGGAGAACTCATGAATACGAGGCAGCAATCAGCGTCAAAAACGCCTGCTGAACAAGGATCGGATACTCATGCCGACCAGCAAAGCTATCAAGCACTTCATAAACCAAGTAGTGAATTTTCGAGTCGTGACGAATACCTTGAACACGAATTACAAATTATGCAGCCTAAGCGCTGGCGTCCTAACTTACCGTTTCGTGATTATCGGTTTGAATTAGAAGACTCTATCCCTGCCATGGCAGGCACCATAGGCAAGGTGGTCATGGTGGGTGCAATTGCTGCAACATTTGCCGCGCCATTGGGCTTAGGTGAAGGCTTTATTCTAGAAAACGTGCGTTATGAACTGTTAATTGTATCGATCTTCATTTTATTATTTTCGGGCTTCTTTTTACCAACAGCAAACTTAGCGGGTACGCATGGGCCGCTTATTCCTTTGATCCCTATTGTGGTTGCTGCAGGGGGTCACCCAATGGCCTTCGGTCTATTAATAGGGGCGTTTGGTCTGTTACTGGCACTTAGTAAAGGCGGGAGTTTACTGGCGGGGTTAACCAGCCGAGGCGTGTGTGGAGGTTTACTGCTCTACCTTGGTTTTATTGGCACGATTTCGCAGGTTAAAAAGCTGTTTGCATGGGCTGAAGGTATTGATATGACCCATATTGCTTTCATTGTGATTTTGTCGACTATCGTGTTATATGCATTACTTGAGCACTACAAAAAACGTTGGCTAGCCGTGCCATTAAGCTGTTTACTTGGCGGTTTAATGGCATTTTTACTGGGAGCGCCGTTTGAGTTTAAAACAGCACCGGGTTTACCAAATATGAACCCAATGTATTGGTGGGGTGAAAACACTGGTTGGATGCTGGGTTTACCGACCCTAGAGAGCTTTGTTGTGGTATTGCCATTCGCGGTGCTTGCGGTTGCTATGTGGTCACCTGACTTTTTAGGGCATCAAGTATTCCAAAAAATTAGTTACCCAGAACGCACAGAAAAAGTACAAATGAACATTGACGATACCATGTTCAGTGCTTCAATCCGTCAAACGTTTGGTTCTTTGTTAGGCGGCTCTAACTTTACCTCTTCATGGGGAACCTACATCGTGCCAGCAGCCATCGCTAAACGCCCAATTCCAGCAGGTGCGGTATTAACGGCGTTATTTTGTATTATTGCCAGTATTTGGGGTTACCCAATGGATTTAGCTATTTGGCAACCCGTGTTATGCGTCGCGCTAATAGTTGGTGTGTTTATCCCACTTCTAGAAGCGGGTATGGAAATGACCCGCGAAGGTAAAACTACGCAATCGGCTGCTATTGTGGTGTTTTCATCGACTTTAGTTAATCCTGCATTTGGCTGGTCATTAACTATGTTACTCGACAATCTGGGCTTAATTGGTTGTAAAGAACGAAGCTCTGAGCTGTCTCCAATGAGCCGCTGGATCATTCCATTAGTAATGTTTGTTATTTTAACAAGCGTAATGGCGATGGTAGGTATGCTGCCAGGTATTCCAGCATTAATGGCAGACTTTAGACATTAATATATAAGGGTAAGGTGATAAACGCCTTACCCTTTTTTAAAGCTTTTATTTAAACTTAACTGTTTTTTCGCTGCGGGTGTAAGTTCGGGTATCGGGTTTTGTCCATTGACCTTTTTTAAGGTAAGAGGTCGACACCACAAAGCTGTTGTCTTTAAACTCGCTTGTCGATTTCACCTTAGTGATCCCTTCTTTATTACCCGTTACATTTTCATAAGCAACAAATTGAGTAGGGCTAAGTACATTCATAGTACCTTGAGTATAAAACCCTGCCGTAGTGAAGTAATAAAACACCAAAGACTGCTTTTTATTGTCCCAAAAAATCATCGACTCACCACCATATTCACCTTCATTGATAGAGTGAATAGTTTTAATCGCCATGCCATTGAGCGCGCGTTGCCAGGTACTCACATCTTGCACCGCAGGTTTACCTGCTGAGACATTAAAGTCAGACTGCCACGTGCCTAAGTAAGGCTCAAACACTTTTAGCTTGTCATCAAGTTGTTGCTCTGCTGCCATAGCAGAAAGTGAACATAGGCAGATTGATAGTAAAAGTGATTTTAGGTATGCCATAATAGCGCCCCGATAAAATTAATTTGTTTTGCAGAGTATAGGTGATAATTCGTTGATTAAGAAAACATTAATTACATTTTCATTGTTGTTTCTAGCGCTGCTATGGCTGGTATCGTGGCAACTTAATATTACCTACTTTATTGCAGGCACTTACAGCGTAGCGAGCTTAATAAGCTTTTTGGTATATGGCTGGGATAAACGTTTAGCGATGCAACATGGCGAGCATGTGATAAGAGTACCTGAGCGTACACTGCATATTTTAGGGTTAATCGGCGGCTGGCCAGGTTCATTAATTGCACAGCAATGGTTAAGACATAAATCTAAAAAACGCAGTTTTATTGCCGTACTTTGGCTAACAATTATTGTTAATTGCAGTGCACTGTCTTCACTGTATTATTTGCAGTTAATATAAGAGCACAAACAGTCGCGTATTAATCTCTTTCTAACAGCACAGCGCCGCTGTGCTCTTCACCTAAATAATCATCTTTGTTGTAGATAGGGCATTTGGCCATTGATAAACAGCCGCAGCCAATGCAACCATTAACGCGTTCGCGCAAACGTTGCATGTATTGAATTCGTTCATCTAATTGCGTTTGCCAGACTTTTGAAAGAGCTGCCCAATCTTGTTTAGTGGGTGTGCGTTGCTCGGGTAGGGTGCTTAACGTTTGTTTAATGTCTTCAAGAGTTATGCCCATGGTTTGCGCAGCTTTTATAACGGCAATTCGGCGTAATACATCGGGTTTATAGCGGCGCTGGTTACCGTTATTACGCCAACTGCGAATGAGTCCTTTCGACTCATAAAAATGCAAAGTTGAAACTTTTACGCCACTGCGTTTTGCCACAAAGCCAACCGCTAGGTTTGCATCAATAAGTTTCTTATCTGACATAATTTGCTCCAAGGTGTTGACCTAAAGTTAGCTTGAGGTTTTACGCTGCGCACATCATAAAAAAGGAGTGATAGTCATGCAACAAAAACCAATAACAAATACGGTAATTATTTATTCAAGTGCGCGAAAAAAGGGTAATACGAGTTTACAAGTTAATGAATATAAAGCGCAGTATGGCGGCGATGTAGTATGTCTAGATGACTATGTTATCTCGCCTTATTGCTACGATAAGCAATATAAAAATGATGACTTTTATGCGGTATTTGAAGCGCTGTTGAATTATCAACACTGGGTGCTGGCATCACCTGTGTATTGGTATAACACCACACCGCAGTTTAAAGCATTTTTAGACCGGATCACTGATTACATGGATGATGAAACACTCAGGACAAAACTGAGAACACTGCGTGAAAAGCAGTTTTCATTGCTCTCAAATGCAGGATCTGCTCACGCACCTAACGCGTTTATCGAGATGTTTAAAAACACCTTTAATTACTTAGGCATGACCTTTAAAGCGCACCAACATATTGATGCTAGTTAAACGGGTTTAAACAAGGTAGGCTAGAGTAAAAAACAACAGGAACTTTTATGAAATCAATACTGTTAGGATTATCTTTAGCCTTATTATCTTCGTTTAGTCATGCAGAGCAAACTGAGCCTGCTATTAAAGGTTTTGGTTTTTATTATGATGTGCCAAATCATGCAGCAATCTCTGATCAAACGGTTTTTAAAGTGGCATTTGATGTAGCTGATGCGGCAGAAAAAGGGGCGCAGAATAACAAAATGAACTCATTAGCACGGTTCATTAATATGCATATAGCCCATGGTGTGAAGCCTGAGAACATTCAACTCGCTTTAGTTGTGCATGGTGGCGCAAGTGTTGATGTACTGGAAAACAGTTTTTATAAACAGCGCTTTGACAGTGACAATAAAAATCAGCAATTGATCTCACAATTGTTGGCACATAATACCGTTGTGTATGTGTGCGGGCAGTCTGCAACGCACATGAAGGTAAAACAGCAGCAGCTTATTCCTGGTGTGCAAATGGCGTTATCGGCAATGACCGCGCATGCACAGTTGCAGCAGCAAGGTTACACACTGAATCCATTCTAATGAATATCTTATGTTTCGGTGATTCAAATACTTATGGTATTTCCCCCGTCGATGGTAAGCGCTTTGCAGCCGATGAGCGCTGGCCTAGTTTACTGGGTATTAAATTAGGTGCCGGCTACCAAGTTATTGAAGCTGGCCAGCCTAATCGTACACTGGTGAACGACCCGCCTTTCAGTGGCGATAAACTGGGCATTAAATACTTAGAGCCCTACTTAGCGGCTTATCATTTAGATATGATTGTTATTCAGCTCGGCACGAATGATTTAAAGCGCCGTTTTGCACTGTCGGTTGCTGATATTGCCAATGCCCTCGAAACACTCATTTTAGATATAAAAAACTACTATCTGCACCGCGAATTACCCAAAATAATGATACTAAGCCCGGCGGCGGTGTATGAGGTTGGCGCGTATCAATCTATATATGCAGGTGCAGAGCTAAAAGCAAAACAGTTAGTGGAAGAGTTTAAAAATGTTGCTGACAGCAACGACTGTAGTTTTGTTAACTGCTTTGAATTAATAACGCCATGCCCTTCAGAAGGCGTTCATTGGCCAAGCTCACAGCATAAGACACTTGTAGATCATCTGATATGCATTCTCTAAAGTAAAACTTTGCAGTGTTCTTTAAATGATTTACCAATTTTTATCTTGTCACTAGTATCTAACTCTACATGTTCGTTTGTAACAGCTACGACTCTGCTGTTATTCACTATGTATGATTTATGGACTTGAGTGAATGAGCCTATTAGCTGCTCTAAGATCTGCTTTAGTGTCGTTGTTGCGAGGATCGTGTGGTCATCTTGGTGTACTTTTACATAATTACCATATGCTTCAATGTATTTAATTGTATCTAAGCTAAGCTTGCGTTTTTCGCGATCTATTTTTAGAGTGATTGATTTGCTTTCCGGAGTTTGGGAAATCCGCTCACGCACTTTATTTATTGCTTGCTGTAAACGTTGTGCTGATACAGGTTTGAGTAAATAATCAGTAACATTTAGCTCATAGCCTGTGAGTGCATATTCTTCATAAGCACTCACAATAATAATTTGAGGCGGGTTAGCGAGTGCTTGAATGAGTTCTAACCCTGACAATTCTGGCATGTTTATATCTAAAAATACGACATCAATAGTTGATTTTGCTAATTGGTACAAAGCATCTTTAGCGCTGAAATGCTGAGAAACTACTTTGATATCTGAATGAGACTCTAAATGATGAAGAATTACTTGATGAGCAAGTGGTTCATCATCAACAACAATTGCTTTAATCATTTGATAATTCCAAAGAGAGGGTGGTTTGCCAAAGTCCATTGTGATTGCGCACCACTAAAGTATGTCTTTCTCGATAAAGTAGCTCTAAACGCCGCTTTAAATTGTTTAGCCCCATACCTGAATCAGCGTTATCACTTTTGTGAGGAATGCTATTTTCGCAAAATAAAGTTAAAACGTTATCATTTAATGTTAGTTTTATCGTTACTTCAGCGTTTTCTTTTGCGTGTTCAACACCGTACTTTATGGTGTTTTCAATTAAAATGATTAGAAGCAGTGGTGCTATCGAAAGAGAGTGACTAGTTTCAGGCCATACTAGGTTAAATCTACAATTATTTGCATGTCTTATCTTGTGCAGTTCAAGAAAGTTTTTAATGTAATTTAGTTCTTTTTCGAGTGGAACGAGTGGTTTTTGCCCTTCATAGACGGTGTATCTCAGTAAGTCAGCCAACTGTAATACCAATTCAGGTGTCTTTTCTGATTTTGTTAATGCAAGTGCATATAAGTTATTTAATGTATTAAATAAAAAGTGCGGATTAATTTGCTGCTGTAATAGCTTTAGTTCTGTTCTTATTTGCTGTTTGGCAACTTCTTCTAATTTATGGTGGTGCTGTTGGCGTTCAAACGCCAAGATAATGGGAGTCGAGATACTTAAAAATAAAAACATAAACTGATAATTGTACTTATTGATAATATCTTGGTTGCCTCCAGGAGTTAAATTGGCAACATATGAGGGTAAGTCATTAACAGGCAATGTGAGCACAATAGCGACAAATAATGGTGTGAAAATAACCATGCTAATTAAGCATGCAGATACAAAAATGAGCACTCCATATTTGGCTAATAGTTGACGTATTAAAATGTAACGATTAAATAAAAAAATGCCGTGAACGATAATTGCGTAGACCAAAAGCTGAGAAAAATACCAAATGAATTGATAAAAGTTTGTAAGTAGTTTTTGAGTATCAAATATCAATGCGAATGGCTGATTTAGCAGAGGGGCTTCATGGCTATTAAGTATGCCAGCCATGACAAATGCCCAGCCAAAACATATAACAAAAACAACTTTATTTAATGTAAACAATGAGCTAATCCAACTGGTTAATTTAGAGTTTTGGTTTTTCTTAAAACGTTGGGATGAAAGCCAAAGTAAACTTGCTAGACTGCAAAGTAACCAACATTGTTCTTGTAAGTAGTGCCATTTATCATAAGTTGGCAAGCTGTTGCTTAATAGATAAGTGAGTATTGGGTAACCAATAAACCCAGACAACCACCACAATGAAGCCTGCTTTAAAGAATGCTGAGATGCCATCCAGTGAGCGATTAAGAAGGGGATACACTCAAAAATTAGCTGTAAATTTACTGTTAGATAAGTACTGGGTGAATCAACTCTCAGCGAAAGATAACGAATATGGCTTTCAAGTAGTATCGCAGCGATTAATGGTAGTAGAGTAACCATGCTTTTTATGTTTTTAGGTGATGATAAATAGCTAATAGTTGCCAGCAAAATCTACTCCGTTCATTTTTATTTTTGCTACGTTACACTGTTGTTTTTTATGATATTTATATATTACTCTAATTTCTAAATAATGTGGAAACTGAGAGAGTAATACACTGATTAAGCGTTATGATAGATTTAGCTTAACGTTTTTATTTCTTTATTCACCCACATTTTGATGAAAGTTCTTTTTTTGATGACGAAAGAAGAATTTTTGCTTTCATCATCAAACTTGAATCATTGATCATTGCTTCATAGCAGCGAGCTTTACCATTCCTTAATCTAGATTTGTGCTAATTAAGGAGCCAATAAATGCTAACACTTGAGCATATTTCGAAAACATACCCTGATGGAACTCAAGCACTTAACGATATAACCATTGAGTTACCCAGTGGCATGGTAGGGTTGCTGGGGCCAAATGGCGCTGGTAAGTCTAGTTTGATGAGAACCCTTGCATGCCTGCAAACTATTAATTCTGGCCGTATAAAGTTTAGTGGCTTAGATATATTAAAAGACCCTGAAAAGTTACGTAAGCAACTTGGTTATCTACCACAGCAATTTGGTGTTTACCCACATATGGGGTGTAGAGCACTACTTGAACACATAGCCATATTAAAAGGGCTTGAAATTAAAAAGACAAAGCAACAGATTGATGACCTGCTTACTGCGTTAAACTTAACTCAACATGCAAATAAAAGAGTCAGTCACTTTTCTGGGGGAATGAAACAACGCTTTGGTATTGCTCAAGCATTGTTGGGTGATCCCAGATTAATTATTTTAGATGAGCCTACAGCAGGGCTTGATCCGGCTGAGCGAGAGAGTCTCAATAACTTATTAGTATCAATGAGTAAGAATCGATTGATCTTGCTATCAACACACATAGTGGAAGACATAGAAAACCAATGTCACTTTGTGGCGATGATTAAAGGTGGTCAACTGATCCAAAGTGGCCATATTGATAACTTAGTAAGCCAACTCAAAGGTAAAGTATGGGTATTAAAAACTTTGCCAAGCGTACTGCCAAAAGATGCTTTAGTACTGAGCCAAAGTTATCGATATGGTGAGCCCGTCTTTCGAGTTTATGCCGCAGAACGCCCAACTATAGGAGCTGTTTTGGCGACAGAATCATTACAAGATAAGTACTTCTTTGAACTAAAATCTCAAAGAGGCGAATTATGTTAATAATTAATGAGTTAAAGTATCTTTTTCGTCAACCAATAGTTTGGGTGTGCTTGCTTATTGCGCCAAGTTTTGCATTTTCACTTTCTTCAGGACTTGCAACAAGTAATGTTGACCCATTACAGCAGTATCAATTGCATTTAGTGTCATTACACATGATGCAATTGGTTTTATTGGTTGGAGCATTATCGCCAGCAATTTTCTTACGTGATCACCTCTTTCATATGGATGAAATTATTGCTGTTGCATCAGTAAGTTCAAGACAAAAAAACTATGTTCGAATAGGTGGTTTTGTAAGTCTATTAATGATGGTTTCATTAAGCAGTACGTTGGTTATGAGTTTCGTAGATTTTCAAAATAATGGATTTAGTTGGCAAATACTTGGTTATACAATTTTTTATAGTAGCTTTGTCCTACTTATAAACTGTTTTTTACTTATTGCTTTGGCATTTTGGCTTTGTCAAAGGTTTCGAAGCTCAATGATTATCTATGCCGTTTTTGCAAGCATTTGGATAGCTTATTTGTTCGCTGCGAGTATAACGGGTAATCCAATTTTGGCAGGAAGTAATGTACTAAACGAAACGTTCTATCAACTATTTATCTGGTTAGATCCATTTGCTTATACAACGGTAATAGCAAGTTTTAGCGAGTCACAAAATACGCCCTTTTATACTAATCGTTTTATTTGTTTTACTCTGGCATTTGTTATTTTTACGTATGCTGTTAGCTCGCATCCCCAAGCACATTCACAGCCAAAGCAACCTAAACAACAATGTCTTGAGCCTGACTTTAGGCCTAACACTCAATATCAAACGGTAAAGCCTACATTTAGTCAAAGCTCGATTCTATTTGAGCTATATAAAGCTGCAATTTTAAATATTTTAAAACAACCAATAACTCTCATTCTGTTACTTTTATGGCTAGGGTTAGTGTTTAATAGTGTTGCATCTTCTTCTCAGTATGCAGAACCAATGAGTGTTATTAAAGCAACTAGCATTGATGCTGTTAATCAATATGCCTTTGATATGTATATATTGCTCGGCTGTTTACTGGTAGCTCTATGGAGTTGGCAACTTAGTTGTCATGCTAGGCACTATAAAATAGCAGAGATAATTGCGGCAGCGCCTATTAAGACTGCTTCGATTTTGCATAGCCAATTATTGGCAATAGTGAGTTTGGTGTTTGTTTTTTCGTTTGTTGGTTTCGTTGGCGCATCACTAGCTGAGTTTTTTATTGGTAGTAACTTTGATGCTTATCAACATATTTATACCTTAGCTTTAATGGGACTGCCGCTAGCTATTATTGCTTCGATATTTATATGTATTTTCAATTTAATGCGTTCAGAGCTTATTGCATCTTTAGTGGTTTTTGCCATTTTGTTACTTAAATTTACTCCAGTAATGACTTATTTAGGGCTAACACACACGTTTTGGAGTGTAGCTTGGACACCATTGCAGCCGGCTAATGAATTTTGGGGCTATCGCGCAAGTTTGAGTAGTTACTGGCCTTATGTCCGCGCGTGGCTAGTATTATTACTTAGTGTAGTGCTTGTTAGTCAGGCTTTTAATCACCGTGGCACAGGAATGGGAAGTCGAGCTTTTAAAAATAAAGATGTTTGGCTCTTAACACCAGCGGTTTTGGCTATCAGTTTATTTTGGCAGCTGCATGCTAATTTAATTTCAGAAAAGCCACTAAGTAATTCTCATAAACGAGAAACATTTAAAGCAAATTATGAAAAAATGTTCGCTGATTGGAAACATAAAGCTCAGCCAAAAGTGAGTCATATCGATGCAGAAATAGATTTCTATCCGTATAAGCAATCAGCCCAATTCAACTTAACCTACTCATTTACTAACCCTCACACAAAACCAATAAAACAGGTATTGATAGGTCGTGCAGGCTTTTATCAATGGGCAGATATTAAAATAGAAGGAGCTGAGCTAGTCGCATTTTATCCATCTATGAACCAAGCTATTTACGAGTTTAAATATGCACTTCAGCCATTCGAAACAAGGCAACTTAAAACGCAATTTGCAGTAAAACAGGGCAAATTATGGCCCATACAAGGGCATCAAATCATAACGCCTGAATTTAGTTATATTCGTTCAGTTCCGCTATTACCGACGATTGGATATCAAAGAAACTATGAATTAGATGACGAGCAGTTAAGATTAGATTATGGGCTTCCAATGTATGTTAAAACACCGCCTTCAAAGCTTTTTAATGCAACATACCAAGTACCAGATAGCTATGAACGCATTACCATGAAAAGCAAAGTTACCACTGCATTAGGTTATCAGGTCGTCTCACAGGGTAAGAATATAGAGCATATTGTTGAAGGGCAAAGAGCTGTTTTTAAATTTCAGACGACAGTGCCAATTAACAACTTACCGGCTTGGTTATCGTTTCCATTTGCAGCAACTGAGTTAGTTTATGAAGAGGTGAAGTTACAGGTTTATGCTAAATCAAGTGCAACTGAAGCTGATCAAGATGCTATAAAAGTTAACTTACAAGCTATGAGTGATACGCTTTCTTGGTTTAAGAATAATTTAAATGCGTACAAAGGTTCAAAGCTCAGTCTGGTTGACTCTACGGGTTTTGGTGGGACAGGGTTTGCATTACCTGAAATTATTTTGATTGATAATAAGGTCGGTTTTAGAGCTAAACCAAGTGAGGGCGGAGGTTTTGATCAACGCTACCGCCGTGCAGTACATGAAACGGCTCATCAATGGTTTGGTCATGATATTGGCAATAGTGTTCCTGAAGATAGCGCTTTTTTGATTGAATCACTAGCTAAATATATAGAGCTTGTGGTGATTGAAAAGCGTTATGGAAAAAAGGCTGTCGAAGCATTAGTTAAGTATGAAACTCAACGATATCAACAAGCTTCTAGGTTAGATATTTCAACAAAGCAAGCATTGGTAGATTCTTCAAAAAGTTACGATCAGTATTCCAAAGCTACTCTTGTATTTGCGAAGCTTAGGAATGAATTTGGGGATGCAGTGATTGTGGCAGCTTTAAAATCAGTATGGCAAAAATACGCACATCCAAATCGACCAGCAACGTCAATGGATTTTATTCGAGCTTTACAAGAACAACTTGATGATCAAGATAATGGCTTAATTAATAAACTTTTTTTGGAAGTATAAAAACAAAAAAGCCACAGGTTATAAAACACTGTGGCTTGGGTATTGATTCTTTCAATCAAGGGGTTTGGGAGAATCGCTTAAAACTCGTAGCTAATGCTTAAGCGTGTAGTACGAGGCATAATGTAACGACCATTCGGTGCATCAGCATTACGAGGGTCACCTTCGGTGATGCCTTGCTCGTCAGTTAAGTTATCAACCGCTAATTGCACTTTAATACCTTCCATAGGCTCAACAATTAAACCAATGTCTACTTTTTCGTAACCTTCTAATACAACTGTGTTTTCGTTGTCGCCCCAACGATCATCAACCGCTGAGATTGTGCCGTATAAGGTTGCATACATATCGCTTACTTCAAAGTCATAGCTTGGTGTTACACGTACTTGCCATTTTGGCTGACGTTGGCTTTCGTTACCTTCGTTGCTTGGGCTTTCTGTGATTTCTGTTTCTTGAAGCGTTGAGTTTAAGTTAACTGAGAAACCAGATTCGTGGTTGTAGTTATAATCAAGCTCAATACCGTAGGCTTCGTTTGTTAAGATTTCAGCTGGTACACCAGGGCGACGAACAAAGGTGTCACCTTTTACTTCGTTAGTGAAGAATGTTGCATAGAAATCGGTGCTATCAGTTAATAGCTTATAACCAAACTCGGCTTGTGTTACTTCTTTAATTAACTTTTCGCCACCTTCGTATGCGCTAAAGTTATCGCGGAAGTCGTCGAAGTAAGGCATTTTGTAACCACGGTTTACGCGAGCAAATACACCCATGTCATCATTAATTGAGTAGTTGATACCCGTTGTCCACGATGTTTTGCTTTCGTCATATTGAACTGACTTGTCGATTACGCCATCAAGACCTTCATCAACCGAGTATTCCACTTCGTGGTTTTCAAAACGAACACCGGCATCAAGCGTAAAGTCATCGTTGAATTTATATTGAGCTGTTGTGTAAAAGGCATTGGTGCGTGCATCGCCTGTAGAGTTGATATCGTAGTTGAAGTCACAACCATCAACACTTGCATTACACTCGATGCCGTCTAGCATTTCGCCGCCTGCTTCAAGCACGTGATACGCTGTGTTACCTAAGCTCCACCAGTCATTTGCTGATGTGCTTGCTGTGTAATAACCAAAGGCCAGTGATAAATTATCAAGCTTTTTAGCGAATGCTAAATCATTGGTGAATGCGCTAATTTCTTTTAATACCACCCAACGACCAAGTTGTTGAACCGCTGTGTCTGCATCGTATTCTGTGCCAGTTACTGCACCTGTTGCTGTCTCACCGTTATCTGCCACTGCACCCACTGTTGTCGCAGAGCCCGCAGGTACTAAGCCGTACGTGTTTGCATCACCTTTGGTGATGTTGAAGCGATCTGTGAAGCTCCAACCGTTATCGAATTCAAGTTTGATACTACCGCCAGAAACATGACCTTTCCAACCACGGCCTTCACCTAAGTCGATCTGTTGCTCGTCATTATTTGCGCCTGTGTAGATAGTCGCTTGGCGATTTAAAGTACCCAGCTGCGTGTAGCTTGCATCAACACCGTCAACATTTAGTGGCGTTGGTAAGTACCAAGCACCATGGTCGTCTGTTTGACGCGTGTATAAGTTAATGGTGCCGTTTTCTAATTCTTTAGTGATATTAATGGTGAACTGGCTGCCTTTTTCTGATGTGAAACCTGCATCACGAATACCTGGAGAGCTTTTAACATAACCACCCACCATAAAGAATAAGTCATCAGAAATCTCACCACTAACCATAGCGTCAATGCGTTGTAGGTCATAATCTGAAGTTGTGTATTTGAATACACCTTCGGTATCTTCACTACCACGTTTAAGGCGGAAGTTAGTTGTTAAACCAGGTTGACCATTTGATACAACAGGGTTTGGACCGCCGCGCAGTGCTTCCATTGTTTCGATTGTTTCATCTAAACGGAATAACGACGAGTTTTCTAAAAATGACAAAGTAGGCGCAGGATAAATTGGCGAACCTTCAAGGCTTAATGTTAAAAATGGTGCATCACCACCACCAGGGAAACCACGTACAAATACGTTCGCGCCAGACTCACCACCCGAGCTTTCTACCCACACACCCGGCACGGCTTTGAATAAATCAGCTGTACTTTTTGGCGATAATTTAACAATTTGATCTGCATCGATATTGGTCACGGCATAGCCAGCATCAATTTTACGTACGCCAATACCTGCAGGTGTACCAGATACAATAATTCGTTCTACTTTTTCTTTAGCTGGTTGCTCAGTTTGCTCTTCGGCCATAACTGTTTGGCCACTCAAAGCTAGCAAAATTGCAGAGGCTAGCGCACTGCGTGTGTATGTAGTTGTCATTGTGTGTTCCCATTTTTTATGTTGTTGAAAGCAATGTATTAGCGAATATTTTGCAATTGTTAACACCTTGCTTTTATAAACCATAAAGATTTATGCAAACGTTTGCAATTTGTTTTTTCAATTTTTTGTCCTTTTTTTACCCACAGGGTGAGTTGGTCTGTTTTGCTTACTGAAAAAATATTATGCTCTTTGGCGCAGCGGTTTGGTCGAAATGGTGGTATATTGCCAGCATATGTTTTAAAGGAAAGCAGTGTTTCAGTATCATGAATGATAGAAAATTAAAGTTAGCTGATCTTGCGAAATTAGCCGGTGTTTCTACGTCGACAGTATCTCGTGCGCTCAATGATAACCCATTGATAAAGCAGGAAACTCGCGACAAGCTTCAACAGTTAGCAAAAAAACATAACTTTAGTTTAAACACGGCTGCTAGCCGCCTTCGCACCCAAAAAACTAATGTTGTTGCGGTTATTATTAACCTCGATGGTGATACAGAACAGTCTATTAACGACCCTTTCTTACTTAAAATTGTTGGTGAAATAAATTTAGCGCTAAATAAATTTGGCTTAGAGTTATTACTCTCTAATTCGTTTATGGCCAGTGATGATTGGGCAAATTACTTTATTAATAGCCGCCGTGCCGATGGCATTATTGTGGTCGGCCAAGGTAAAAGCCAAGCAAATATTGAAGCTGCAGCGAGTGCTGGTGTTCCTTTAGTTGTGTGGGGCGATCCAAAAACACCCAGCAGTTACCCAATTGTTGGCAGCGATAATTATTTAGGTGGTCGCATAGCGACTGAGCACTTATTGTCAAATGG
The DNA here is from genome assembly GCF_001306895.1 of Pseudoalteromonas sp. UCD-33C. Lineage (NCBI taxonomy): Bacteria > Pseudomonadati > Pseudomonadota > Gammaproteobacteria > Alteromonadales > Pseudoalteromonadaceae > Pseudoalteromonas > Pseudoalteromonas sp. UCD-33C. The sequence goes on along the minus strand of NZ_LJTB01000004.1, from coordinate 240,199 downwards.
CGCTAAAAACATATTGTTTTTAGGTGACCCTGGGCACGCTGAAATTAGTGAACGCCACCGTGGTTATTTAGATGCTATTAATGAAGCCAAAGCCACTCCTCACGTGGTTTCTATCGATATTACTAGTAGTGCTGCTTATAAAGGAATTAACCAATTGTTGGTAGAAAAAGGGCTGTGCTTTGATGGCATTATGGCATGTAGTGACATGGTGGCTTTTGGTGCGATGAAAGCCCTGAAAGAGCGTTACATTAGTATTCCAAACGACGTTGCCCTCGTGGGCTTTGATGATATTGCCATGGCAGATATCAGTCACCCATCTTTGTCGAGTATTAAACAAAATACTCAACGCGCTTCAGTTATTCTTGTTGAAAAGTTGTTAGCCCAGTTAGCAGGCCAGTCGGTAGAATCTCAAGTTGTTGAAATAGAACTAGTAAATAGGCAGTCGAGTCAGCGCTAAACCTATTGAATGTTAGCAATATGTGTAATTTTAAATGCAAACGTTTGCATTTTGTTTTGCGCTAAACTAGACTGAATAAAAATAATCATAGGTTGAAGTGAATGAATCCTATAAGAATAACTATCGCGCTGGCATGCAGCTATTTTGTCTTTGCTATTATGCTCAATAGTGTAGGCACTGTTATTTTACAAGCAATCAATAGCTTAGATGTAAGCAAAACTCAGGCGTCTGTTCTTGAAGGATTTAAGGATCTTAGTATTGCCATTGTGTCATTTTTAGTGGCGTCATTTATCCCTCGCATAGGCTATAAAATTGCTATGCTCGGTGCTTTATTACTGGTAGCAGCAATGTGCTTGGTTGTTCCGAGCATTGCCGACTTTTGGATTTTAAAAGCACTATTTGCCGCAATTGGTTGCAGCTTTGCTGTTATGAAAATCTCTGTTTACTCTGTTATTGGTCAAGTGACTGATAATGCTAATAAACATTCAGCGTTATTAAACACCATTGAAGGGGTGTTTATGCTTGGCGTGCTGTCGGGTTATTGGATTTTTGCGTTATTTATAGACGCTGATAACCCGCAAAGTAGCCACTGGTTGAATGTTTATTACTTGCTTGCAGTGATTGTTGCGGTGGCGTTTATTTCTGTGGTTGCGGCACCAATAAAATCGCCAGAACTAAAAACTAATCAGCAATCGCAGCTTCATGATTTTATTGATATGTTAAAGCTGACTTACCAACCCCTTGTGCTTATTTTTGTTCTTAGTGCATTTATGTATGTACTAATTGAGCAAGGCGTGGGCACTTGGCTGCCGACCTTTAATAACCAAGTTTTAAAATTGCCTGTTGATGTCAGTATCCAACTTGCCAGTTTGTTTGCAGCTGCGTTAGCGCTTGGTCGTTTGGTAGCAGGGCAAGTACTTAGGTTTATTAGTTGGTTTAGTTTATTAATGGGCTGCTTGGTCGCTATGGGTGTGCTCGTATTATTGGTGCTGCCTTTGACTCACGATGTAGATGGAAGCCAAGTGAAAAGTGTGTTTGATGTGCCTTTTGCAGCATACATGCTGCCGTTGATTGGCTTTTTTATGGCACCGATTTACCCGTTACTTAACTCTGTGATGCTGAGTTCACTTGCTAAGCACAAGCATGCTGCTATGACTGGTTTAATTGTGGTTTTCTCTGCATTAGGTGGAACAACAGGTTCAATTATTACGGGCTTTGTATTTGATAAATTTAGCGGTCAGCATGCATTTTATCTCACATTAGTGCCAATAGCCTTGCTATTAATCACCGTTTCAATCTTTAAGAAAATCACTCTAAAACCACAGTATCAAGCGGCTTCAAGCGCAGAATAAGGGATTATCATGAACTTCGTTAATAGCCAATTATTTAAAGACGTACAGCTAGCAGAAGTGTTTGCTGATTCAAAAATGTTTGCCGATGCAGTGCCAAACTTATCTTGGCAAAGTGCTTGTGAGTTATATCAACTTGTAGGCCCTTTAAAAGGTGATACGCTGCGTGAATTTGTAATGTCGAACTTTGTTTTTGCTGATCAGTCTATTCCGACTGCGAAATTAGATACCACATCAGTTAAACAGTATATTCTTGACCTATGGCCGCATTTGCATCGCAATGCTGATACTGATTTAGCAAGCTCATTAATGCCTTTGCAGTTTGATTACATTGTGCCGGGTGGCCGTTTTCAAGAAATTTATTATTGGGATAGTTATTTTACAGCCTTGGGTTTAGAAGATTGTGGCGATCTAGCCACCATTGAAGCCATGGTTAATAACTTCATTGACCTACAAGAACGTAATGGCTGTATTCCAAATGGTAACCGTGTTTATTATAGCTCTCGCTCGCAACCACCTGTTTTGGCGTTAATGATAGCGATGCTATGGGACGCTAAATATAAACATGAAACAGATTTAACTTGGCTGGCAAACGCCGTCAAAGCACTTGAAGCTGAGTATCAATTTTGGATGCAAGGCTGTAACGACCTTAGCAGTGAAACGCCTGCTATTAGGCGTGTTGTAAAAATGCCTAATAAGGCTATTTTAAACCGCTATTGGGATAGTGCAGCAACACCTCGTCCAGAATCATTAAAAGAAGATTTACATGACGCTGAAGGACTGACAACTGAGCAGCAGCAAAGTTATTTTCAACATATTCGTGCTGCATGCGAGTCTGGCTGGGACTTTAGTAGCCGTTGGCTTTGTGATCATAATGACTTAAAAAGCATTGAAACAACCAATATCATACCGGTTGATTTGAATAGCTTACTTTATAACTTAGAGCATACGTTATCTCGTTTTTACCGTTTACTTGATGAAGAACAAAAGAGTCAATCAATTGCTGAGTTGGCTACACTGCGCTTAGATGCAATTAATACCTATTGTTGGAATTCTGAGGCGGGTGTTTATCGTGATTACAATATTCGACTCAATCAGCAAAGTAGTGTCGATTCGATGGCAATGGCTGTTCCTTTGTTTGTAGGCGCTGCATCTGTACAACAAGCTCAACAAGTGAAGCAAAAACTGATGAGTGAGTTTTTAAAACCCGGTGGTTTAGTGACAACATTGTGTAGTACACCACAACAATGGGATAGTCCTAACGGTTGGGCGCCGCTACAATGGTTCGCTGTAAAGGGTTTAACAGAGTATGGCTTTGTCAGCGAGGCACAAGCGATCATAAAAAACTGGCTGAGTATGATCGAAGTGCGTTTTGTAGAAGATAAGTGCCTTCTTGAAAAGTACAATGTGTGCGAATTAGTTAGCCGTGCAGGTGGTGGCGAATACACAGTACAGCAAGGATTTGGTTGGACAAACGGTGTAACATCACGTTTTTACAAACTACTTGATGACTCGCTGTAAAAGGGGAGATGTGAGTATTGTTTGTTTACATTATATTAACCTGAATATCTGGCCATCCAAATGGGTTAGCAATGTTGTAAATTGCCAAAATAAAGGCTTATGAATGGTTGAATCATGTATCTAAATTAGGTATTGTGAATAAAATGTTTCAAGGAAGAAATGAGATGATTCAACCAACTTCTGTATTTCTAAAAACACAGCCAAGGTTACAAAACCGCAGCCAAAATTATCAATATTTAATTAAAATACTCGATGCGTTTTTTATGCGCGTAAAAGTCGATGCAAGCTTGCCTCAAGACTCTATGCGCGAAGAGTTTAACCTTTATTTGATTGATAGCACTGACGCACATTGGAAAGACTTACTACCTGCAGAGTTAGTGCAGCTTGCTAAGCAACATTTAGTGGTTATTTTTAATGCGGACGCTAATGCAATTTGCGAAAAAAACTTACTTTTAAATGGCATTAAAGGGGTGTTTTTTGCAGAACAATCACCTGAGGATATTTTTGCAGGGCTGGTCAGAGTGATCAATGGCGAGCTGTTTTTTAGCCGTAAAAGTATTTCTACTACCTTTAACCATATGCTATCTGCAATGTCTCGCAGCCAATTCAATGCTAGTAACGATTCGGTAAATACAGATATTGACCTCAGCTTACTGACTAAACGAGAAAAATCAGTGATTCATTTACTTGCCCAAGGTGCGAGTAATCGAGATATCGCAGAGCGTTTAAATATCAGCGATCATACAGTTAAAACCCATCTGTACAGTGCATTCAAAAAAACGGCATCGCGTAACCGCGTGGAGCTGGCTAATTGGGCTCAAAATTACATGGCAGTGAGTTTGTCTTTACAAAATACACAGTGACAAACTGCAGCTAGTTTAATCCCAGTGGTAGTGTTTGCTATTAAAGCTGGTTTAGCACTTGCTCGATGCTTAAAAATCCAGCTTCAAGCAAGTAGCCTTCAAAATCGTGTTTCCGTTTAGCTTCCATTATTCGAGCCTCGGTTCGATTTAGATGTGACCTTATTCATAAAATACAGTGGTATACAGAGTATTAATAATCCTAGCCATTGCCATAATGGCGCAAAAAGAAACACCAGCGCTGATTGTGCATCATGAGAAAAATAGATTGAACCTATGGTCACAGTACCAAATAAGACACACATAATAGTGACAATAAACGTGGCAATTTGTGCCACTCTTGTTTTACTGTGTTCAACCATCCACGCCATTAATAAATAGGGCGAAATCCCCCATAAAACAAAACCAATTGGCAGACTTTTTGAACTGTCAAAATTATCAATGGTGATGACTAGAGTAATCAGTGCGGCTAAAACAATAAGAGAATAAGCGCATTTGGAGAAGGTAATCCATTTCATAAATAAAACTTAATTAATACCAACCCGCAATAATACTTAATCATTTTGAGGGATTAAACCTGTCGCTATCTGCGTTAAAAATTTCTGATTTAGAAAAACTAAATAACGAAATTATTGCCTTGCTATCAACGAGGTTTTATTGCCTCAAAATAGACTACTTAATTAAGCGAATTGGTATAACTGAATGCTATAAGTATTTATTTCGATGGATAATTAAGCAGAAAGTTCAAATTGGGCGCTGTGATGTTCAGCGCCACACTAATATATTCATTAAATTAGACCGCTTTTGCAGACCAAATACCTTTGTTAATACCTTTTAATACAAGGTCGCTAAGCGCTTTTTCAATTGCTTGTGTTACGCAAATACTCATAGGTTCATTGTCGGTGAATCCGGCTTCTGCTTCTGCAAGACGCTTGTAGCTCACATAGCGAAAGAAGCCTGCGCGCATTTCTTGGCTGAGCACTTTTTTGCTTGTCGCAACGGATAGCAAAACTTGGCCTGTGCGAACATCAACAGCGCGTAAATAAATTGAGATTGCATCTTCACGGTATAACTCTGATGCGCCAATCCCAAAATATTCCATACCAATCCCGCCGGTTTTGATATTTGTGTCGTAGCTAATGATACCGCCTTCTAAGATTATTTTAGCTGTCGTGAGCGGTGGTAATTCAGGTAGCTTATCGTTTTCGGCTTGCGCAGCGCGAATAATTTTACGCTCAGTTAAGATATTTTGTAGACCTTCGCGTTCTACCGGAATAAACCAATCAGATTCATGCAATGCTTGCACTAAAATAGAGTTAGCACCTTGTGTTACTGCGGTAGAAAATGAGCTTACATTTGCCTGTGGTTTGTATTGCCCAGTTTGGTCACGAAATGAGTACACTGACACAGGAATGCTTCCCATTGGTTGAGGAAGGGCCTGCAAAGCCTGGAAAGTTTCGGTTGGCTCAAGAGAGTCTGCTAGTTGTTTAGTCGGCGGGATTAAATTGCCCATTGATGAACAACCCGACAGAAGTAATACCATTGCTGCTAATGTGAGTGTCTTCATTATCCAAACCTCGGTACTTCAATTACTGTCACTGTGCCATCAGAGGTGTTGGTAATCCTAACGGTGATTGTGTCACTGGTACTGGTGATAATTTGAATTTCATAATCACCCGTCATAAAGGTCGAGTCACCATTAAAGATGCTGTCGTCGATTTCGTCACCAAATGCCATATCTGTGATTTCTCGTACCATTCTATTTAAGTATGTACGCTCTAACGAATCTTGAAATTTTTCCCCGTAGGTTTGTTCGATAACCGGCGCTTTGTGCTTGTTTTGTGATTGCGCTTTATTAAGTAGCATGCTGGCATTTAATGGGCTGCCACCAAAGCTTGGGTTAATTGGGGTATAAACGAGTTCGGTTGCCCAACTAGAAAGAGGGCAGAGGATTATTATTAGTGTTGTTAAGTATTTCATTTTACCATCCATTTTTTGCCATATCAGGTGTTGATTGCTGCATTTGACTGCGTGCCATGGCATCCATCACGCTATACATGGCTTGTTTTACACGTTCATTTAATGGCTCTAAGCGACGTCCTAAATAAGTGACGTACACTATTTGGTTATTCATTTTTAAGACAAGTCGAGTCCCCGCTCGGGGTAATACCGTTTCTTTTATTTCGATATTAAAACCTGCTGTTGAAGGTAGATCGCGCCATAGGTTGGCAAACTCAAAATAAAATTGATGGCCAAATCGGCTAATACTTCTATCGAGTACTAAGCCATCGATTTCGAGGTCTTCGCCATAACTAGCCGTACTTTGAGCTGCAAGCACGATGCAACATATGCGTAGTAAGTTTTTTATTTTCATAATGGAATGAGGGAGCAAGGCTCCCTCTTAAGCGATTATTCTTGGGTTACAGTTGCGGTATTGCCATCACCTAGTTGAGTGATAACAACTGTGCTGTTAGAGCCAATCATTGAGCCTTCAACAAGGTTTGCGTTGCCGTCTTGTACAACGACCAGTGAGTTACCCTCACCGCCTAGCAAGAATGCACTTTCACCGATACCTACAACAAAGTTTTCTGAGCCTGTTTGGCTAATATCAACAGAGTTGTTGCTACCTTCCATAATCAGGTCGATGGCATTGAGTTCACCAACTTGTGTGAAAGCAACTTGGTTGTTGTTGCTATCAAGCACGCTTGCGAATGTTAATGCCGCTTCGTTAAGGTCACCAAGCTGATTAACTGCAATGTCATTATCGTTTGAAGAGAGTGAGTCGTCTGGGTATGAAGACTGCACTAGTACAGTGTTTTCATTGCCGCCTTGAGCAATATCAACGTTGTTGTCGCTACCATTGAAGTTAGCAACGTGAGCACTGTTTGCGTCACCAATTTGGTTAGCAACAAACTCATTGCTATCGCCAATAGCACCTAAGTACACATCATTACCGTTACCATTTTGGAATGCAGTGAGTTCGTTGTCGTTGCCAATAGCATCTAAGCCAGCGGTATTGCTGTCATGCTTTTGATTGACCAATAATGTATTGCCATCACCAACAATCACGCCTGACTCAAAGCTGTTGCTGTTGCCTTCTTGATCAGACTTAACCTCGTTGTCATTGCCTGTGATTTCTGCAACTAATGCGCTGTTAGAGTCACCATCTTGCTCAAACTCAACTTCGTTATAATCACCATGCAGCGAAGTAAGCTCAGCGCTGTTGAAGAAACCTGTTTGGTCAATAGTAATTTCATTGCCGTTGCCAATTACTTCATCAGAGGTAAACGCATTGAAAACACCCTCTTGCATTACTTCGATGCTGTTGTCATCACCTCTAATTACATTGAACGTTGCTTCATTTAGTAAGCCGCTTTGCTCTGCGCTGATTGTGTTGCTGTTACCCTGTAAATCAAAGTTGTAGAACCAATGGCCACCATCACCTTGCGTTACAGTTGCGCTATTTTCATCACCAACCATGACGTTGATAGCTTCGTTGTTAACACCAAAGAATCCTGCACCTTCTTGCTCAACGCGAATAGCATTGCCAACACCAACAGTTTCAGACAATGCGCCATTCATGGTGCCGTTTTGGCTGTGCGAAACAGTATTATCGTCACCTGTGTTGTAGATAAGAGATAAGTTAGATGTTTGTGCTTGGCTTACTTCAACCATGTTGCCATCACCTACACTGACAGTTTCTGCACGATGACCTGTACCTTGTTGAGCAATAACCGCATCGTTACCAACACCGGTAACCGATACTTGATCTAGGGTAATTGAGTTTGATACACCCAATGTTGAAACTTGGCTTGCAAGCTCAGTGCTAGATTGTGTTTTATCATCTGTGTTTGCACTTGCTGCAAAGCTTGAACCTAACGCAATAGTAATTGCACAGGTAAGTAGAGACTTTCTTAACTTCATGATTATTTCCTTTAAATTATTATTAATCAAAGCTCTAAAATTATTATTTTCGCTTTTAGAACCATGTACCAGCATGCCTTGCCGGATTAATTTCTGTGATATTCAACTGTTAGCTAACAATCAGAAGTGAATGAAGCAACTTTGTTAGTTGTGACTGTGAGGTCGTACAAATAACAAGAAAATTACTTTAGACAGATTTGGAATAATATAAAATCATCAGTTTTTGTGGTTTTTATAAATTATTTATTTTCAATTGGTTATGTGTGTTTGTTTAGGTTTTAGTATGGTTTTTGATTTAAAAGCAGTAAAAAAGTTGGAGAAATATTAATGGATCATTGAGGGTGCTTTTTTCACAAAAAAGTGTGAATTGGACGTATTTTTATTGATTCAATCAGCAAAAAAGTATGGATTTAAACTTAGCATCATTTTTTTTCTTGCCTGTTATCTGCAATTTGCCATTTATGAAATATGCCACGTGATATTCATCATTCAGAAGTAATGAGCTTTGGTGGTCGGATCATAGTGATTCGATCAGTTCAACAAATTATGGATAGTAAATATGAAAACTAAATTATCTGTATTAAGCCTAGCCTTATTACCATGTTTAGGTGCTGCACAAGTCAGCACACCAGCAAAAACAACCGTCGTTGGTGCAAGTGAAGACTCTGTACTTGTTATGTATAAAAAAGGCACTTCTGCTGCAATGCGTGCCCATGCTCGTAGCTTAGTTAAAGCCACCATCAGCGATATCAACAAAGATGGTGTCGATGATAACTATTCAGCTATTTTGTCTGGCCGTTTAGCTAAATTTAAAGTTTCAGGTATGAGCAGCAAAGAAGCCATCAAACGCCTACAAAACCATGCTGCTATTGAATATGTAGAGCCTGACTACCGTGTATCGATTGCCAGTGTACCTAATGATCCTGATTTTTCGTCGCTGTGGGGTTTACACAACGAAGGTCAAACAGGTGGTGTCGCCGATGCTGACATTGATGCAGTTGAAGCATGGTCAATCTCAACCGGTAGCCGCGAAGTTGTTGTTGGTGTCATTGATACCGGTGTTGATTACAGCCACGAAGATTTAGCTGATAACGCATGGATCAACCCAGGCGAAATTCCGGGTGATGGTATCGATAATGACGGTAATGGTTACATCGATGACGTGCACGGTATTAATGCGATTACCGACTCAGGTGATCCAATGGATGACCAAGGCCATGGTACTCACGTATCGGGCACAATAGGTGCGTCAGGTAACAATGGCACCGGTGTTGTTGGTGTGAACCATGAGGTATCAATTGCGGGCTGTAAGTTCTTAAGTGCAGATGGTACAGGTTCAACTTCTGATGCAATTAAGTGTATCGATTACATGGTTGATCTTAAAAACCAAGGCGTAAATGTACGTGTTTTAAATAACAGCTGGGGTGGCGGTGGCTTTAGCCAAGCACTGGCAGATGCTATTACGGCAAGTGAACAAGCCGATATTCTATTTGTAGCAGCAGCGGGTAACGATGCGGTTGATAACGATCAAAACCCTCATTATCCGTCTAACTACGAGCATGACAGCGTATTATCAGTTGCCAGTACTGACAACAGAGATAACATGTCGAGCTTTTCACAATGGGGTTTAACAAGTGTTGATTTAGGCGCACCAGGTAGTGCAATTTTATCAACGGTACCGGGCAATGGTTACGCTAGCTATTCTGGTACATCAATGGCAACACCGCATGTTGCTGGTGCAGCTGCATTAGTGCTTTCGATCAACCCTGATTTATCAGCGCTTGAACTTAAAGAGTTGCTAATGAATAGCGGCGACCAAAATGAAGCGCTGCAAGGCAAAACAGTGTCTGGCAATCGCTTAAATGTGAATCAAGCACTTGAGCAAGCTGATCCGACTCCAAGCTTCAAAATCTCAGTGTCGCCAAGTTCACAGCAAATTACTGCTGGTGAAACTGCAACATATACCTTTGAAATTGGTTCAATCGCCCAGTGGGATGGTGTCGTTAGCCTAGCACTTCAAGCTGATTTAGCGGGTGCAACACTATCGCAAACAGAAGCTGTACCTGGAGATGTAGTTACACTAACGGTACCAACACAAGAAGCAACAGCATGGGGCAGTTATAGTTTTGTTGTTGATGCAACATCAGGTGAGTTAGCTAAACAAAGCAGTGCGTCACTGTATGTTAACCCTGTTGGCTTAAATGACTTTACTTTCTCAAATGAAACACCAGTGTCTATTCCAGATAACAATGACACGGGTATTGATTCGGTGATTACTGTAGCTGATGAACTTACTGTGTTCTCAACGGATGCAAGTATTGATATTACTCATACTTACATTGGTGATTTAATCGTCACATTAACGTCGCCGCAAGGAACAACTGCAACACTTCACAGCCAATCTGGCGGTGGTGCTGATGATCTAGTACAAAGCTACTCGCTGGCTAACTTTAATGGCGAAGTTGCGACAGGTGATTGGGTACTCAATGTCAAAGACGTACTGTCTGCTGATACCGGTACTTTAAACAGCTGGTCACTGACGTTTAGCGCTATTGGTGAAGTGAGCCCGCAGCCTCCACAAGCTGGCTTTGCATTTGAAACATCAGGTTTAGATGTCACTTTCACTAATACCAGCACAGATAGCAATGACGATATTGTTGCTTGGGCGTGGGATTTTGGTGACGGTGCATCATCAACAGATGCTGATCCTATGCATACTTACGCACAAGCAGGCAGCTATGAAGTGACGCTAACTGCGACAGATAGCGAAGGTCAAACAGATACGTTCACGCAAACGGTTGTGGTATCTGATGTTGAAATTGAGCTATCGGTTAAACGTGCTAACAAAACACGTTTAGGTACTATGCGTGTTGATTTAAGCTGGCAAACTGTGGCTGATCAAGTAAGCATCTACCGTAATGGTGAACTACTTGAAACAGTAGCTGATCGTGGTTTCTATCGCGATGTAGAGCGTAAAGCTGAGTTACTAAGCTATGAATATCAAGTTTGTGTATCTGATACTGTTTGTTCTAACCCAGTGACAGTGTCCTTCGACTAACATTGTTTCACTGCTCAAAGCCCAGTTTCCCCACTGGGCTTTTTTTATTTTTTTGCTTTCTTATATTGCGTAAGTAAAGCGAGTACATGCTGTTGACCAAATTGTGCTGCAAATGCTTCGGCGGTTTGCCCTGCTTTATTCGCATGCTCTGTGTCGCAGTCTTGCTTCATTAATGTTTTAGCGATGCTAAATTCACCTCTAAAAATAGCGGCCATCAAAGCGGTATTGCCGCGTTTATCTTCAAGGCAAGCATTGGCGCCTAATGCTAATAGTTGGTTTACCGTTTGTTTGTGGCCATGATAAGTGGCAATCATCAGCGCGGTATAGCCTTTTTCATTAACACTGTTGATTGGTAATCCGGCCTCAACAAATTGTTCAATGATGTCGTTCTCTGCGGTTCGCGCAGCAGCAAAATAATAGGCAAGTAAGGTTTGATATTGCGTCTGTGAGTCTGTTTGCTGATCAGCATTAACTGGGTTGCATGTTAATAAAAGGCTCAGCAGTAGAAAAGTAAAAATTCGCATAGTTAATTCCTAAAAAAAGAGGAAGGACATGCCTTCCTCATCAAGGTTGGGAGAGTGAATTAAAGTGAGCTTGCTAGTTTTTTCACGGTCGCTAGGTTACCGCCAACGGCTTTGGTTAAGCGCATGCCGTATTCGGTGTCTGCTTTGTAAAAGTGGCTGAGCATAATGTGCTTTACCTTGCTATCTTTTACCTTCCCTAAATCACCCGCTAAGTTGTTGATCAGGTTTGTACGCTGTTGTTTAGAAAAGCTTTGATATAACACACCAGCTTGAGCAAAGTTTTGCTGCTTTTTAATGGCTGCTTGCTGTACATAGCCAGCCAGCTTAGTTTGTGCCTTACGAGCAATTGGGTTTTCTTGCACGTTTTCATGGCTTGGCTGATAGTTCACATTGCTGGTGGTATGACCAAAGTTCATCGCACCGTCTTGGTTGTAATTAACCACTTCTACCTTGGCGCGGTTAATTGGCAATTGCTGGTGGTTTGCACCTAAACGATACATTTGGGTGTCGGCATATGAAAACACACGACCTTGTAACAAACGATCTTCTGATGGTTCAATACCCGGTATGATATTCGCAGGGGCCATAGCGACTTGTTCTGTTGCTTGGAAGAAGTTGCCTGGCATACGGTTGAGTGTCATGGTACCCACTTTGGTCTCTTTAACACCTAACCACATTTTTGTTGCATCTAACGGGTTGTAATCAAAGTCATCCAGTTCAGATGGGTCTAATACTTTGATATATAAATCCCATTTCGGGAAATTACCTTTATTGATTTCTTGGTACAGATCACGGGTTAAATGCTGAAAATCTTTACCTTGTACTTCAGTAACTTGCTTAGCATTTAAGTTTTCAATGCCTTGCTGGCTAAGCCAGTGAAATTTTACGTATTTTACGTCACCGTCTTTGTTGATCATTTTATAAGAATGCACTCCAAAGCCATCCATTTTACGCAGGCTTGCTGGTGTTCCATGGTCACTATAAACCCATGTCAGCATATGTGTTGAACCTGGTTCATGTGAGAAAAAATCAAAAAAGCGATTTGGATCTTGAATATTATCAACCGGAGATGGTTTTAATGAATGCACCATGTCTGGAAACTTAATCGCATCACGAATAAAGAACACAGGTAAGTTATTACCCACTAAGTCCCAGTTACCTTGATCTGTATAAAACTTTGTAGCAAAACCGCGTGGGTCACGTAGAGTTTCAGGGCTACCTTTACCGTGAATAACCGATGAAAAACGAACGAATACTTCTGTTTGTTTGCCTGCTTGTGCAAACGGCGCAGCAATGGTTAGGTCTTCAAGGTTTTTACTCGCAACAAACACACCATGTGCACCTGTACCACGAGCATGAACAACACGCTCAGGAATACGTTCGCGAGCAAAACGTTGCAGTTTTTGAATTAGATGAACATCTTCAAGTAAAACGCTGCCACGCGGGCCAGCTGTAATGGAGTTTTGGTTATCACCTACAGCTGCACCATTGTCTTTGGTAAGTGTAGCAGCGGATGCAGGAAGGCTGATTGCAAGAGCAAGTGCGCTTAAAGTCAGTGTGCGATTAAATTTCATAATAAACCTCTTCATAAGTCACCAAGGCATTGGCGTTTTGTTGCAGCCATTATATGAAGGTGTTTTAGTTTGGTAAAACTGATTGTTTCTATCATGTTGATAGATTTTAACTATCGATGGTGCACTTAATTTTATTTGTATTACAAAATGAAGTTTTCGCTAAAACTGTGTATAATTTGCGCCCTTTAAATATCTGTTCACGTGTCGTATTAATGTGGGGTTGTGAGTGAAAGCATTGCTGAAACAGCATGGTGTAATTTTTATTCTTCTAAGTATGCTAACCGGGTTAATGGGGGCATTTGTTAACCCATTGATGAGCTTATTCATTGTCGAAGGGCTGCAAACACCGCCCGTGTATTTAGGTGTTTATATGGTGGCGGTCACCATTACTGGGTTAGTTATTAGTCAGTGGTTAGGTGGCATGGCAGATAAAGGCACCAGTGCGCGAAAGTTATTTATGGTGGCTGTATCAGGTATGGTGTGTGCGTTAGTGACCTTTGCGAATGCCACTGCATTTTGGCAAGTATTGCTCGCAGGCGTGTTGTTTCTTGCGATGGGCAATGCGGCAATTCCGCAAATGATGACCTTGGCAAGACAATGGGCGGGGCGTCAACAGAACATCGACATTACCAGTTTTAATTCCCGTTTACGTGCAGCTATTTCCTTTGCTTGGGTCGGCGGCCCGCCGCTTGGTTATTTGTTAGCCGCTGGAGGCGAGTTTAGCCGCTCGTTTTACTTTGCTGCGGTGTGTGCCTTGGTTGCGCTAATCTTCGCATTTAAGTTTATTCCTGACTACAGCGCTAAAAAATCACAACATGGCAGAGAGCCTGCAGCCGCAGCGAGTTTATCATTTTGGTTGTTGGGCTTAGCTATTATGCTTGGTTCAACGGGCAATATTATGTATTCATCGGCACTGCCGCTTTATAGCATTACTGAACTAGGATTTGCTGAACATACGCCCGGGCTGTTTATGGGTGTGGTGGCACTGTTAGAAATTCCTATCATGCTGTATGGGGCAAAGCTTGCTAAAAAATACAATAAAGTTGCGATGCTTGCGGTGGCATTTTGTTGTGCCATTGTATTTTATTTAGGGGTGTTTTTTGCCACTCAAGTATGGCATTTAATCGCGTTGCAAGTTTTAAATGGACTGTTTTACGGTATTTTTGCGGGCATTGGGTTAACCGTATTACAAGATCAGCTCCCCGAACGAATAGGGTTTACCTCAGCGTTTTACACGAACGCCATTAAACTGGGTGTTATGTGCGGGGCAGGGGCTACAGGGGTTGTTGCACAGTTTTATAGTTTTAGGTTTGCAACGCTTGGTTCTATGCTAGCTGCAAGTTTAGCCCTTGGCTGCTTAATGTTGTTTAGTTATGTGAAGCGCCAAGAGCAGCAAGGAGCTGTTATGCCAGTACTGCAAGAAGGCTTAGTTGAATAACTTGATAAAAAACCGAGCATCGGAGCTCGGTTTTATCGTTTTTAGCCATTAGCAATAATTAGCCATTGGCGATTTGATCAAGTAAATGCATGACTCGCTCACTGGCTGCTTCCATCTTATTAATGTGATTAATCGCTGCGTCTTTATTGCCTGTTTGCAGCATGACTAACGCTTCAACACCATTGCGATGAACTTCACGATGTGGCTCTTCTAGTTGACGAAATGCGTTATGTTGTTTGAAGCCATTTGATTGCTCTGAATTATACCATTTACCTAATCGGCACATGGTGTGATCTGAAAAGTCATCAATCGACTTGTTACTTGTGCCATTGGCAACTGAATAAACTTCACCTTTCCAAACAATGTGATCTAGTTTTACGGTTTGCACGAATGAGCGTGTAGCAGCATTAATAATGGTTTCTTTCATCGAATCACAGTGACTCATGATTGAACCATAGTCATTGTTTAGCGTATCAAAACTGGTTGAAAGCTGAGTGTTATTTTGCTGGATATCTTCAACCGAGGTCACCGTTTCGCTGGTTTTGTTGATGATCTCTTTGACTAGATCAGATACTTCTTGGGCTGATTTATTGGTGTTGGTTGCAAGTGTACGAACTTCGTCGGCAACAACGCTAAACCCACGACCAGCCTCACCAGCACGGGCAGCTTCGATTGCGGCATTTAGCGCAAGTAAGTTGGTTTGATCAGAAATTTTAGAAATGGTTGATACAAAGGTGTTGATGCTATCGGCCATATCAGACAGACCCGTAATGTTACTGGTCATGCTACCCATTTTACCTGCCATACTCGCCATTTCACTGACAATATGTTGCAGAGCGTTATTTGAGTCGTTTAGTAGTTGGCTTATTTGTAAAGTAACTTGGCTTTCTTCTTCGATAACAAGGTATGAGTCGAGTACAGTTTGGCGTACGCCCTCAATTTGCGTGATACATTCAATCGAACTATTCAATAAGTTAGCAAGGAACAGTTGGTCTGCGTCATCAGCTTGCTGATGTAATTTTGCTTCTAAGCGTTCGTTTTCGTCACGTAATACGTGATTGTCGGCTTTAAGTGCCTCAACTTCAGCTAATAGCGCGTTGTATTGATCTTGGAGTAAAGAGTGGCTTTTGCTAGAGACAAACATGTATGTTCCTAATTCATATGGTTAATACTTATACCAACCCTGATTATAGATCAAAGTATTAACTTATTATCAGTGTTTTTTATTAGAAAGTGGGTAATTACGACTATTTGATTAAGTGTAGTAGAAAAAGCTGACTATTAAAGCCGAAAAAGCCCAGTAAAAACTGGGCTAAAACGAGGGAGGAGAGTAATTAATAGAAAGAATATTTTAAAGTAAGCGACGTTGTACGGCCGTTAATAGTACGGGCACGGATAATGTCGTTATCTGGTACTGAGCCTTCTTCTGCTTCGGTGATACCTACGGTGTCGAACAGGTTGTTCACGTTAAGCGATAGACTTAAGTTTTCAGACAGATTGTAACTTACAAATCCATTCACTTGTGTATAGCCATCAAACTCAAGGTCGTTACTGTCTTGTGCGTAAGCATCCGTTGTACCAATAAAGCTTAGACCAGCAGCACCTTTATCAAAGTTGTAAGTTGCCATTAGTGAGTAAATAAGGTCAGCTTGACGACGTGGTGTATTACCGACTAACTCTGGCGATAACGCATCTTTAGCAATTTCTGCGTCTGTCCAAGTAAAGTTACCACGGAAGTCCCAATCACCTACGTAGTAGGTTGATTCAACCTCAATACCTTTTGCTTCGTATTCGCGGTCAAAGAACTTTTGTGATGTTGCTTCGAAGTTTTGCTCTTCAGTTTCTGCGTAGAATGCTGTTGCAAATACTGATAGTGAATCAAAACGTTTTTTCACACCGATTTCGTATTGGTTTACTTCATCAATTGCATCGGCTTCGTCAACCGAACCATCTGCTTCAACTTTACCGAATAGTAAGCGGTCTGCATTTGCGCGGCCGCCTTTACTTAAACGGGCAAAAGTCGCAAAGCTTGGATCAATTTGGTAGTTTGCACCAATTGAGTATGAGCTGTAGTGCCAGTCGTAGTTAACAATGCTTGGGTTCGCGTTATCAATACCAACAACACTTTGCTCAGGAATTGAGATAGTACCGTCGCCATTCATATCAATTGTTGATGTTACTGCACCTGCGTAGTTACCGCGTGCTTCACCTGAATCATAGCGAGCACTTGCATCAATGCTTAAATCGCCAAACTTAGTGGCTAAGTTAATGTAAGGTGCGCGAGTTTCGTACTCTGTATCGTAGTTACGTTGACAGCAGTTACCCCAGTAAGGTGTACCATACGCGTACAAGCCATTATCTGAATAGCTGTCGCCATTCGCAGCGTAAACGTCAAGTAATGCAGCGTTGTCGCCTTTTAGCTCCATAACATATGAGTTCCAAAGCCACGACATATCAATAGATTGGCTTGATGCAAAGTAACCAAACGTAACGCTAGTGTCATCAGAGAACGACTTAGTTAATTTAAGGTCATTAACAATTGAACCCATGTCGTTTAGCGTTACATCAAATGTATGAATACGCATTGCTAAATCGTCATCGCCATAGGCTTCGCCTGCTGAACCACCATTAGCATAAACAAGCGATGCACCATCACCAGCAATACTAGAAGCAATAGAGCTCGCAGATGCAACTTCAGCTGGAATAAGAGAAATAAAGTTACCGCTTACTGATGATGTTCTAAAGCGGTTTTCGATGCGCCAGTCGTTTTCTAAATCAAATGCTGCTTCAAAACCCACTGAGGTAACAACTGGGTTCATACCGTCGGTCATATCGCCTGTGCTGATTTGGTTATCACCATTTAAACGCAGAGTTTGTGTGAAAAGCGCTGAATGGGGCGTATCTGATTGTGCATCGAAACCTGGGATTGAATCGCCATCTGAGTACATAGGCATAGGTAGGTAACCTACGCTCTTATCATCGAGGTGTTTAAAGTAAACGCGAACATAACCAGCATCAAATTCTTTAGTTAGGTTTGCCTTAATTTGGCCACCTTTATTTGATGTATAACCGGTTTCACGTGGACCTTCACCTTGGCGAACGAAGCCACCAATGTGATAGCGCACACTGTCGTTTAAATACGTACCATACTCAAAGTCTGTACGAATTGAATCATAATCAAGGCCTACAGTGGTCGATACACTGCCTGATTCGTTCTCACCCGTTTTTGAAATAAAGTTGATGATACCACCTGGGGCATCACTTGCTGCTGTTGAAGCTGAGCCACCACGGATTGATTCAACACTTTGCACTGTTGAGTCTAAGCGCATGAAAATGTCTGCGTTACCAAAGGCAATATCGCCAAACTGCATAACTGGTAAGCCATCTTCTTGTAGTTGCAAGAATTTAGCACCGCCCGATGCAACCGGTAAACCACGTACCGCGATATTTGCGTTACCTTCACCACCAGTTGATTCTGAACGAACACCCGGGATTGTTCTAAATGCTTCTGCAGTAGAACGAGGTGTTGATACTTCAATTTCCGCTAATGTAACACTGCTAACCGATGAGCTTGATGCCATGATGGTTGTACGGCGTGGTACACCGGTTACAACGATAGTTTCAAGGCCGCTTTTTTTAGCCTCAGGTTGTGCTTGCTCTTCGGCGTGTAAGTTTTGGCTTACTGCTAATGCAAGCGCGCTTAATGTATAAAGGGCATGTTTGTGTGTTGTCATAATGTGCCTCGTCTCAATCCCAGATGGTTTGTTGTCTAAATTGCTATCTTAATCGATTAAGTAAAGATAACAATAATTTTACACAGTGCAAGTCTTTTTAGCGAAAAACTTGCACAATTTATGTTCGATAATTGATTTTTAACGATTTTTATTTAGTGGCTTAATGCACTGTGCTGCGCTAAAGCTTGTTCAGCAGGGTTACGTAAGTAGTTATATAGCATGGCTAAAAACAGTAAACATGCGAAACCTGTTGCGAGATAAAAGCCGTAACGAATGTGGCCAAAATAGTCACTGATCACACCCATTAATAATGGGCCTGCAGCCGCAGAAAGGGCGGTAAAAAACAAAATAACCCCAGCAACTGCACCGTGCTGTTGCACCGCAAAGCAAGAAATACCTTTTGAGTTTAAAGTTGGGTAGATCATCGACATGAATAGCCCTGATAATGGGAGTAAGAATACCGCCCAATCAACACCACCGAAGATTAAGCCTAAATAACACAGTGCGATTCCTAAGCTTAAATACAGCATCGCCGCTTGCCAACTGAAGTGATTTAACAGCCATACCGCCAAGAAACGTCCCGCAGCGCGTAATATGAAAAACAAGGTCAGTGCATAGGTTGCCAGTAATTGCCAAGGGCCGTTGTAATCGCCAAGTAGAGTAGGCATCCACACATAAATAGCCACTTCGGTTGCAACATAAAGGGCAATCGCTAATGAAAAACCGAGTGCATAAGGGTTTTTCATCATACTCATGGTGGTTGCAAGAGAAGCCGGTTTGGCGTGTTCTTCAAGCTTTTTAGGTTTAGGGTAATCTGCACGCCAAGCAATTAAGGTTAAAATTAAACATAAAACCCCAGCGATAACGTAAAGGTAGGTCCAGCTTACCTGTTGGGTGATTAAAAAGCTGACAAGGGCAGGGCCTACAATGGCGCCAACACCAAAAAAGCCTTCGACCAAATTCATGGTTTTTGTGTGCTCTAAATTGTTTTTAGAAATATCACCTAACAGCGCCAAAGCACCGGTTTTAAATAACCCAATAGCAAGACCAATACAGCTAAGTAACACTACAAATATGCTAAAACTACTGCTAACGGCGAACAGAAAACAACAAATGGTGAATATGCCAAGCCCCAGCATGATGGTTTGTTTGCGCCCAAAACTGTCGGCCAAAAAACCTAAAAACAGGCCACTAAAAGCAATAAGTGCCATAGGTGCATAATGGAAAGCACTGGCTTGGGTCATGCTTAAATTAAATTCTTCGATAAGCTCAGGAATGATCATACCAACCGCATCAGAGGTCATCGCAAACATAAAAAACATCATGTATGTCAGCCATCTAATGGTTTGCAAAGGATCGTGTGTTCTATTCATTGTTGTATCCCCACCGAAAGGTCTGCGCCTTTACTATGTATATTAGTGTATAAAAACTATAAAAACTGCTTGAATAATTTGCTGTCGTGGTTAAAGATATATCTTAATCGATTAAGTTTCAACTTGGTATTAACAATTATGATCAACAATAAAGTGCAATTAATCACCTACGCAGACCGTATTACTGGTCAAGGTATTGATGAATTAAGTAATTTATTAAATGGCCCACTTAACAATGTGTTTGCAGGTGTACATTTGTTGCCATTTTATAATCCGATTGATGGCAGTGATGCTGGCTTTGATCCTATTGATCATAGTGAAGTAGACTCGCGCCTTGGTAGCTGGGACGATATTAACGTGCTTGGTGCAAACTATGACCTTATGGCTGACTTAATTGTTAACCACGTTTCAGCACAATCTTTCCAATTTAAAGATGTACTCGCTAAAGGCAAGCAATCTGAATTTTGGGATTTATTTTTAACTAAAGACGATGTATTCCCAAATGGCATGTCTGAGGTTGAGCAACAAGCGATTTACCGTCCGCGTCCTGGTAGCTGCTTTACACCTATTGCGTGTGGTGATGGCCAAACCTATGATTTTTGGACCACATTTACCGATAACCAAATTGATATTAATGTGAAATCAACGGCGGGTATCGAGTATTTAAATACGGTGCTTGGCAAGTTTGCTGATAATAATGTCAATATTATTCGTTTAGATGCGGCAGGCTATGCGATTAAAGAAGCTGGCACAAACTGCTTTATGTTGGATGAAACTTTTGAGTATTTAAATAAGCTTTCGGCACAAGCTAATGAAGCGGGTATGGAAACCATTGCCGAGATCCACAGCCATTTCCAGACTCAGGTTGAAGTCGCAAAGCGTGTAAATATGGTTTATGACTTTGCTTTACCACCCCTTATTTTACACAGCTTGTTTAGCAATGATGCGCAAGCTTTACTGAATTGGCTAACCATTTCGCCGCGAAACTGTTTAACGGTACTTGATACCCATGATGGCATTGGCATCATTGACGCAGGCCCTATGGGTGATAAACCGGGTTTATTAAACGCAGCAGAAATTGATAATTTGGTTGAAACCATTCATGAAAAGAGTGAAGGGCAAAGCCGCCTAGCAACTGGTGCAGCAGCAAGTAATGTCGATTTATATCAAGTTAACTGCACATACTACAATGCCTTGGGCGCAGATGACTTTGATTACTTATTAGCGCGTGCAATTCAGTTCTTCGCGCCAGGTATTCCACAAGTTTATTATGGTGGCCTATTCGCTTGTAAAAACGATATGGAATTACTGGCCCGCACCAATGTAGGTCGTGATATCAATCGCCCTTACTTAAATGCGCAAGACATTGATGCTGCGCTTGCTAAACCTGTTGTGAAAGGGTTGATTAAGCTGATTCAATTACGTAATGAGCATCCAGCATTTAACGGTGAGTTTATTGCAAAAGGTGAAGGCAGTGTGTGTCGGTTAAGCTGGCATGATGATACCAGCTCAATCGAGTTAAAAGTTGACTTTGCTAGCCGTGAAGTGATCATTGTCGATCACCGAGACGGCGAACAAAGCATTGTTAATTTGGCTGACTTTTTAGCTTAACTACTTTGACCCAATTGCAGTTGATAGTCGATTTCGGCTGTTTGCTGCTCTTTCGATAGAAACAAGGTCGCAGCAATGCGGCCTTTTTCTTCGCTATTTTGATGGACAGTGGTGAGTTTTGGCACAAATCGTTGGCCTTCATCTATGCCATCAAAACCAACAATTTTGACATCTTCAGGAATCGATAAGCCCATTTTTAATGCTTCGCGCATGGCGGCAAGGGCGATTAAATCACTCATACACAATAGTACGTTTGGTCTTGGAGTGCTGCTAAGCGCTTCTTTGGCGGCAATGCTGGCATAGCGCTCACTGCTTTCTGGAATATTCCATGTTCTATCATCACCCAAGGTGATGCCAGCATCGCTGATTGCTTGGTGATAACCGCGCAGTCGTTGATGAGCAATCGACTGACCGGCTTCAAACTCATGATGTTCGTATACTCGGCATAATACGTCGTTATCGAGTAAGCGCAGGCCTAAAATAGCAACCCGATCATCATTTTTTTGTAGTGCATGCTTGGCAATATCGAAACTGGCTTGTTGGTTATTTACGTTTACAGAGGCATCACGACCGATGTTAAAATCAACCGTTACAACATGCTTGGCAACCTGTTTTAACTGTTCAACAAGTTGTTTATTACGAGGGCGACCATAACAAATAAAGCCATCAACAAAATCGACTACGCTATTTAGGTTATCGCTGTTACCAGAAAATAATAAAAGGTTAATACCATTTTTTTCGAGCACTGCTGATACACCGCGCATAAAGCTGCTAGCAACCGGATCTGATACCATATATTCAACGCTGTCTGGCAATACTAAAGCAACAATATTAAAGGTGCCTCGGCGTAATGATTGCGCCGCCTTGTTTGGGCCAAAATAGCCGAGCTTTTTACAGGCCGCCAAAATTTCTTCGCGGCGTGCTTTCGATAATTGATCAGGACGATTAAAGGCATTTGATACGGTGGCATTTGAAACGCCTAACTCTTTGGCAATACTTTTTAGCGTCCAAGTTTTTGGCTTTGTCATTGTAGGTTCTTAATCGATTTACTTAATGGTAAATTACCATATAAAGAGTCGAAAAAAAGTGTTTTTAGTCATAAAAATAGGCGTACCATAAAAGAATGAGTACGAGTGTGAGAAAAAGGCGAATAGTGAGTGATTTCTAAGTTACCAAAATGGGTTGAGATTGGCGCATTTATTTTGGCGCTGGTGGCTGGGTGTGTGAATGCGGTTGGTTTACTTAGCTTTGAACATCAAGCGGTATCGCATTTATCAGGAACTGCAACCTTGCTTGGCGCAGATCTCATGCATGGCAATAGCCTTGATGCTTTACATTTATTAGGTGTATTACTGTCATTTTTAGTTGGGTCTGGTATTGCTGGGTTCTTGCTGCATAGTTCAGCACTTAAACTAGGTCGTCATTACGACACGGCATTATTGATTGAAGCAGGGCTTTTACTGGGCGCACTTTGGTTATTGTTTAATGGCTCGGGTTACGGGCACTTTTTAGCCTCTGCGGCATGTGGTTTACAAAACGCCTTAGCAACAACTTACAGTGGTGCAATTGTTCGTACCACTCATGTAACGGGGATCTTCACTGATTTAGGTATTATGTTTGGTCGCGTTTTACGTGGCGAGGCACTTGATAAACGTAAGGCTAAACTGTTTGGCCTAATCATTTTAGGGTTTATTTTTGGCGGCTTAGCAGGGGCATGGTTATTTGCAAAAATGAGCTTTGCGGCGCTTTATGTGCCAAGTGCTATTTGTATCTTACTTGCCTTGACCTATCGTGTTTATTCTCATCGCAATCCAGAACTTAATGGTTAGCGATACTTTTAGGTGTTGCGCCAAAGGCCTGTTTAAACACTCGGCTAAAATGGCTTGGGTTATTAAAGCCTAATTGGTAACAAACTTGGCTAATCGCCTCACCTTTTTCGAGTAGTTTATACGCTTTTTGCAAGCGTAATTGTTGTTGCCAAAGAGCGGGCGTAACACCAAAGGCTAACTTAAATTGCTGATAAAATTTACTGCGGCTCATACAGGCTATCTTACATAACACATCGATATCAATATTCTCAGCAAGATGCTGTTCAATATAACTTACTACATGGCTTAATGGGGTTGCGAGCTTGCCTTGCTTACAACTTGCTATCATTAAGTCTCGGCTTTGCTGCTGTAACAGACGGGTTATGAGTTCATTGAGCGATAAATCAATTAAATAATCGCGGTGTTGCTCATTTTCACTAAATAGGGTGATCATGCGCTCAAGCAGTTGTTGAGTTTGCGGATTATGCTGGGCGTGCACTAACTTGGCTTGATATTGGAAAAAGTCATCCTGGGTAATTTGCTGGTTAAAATTTAGAGCATCAACTACTTGGCTTATTTTATCGGTACTGATTTCAATCGCTAAACAGGTTGTTGGTTGATTGAGAGATGCATTGGGAAAGTCGATTAGCACCCCTTGTTCTGGGGCAAGTACAAATGATTGGTTTGGTAAAAACTCTTCATGATAATCACTGTCGGCAACATGCATGATTTTTTTACCGCTGATCATGCCACAAAATAATAATTCAGTGGAATGTAAGGCCACTTTTTGGGCATCTAAATAGGTGTCGTAAATACTTAATTCGGCATGTTCGCCCGCAAAACTGACTTTATTTTCAATAAGCACATCAATACGTTGTCGTTTTTTATCTAAACTTCTGTTACTAACTGATGTGTTCATTGTTGCCTCGCTGTCGTCCTAAATTCTGGACAAATAGTCAAAAAGTCTGGACTAGGAATCAAGTGTGTTTTCAGTAACTGAGCTAACTTCAATTGTTAGCGGTTCATTAAACAATAACCTACCGCATAATTTAGTCAATGCTAAATAAAACACAACAATTTGAAGAGAGAACACATTATGATTTATGCAAATCCAGGTAGTGAAGGCGCAAAAGTTAACTTTAAAGCGCAGTATGAGAATTATATTGGTGGCCAATGGGTTGCCCCTGTAAAAGGAGAATACTTTGAAAACATTAGCCCAGTAAACGGTAAAGTGTTTTGTAAAGTACCTCGTTCATCAAAAGAAGATATCGAACTGGCACTTGATAAAGCCCACGATGCAAAAGCGGCATGGGGAACAACGTCAGTCACCGAGCGTAGCAATATCTTATTAAAAATTGCCGATCGTATTGAACAAAACCTAGAAATGCTGGCAGTGGCCGAAACCTGGGATAACGGTAAAGCAATTCGTGAAACACTTGCGGCAGATGTGCCTTTAGCGGCTGATCATTTTCGTTATTTCGCAGGTTGTGTGCGCGCGCAAGAAGGCTCAATCGGTGAGATAGACGAAACCACGGTGGCCTATCATTTTCATGAGCCACTAGGTGTAGTAGGGCAAATTATTCCTTGGAACTTTCCATTGTTGATGGCTGCGTGGAAACTTGCGCCAGCCCTTGCTGCGGGTAACTGTATTGTTTTAAAACCTGCTGAACAAACGCCTACGTCTATATTAGTGCTGCTTGAAGTGATTGGTGACTTATTGCCTGCAGGTGTTCTAAATGTGGTAAACGGCTATGGTAAAGAAGCGGGCGAAGCGCTGGCAACCAGTACTCGAATCGCGAAGATTGCCTTTACAGGTTCAACGCCAGTGGGTTCACATATCTTAAAATGTGCTGCTGATAATATTATTCCTTCGACGGTCGAGCTAGGTGGTAAATCGCCAAATATCTTCTTCAACGATGTAATGGAAAAAGACGATGAATTTTTGAGTAAAGCGATTGAAGGAGCCGTACTTGCGTACTTCAACCAAGGTGAAGTGTGTACGTGCCCATCGCGTTTATTTATTCAAGAAGATATTTACGAGCAATTTATTGAGCGTGTTCTTGCCCGAACTCTACAAATTAAACGGGGTAATCCACTTGATACCGAAACCATGGTGGGTGCTCAAGCATCACAAGCTCAGTTTGATAAGATCCTAAGCTACATCGAAATTGGTAAACAAGAAGGGGCCGAAGTGCTTGCGGGCGGCGAAGTCGAACAACTGTCTGATGAGTTTAACGGCGGTTACTACATTCAACCAACACTATTAAAAGGCACTAACGACATGCGCGTGTTCCAAGAAGAGATTTTTGGGCCGGTAATTTCAATGTCGACTTTTAAAGATGAAGACGAAGCATTAGCACTTGCTAATAGCTCAGAATTTGGTTTAGGTGCTGGTGTGTGGAGTCGAAACATGAACCGTGCTTATCACTTTGGTCGTAAGATTGAAGCGGGCCGTGTTTGGACCAACTGCTATCATATGTACCCTGCCCATGCTGCGTTTGGCGGTTATAAAAAGTCAGGCATAGGCCGCGAAACACATAAACTCGCCCTTGATCATTACCAACAAACTAAAAACCTATTAGTAAGTTACAGTGAGAATCCACTGGGCTTCTTTTAAAAGCAATTTCTTATTGTTGTCGAAACTACCCAAACGCCACATCTAGTGGCGTTTTTATTTTGCGTATATGTATTTCCAAACTTGCTTTTCTGTTATTAATTAACCAATTAATTAATGTTGGGTAAGGAATTTTCAATCATGATCAGAAATGTAAGGATTGATGATAGTGAAGCCATTGCTGCAATTTACAATCACTATGTTGTTAATAGTACGGTGACATTTGAAGTTGAGGCAATCACAGGTACTGAAATAGCCAAGCGAATACAGGCTAATCTTGATGCTGACTTACCTTGGTTGATTGCTGAAGCTGAAGGTAATGTCATTGGATATTGTTATGCAACACCTTGGAAAGCACGAAAAGCTTACCAACACTCAGTGGAAATCTCGGTTTATTTAGATGCTGATAGTCATACAAAGGGGATTGGCACCCAACTTTACGCCACTCTATTTACTCAGTTAAAAACGCAAAATGTACATGCTGTTATGGCAGGCATTGCATTACCTAATGAAGCAAGTATCGCCTTGCATGAGAAGCATAATATGCAAAAAGTCGCTCATTTTAAGCAAGTTGGTAAAAAGTTCGGGCAGTGGATTGATGTAGCTTATTGGCAAGTCATTTTATAACGGGCATAAAAAAGCCCGGCGAACACACAAGCCAGGCTTTTCGACAACAATTTGGTTGAGTCACCGCAATTGCAGTGACTCGGAATAAAAAAGCTTAGAGAACACACAAACTAAGCTTTTGACAACAATGTGGTTGAGTTACCGCAAGTGCAGTAACTCGGAATAAAAAAGCTTAGAGAACACACAAACTAAGCTTTTGACAACAATGCGGTTGAGTTACCGCGTGTGCAGTAACTCGGAATAAAAAAGCTTAGAGAACACACAAGCTAAGCTTTTGACAACAATGTGGTTGAGTTACCGCGTGTGCAGTAACTCGGAATAAAAAAGCTTAGAGAACACACAAGCTAAGCTTTTGACAACAATTTGGTTGAGTTACCGCGTGTGCAGTAACTCGGTATATAAAAAGCCCAGAGAACACACAAACTAGACTTTTTGTGACAACAATTCGGTTAGCGCAAACACTCTCAATGGTGTGAAGCTGTTTAGCTTAAAAGCGCTGATGAGTTAACTTTAGAGTAATCCCTCTAAATCGACAAACGATTAAAATAAACCTGATAGATGAATTTTTTTAATCTATTCACATGTGAAGTCCTTTTTATTGTCATAACAATGCCTTAGTGATTAAATAGGGTGTTTTTTAAACATAATAATTATTTAAAATGGATTTTTATGAAACGCTTGACGCTTTACTTATCACTCATCTTTACAGCTCTAAACTTGTCAAAAAACGCCAGTCAGTTTACTAGACCTGTTTATGTGATTGTGCCAGGACAATGTGCCAGTGCTTGTTCAAATGATAGCCGAGTTGTAATTAAGCTGTATCTTTAGCTAAGCGTTTGGGAGACCCAGAGGGGAGTTGAAGTGTTGACCTTGCGGGAAGAAGAGCAACACTTTTTAAATTAAATAGTGTGTTAACAGGCTAATTCAGTCACAGGCTCTTCTGCTAACCAGTTAAGGGCCGCTGTTTTTGACTTAAATACATTCATTACCATGCCTGCTCGTTTATATAAATTGCAGTAGGTATCGCTAAGCAAACTACCGCCTTCAAGCCCTTCTTTTATCACTAAAGCTGTTTTGGCCGGTGCGATGCCTTTTCGTCGAAGCTCAACAAAATACACCATTAGTTTTTCAAGCGCCCCTGGTGTTGCCATGCATGAGTTTTCAAACTCAACCAATTCAAACCATTGACCATAATCAGCGCTGAGCTTGTTGATGTAATCTTTTTGCATAAAAGAGTGCGCGTCAATAATCTCTTCGTTGAAAGGCCCAGTAGCAGTCGTTAAAAGCACATGTTCACGTTGATAAAACTCGACAAGCCCATGGGGTTTAAAATCTTTGAATGGATAATGGTTGGTTGATACTTTTTTATGCATCCGTTCAATCCCTGAATATTTATTGAGCTATTGATAATAGCAATGAAATAAATTAATTCAATCTTTAGGTTTAAATTACTGTTAAAATAATAACAAAAGTATTAGTTTTGGTTACCAAGTAGACCCCGCTTGAATGTAAATTGCGTTTTGTTCAGGGCCATGGGCTACATCTAAGCCAATACTAATTCCGTAATGCTCATCAATTAAATAGCGAAAGCCTGCACCTACAGTATCAATGGTTTCAGCTTTCGATAAGTCAGAAAAGTTATCGGCTGCCCAGCCCATACCAGTAAACACATTGAGCTTTATTTTGTGAGTGATTTTATAGCTCGCTTCTGCTTCGGTAACAAATACATCGAGACCTTGATAGCGAGTTGCAGACACACCGCGAAGGCTAATACTTGGCGGAATATAAACCGGTAAGCGCTTTTCACCACGGTTGTTAACTGAGTCATACTGCATGCGCAGGGCAAAGTTGAATTTATCGGTGTAACGCCAGTAATTTAAGGCGGTAAGCTTTAGACTGGTGTAATCAACCTTACTGCCAATAGCCTCATCATAATATAAATACTCAGCCTTGTAGTTAAAGCCTCGCTCAGGGTTTAGGGGGTTATCTCGGCTATCGTACTCAATTAATGGTCCAATACCTGACGTATTTACATCAAGTGAAAGGTGGTCTTTGATAATATCGTTTTCGAGCAGAAAATCTTCGATAGGGTTTTCGGCTAAGCTTATTTCTACTTTACGATAAATCTGTTTAAAGCCGTAAAAGAAGTTACTGTCGTCATAGCGCAACTTAAGGTTTTGAAACACCGCTGGGCCTTCAATATTCAACGACAATGGTGTGAGTAGCTTGATCTCGTCGAAGGTATAAAAATCAAGGTTTATACTCGCCCAGCCAACAATCCCTTGATAGCGAATACGGTCTTCATCCCAAAAGGTAATGTGGCCAACAGCACCGCCTTTGGTGCCATTTTTAGTGCCCATTAGCCCCACTAAACTAATGCTTTGTGGTAGGGTAGAGCCTTCTTTTTTCTTCTTTTTGGCCTTCTTTTCGTTGTCATGAAAAAAAAGGCCAACAACACCAAGCCCAGGCCCTACAGCTGGCTCTGTAATAAAAGTCGGTATGGGTAAAAATGAAATCGGTTCATCAACTTTTTGTTGTTGATTACTTAATTGCTGTTCTGCAGGTTTTATTGCATATTCATCGTAACTTGATGCAAAGCTTTGTGTGCTTAGCAAACTTGCTGTAAGCATATTTATTAGTACAACTTTTTTCACTTAATCCCTTACCTTGTTGTTTCTTGTTACTTCAAATTTTATAGCTGATAATTAAATTCGAGACGATGATCGCCATCCATAAAGTCAACGTTTTCATTCCAGTTTGCGAAATAGCGTAGATTCATACGCGGGTTAATTTGGTAACTTGCTGCAAATTCATGAGTCAAAATATGGCTTTGGTTTAGACCGTAGTAGTGATCTTTATAGTTATCGCTACCGCCGATAGTTGTTAGCCAAAATGGATTGTAGTTAAGCCAAATTTTATCGTTAATGGTTATTTTTGCGTACATACCGACTAAACCATAAGCACCCATAATGGAATAACCGCTGTCACGACTGCCGTCATCTTCTAGGGTATTTTCACCGAGTGATGCACCCACCCCAGCTAACGGGTAAAACGTAAAGCGCCCCATAGGTTTTAAAGCTTTTATAAAGCTATAAGAAACATCCATACTTTCGTCAGCGACAAGGTTGGCATTAAGGTTATAGTTAGCATCAATTTGCGTTGCGATTGTAGTGGTTAGGTCAACTGAGAAATTACGAAAGCGAAAAGAATCAATAGAATCTGTCGTTTTGCTGTCGCTTTCCCAGCCTAGCGCATCGCCATATATGCCTTTTACTTCAAAAACATTCATACCAGCAGTGGTTGCGATACCTGTATCGTATGCTTGGCCAACTTTAAAGTTGAGCCCTTTGTTTGTAACACCGACTCCTGCTTGTGTATAAACAGCCAGAGGATCTGACATATCCTGTACTTCTTTTTGCTCAGCCGCATGGCTTGAAGCAGCAATCATAAGTGCTAGTAAAGAGGGGAACCGAAGAGAAGTCATGTGTTTTCCTTACACAAAAGGTTGAATAATAAATGTTTAGTTTATTTAAGTTGAATTTAGATACTTTTGGCTTAATAAATATTCGACTTCAGCCTCTAAAGAGGCATCAATTTATTCCTTTCTAAAATAAAAATAGCATAAAAATAGTGACAAAGGCGAGCACAAAAAGCGAACAAGCCTCAGTAAATAAAACGAGGCCATCAAAAAGCACTTAAGTATTGTTTTACTATTGTTTTTCAGTTGTTTAATACAATTGTGTGATTTTTGTGTAAATTTGATTTAAATCGTTTTTGCCGTTTTTAGAGACTAGACTGGGTTGTTTTTTAATCTATACTAAAAGGTGCTTATCAAGAGCAAATGGTACTATTAATGAAAAGGGATGATTTATGAAAAAACTAATAGCGGCGGCTATTTGTGGTTTAGTTTCAACGGTAAGCTTAGCTGCAGATAAACCAAACGTATTAGCCATAATGGTTGATGACGTTGCGCCAATCTCACTCAGTGCATATTCGCATGGTATGACCTACCCAACCCCTAATATTGATCGCATTGCTAACGAAGGTGCATTGTTTACAGACCACTATGCACAACCTAGTTGTACAGCGGGTCGTGCTGCGTTTTTAATGGGGCAATTACCAATTCGAACAGGCCTAACAACGGTAGGCCAACCGGGTAACCCACTAGGTATTAAAGAAGCCGATCCTACCTTAGCTGAATTTTTAAAAGATCGCGGTTATATGACTGCGCAATTTGGTAAAAACCACTTAGGTGATTTAGATGAGCACTTACCAACAAAGCATGGCTTTGACGAATTTTACGGTAACTTGTACCACCTCAATGTATCTGAAGAGCCAGAACAAGCGGATTACCCAAAAGATCCTGAGTTTGTGAAAAAATTTGGCCCACGTGGTGTTATTGAATCTTACGCCAATGGAAAAATCATCGATACTGGCCCGCTTACTCGCAAACGTATGGAAACCTTTGACGAAGAAGTGTTAGAGCGCTCACTTAACTTTATGGAACGTGCAGTTAAAGCCAAAAAGCCATTCTTTATTTGGCATGCAACGAGCCGTATGCATGTTTACACTCACTTAAAACCAGAAAGCCGTCATTTAGCGACGGGCATTAGTTCGGAAGAAGACGTATTTGGTAGTGGTTTAATGGAGCATGATGGCCACGTAGGCAAATTGCTTGATAAACTTGATGAGCTAAAAATTGCTGATAACACCATAGTTATTTACACCAGTGATAATGGCCCTGAGCAATCAAGCTGGCCTGATGCGGGTACAACTGAGTTCCGCGGTGAAAAAATGACAACCTGGGAAGGGGGCGTGCGTGTGCCTTTCTTAGTTCGTTGGCCAAACAAAATACCTAAAGGCTTAAAGCTAAATGGTATTTCTTCACATGAAGATGTTTTCCCAACTGTTGCTGCTGCGCTAGGTGAAAAGAACTTACGAGAAAAACTTAAAAAGTCAGACAAAGTGTATATTGATGGTGAAAACAACCTAGCTTATTGGACAGGTAAGGCGGATAAGTCTGCACGTAATTATTTCTTCTATTACTATGAGTCTCAGCTTACAGCAGTTCGTTTTGGCCCATGGAAAATGCACTTTGCGACTAAACCAAATGGTTTATATTACGAAGACATGGTAACTCACAGCATGCCTAAACTATTTAACTTACGTAAAGATCCATTAGAGCACTATGATGGAGTAACAGGTTTCCACCAAATCATGCGTAAGAGCTGGTTGTTACAGCCAATCATTGCTAAGTTAAACGAACATGTACAATCTTTTGTAGAGTTCCCACCGCGTCAAGAGTCTGCATCTCTTAACGTGAATGAAGCAATCGAAAAAGCAAAATCACTAAACTATGGTCATTAATTATTAACCATAAGTTAAGTTGAAAAGGGCCTACTTGGCCCTTTTTTAATGCTTAATGATTAATGCTATTCATCATTTCCAGCTGTTTCACAAACTGCTCAATTTGCTGGTTACCCGGTACCAGGCGGGCTAGGTTTCTGGCATAAAACAGCGCTTGGCTGTAGTTCTCTTCTGCTACATACCACTGCGCCAAACTGTAGCTGATATCTGGGTTATTCGGTGTTAGGTTAAAAGCACGCTCAAGGGCTAATATTGCAGCTGGCATATTGCCTAAATCTTGTAATAGCAGGGCGTAGGTAAACTGATAGTTTGCATTTTCTTGTGCGAACTGCGCGGCTTTTTGTAAATGAGTAAGAGCGGTGTCTTTTTGTTTTGTGCGAATAAGGCTCATTGCCAGGGCATAATGAATATCGCCGCTTTGGGCGTTAACGTCTAAGCCTTGTTTTAAAATAGCTTGTGCTGCTTTTTCATCGCCTTGATTTCGGTATAAATCAGCCAAATTGACATAAGCGGGAGCAAAAATAGGCTCAATACTGATTGCTTCTAGGTAATGTGCTTTAGCTTGCGCGGGCTTTTGTAGTGTGAGCGCCAGATTACCTAAATTGGTATGGGAATAGCCACGCTCTGCTTGGTACTCTTGAATGCCTTTATACTCATCAAGGGCTGAATTTAAACGTTTGCTGTCTTGCTCGTTGAGCCCCGTAGGGAACGGTTGAATTAACATACCTGCAAGTGCTCTTGCAGCTTCCGCTCTGATAGGTAAATGCTCATCATCTAAAAGCGGGTTTAATAAGCGCCAGCGCTGGTTAATATCAAAAGGCATGGCCGCTTCAATGGCTGCTTGGCGTTTTAATGGCTCGCTGTCTTTTACTGAGCGAGCAATCGCAACGACAGCGTTGTTATCTGGGCTTGCGGCTAAACGGCTTAATGCTGAAGCGCGAATAATGTCAGGGAAGCTTTTATCTTGCACGATTTTGGTCAGCATGGTTGAGGCATTAGGTAAACGGTTATCGGCGGCATAAAACGCCTCAGAAAAATGCGCAGTGCCAAGGTGTTTTGAATTTGGATGCCAGTCTTTTATTTTGCTAACCGCCCACTGCGGCGTCTTGTCTTCATGGCAGCTATTACAAGCATTTGGTGCATTTGTTTTTAATGTTAAGTCTGGGCGTGGTACCCGAAAGCTGTGGTCGCGCCTTGCATCAACTTGCATATAGGTGGTGGCAGGCATATGACAATCAACACATTGGCTACCAGTACTTGCCACTTTGTGACCGTGATGTTTAGGTGTGTCGAACACCTCTTGGCTATGACATTGCGTACAGGTTTGATTGCCCGGTAGCTTTAATTTACCCGAATGAGGGTTATGACAGTTACTACAGGTAACCCCCGCATTGAACATTTTACTTTGCAAAAATGAGCCCCATACATAGTCTTCATCCCACACTTGACCATCAACATGATAAAGCTCAGGAGTGAGTAAAGAGCCTTGAAAGCTTTGTAAAAAACTATGTGGGTCTTTGCGGTCATCAAGTTGTGAGCGGCGAGCATGACAGGTTGCACACACTTGCACTTGCTCGCTTTTTACCAGTGGCTGCACACTTTGCATACTGCCATCGGCCTGTTGGGTAAACAGCGGGGTTTGCCTTTTAATATTATGAGTAAAACCCTTATCAGTAATACTGCTATCGCCATCAGCCCATTTTAAATGAGCTTGTGTATCGCCATGGCACGCTTTACAGCTCACGTTAATGCTTGAATAAGTTGAATCAAAGCTATTCGTTTTAAGGTCAAATTGCTTTTTGAAATCAGTGGAGTGGCAATCGGCACACATGTGATTCCAGTTTTGGCCTTTTTGAGACCAATGAAATAGGTCGTGTTTTTTCTGCTCAGGGTGCAGTACAAACCAGCGCTGACCGCCGTCTGCTTTACTGCGTGAGTCCCATGCAAATGGAAACAGCTGAATGTGGCCTTGACCCATATCAAACATGTATTGCTGCAATGGCTCATAGCCAAATGTATATAAAACGGGGTAGTCAGTGAGCTTGCCCTCAAGGTTTGGCATGCTTATAAATAGTTGTTGGTCTTGTTGATAAAAGCGCGCTTGCTGGCCTTGATAGTCGAGGGTTTGTTCGTTGAAATTACCAAGCACCGAAGCGGGAGTGGCTTGTTCCATAGCATGAAAATGATGGGATGTTTGCCAGTCTTCAACTTGGCTTTGATGACAGTTCACACACTGAGGTTCTGCAAATGCACTAAATGCGAAAAAGCTGCATAACAGCCAAGCCAATCTCATCACTGAATAAATCCTTTTTATTTTTACCACATGCACTTAGAGTTATATCAGTTTGTTATTGATAAGCAAAGTCAGGTAGGCAAACAGCAGCAATAAAATCAGGGATGTAAGGTGAAATAAAAACAAAAAGCCCGAGAAACTCGGGCTTAGTAAGTTATAAACTTTTTTTCGGTGGCAGCGCGACGTTAGCAAAGATAAGACCCGCTACTAATGACATGAAAATCAAAAATGTTTGCTGGCCAATATGGTCTGCATAAACGAAATCTTGGCCTTCAATAAGTGAGTTCAAGCCAATATAGGTTTTACTACCAGGTACCAATACGATCAGTCCTTGCATAGCTACAATAGAGGCGGGTGCATTGACAACGCGGTTAAACAAGTTACTAAAAACGCCCACGGCTAATGCTCCTACAAATGTGCCTAATGTGTAGTCTAGGTACATAGCTGAACCAATACTTGTACCATACGCTATAAAGCCAGATGCAATAGACCAAACAGCATGCTTTAGCTTGGTTCTAAAAATCACGATTAGGCTGCTACATAGCATGAATATAGCTAGCCAAGCCGTCCATTTAGGTAAAGGCTCAGGTTGCACAAAGTCACTTTGGCCAAAAATAGCAAAACCAATACCAATACCAATAAAAGCACCAAAATACAGCTTAAACAGCAGCATGAATGAGTCCATCACCCGAGCGGTACCAGACACTAAATGCCTTGCCGCTAACTCTGCTAAACCTAGGGCTAATGCTAAGCCGGGTATAAACACAATGATGGCTGAAAGTACCACCAGTCGTATGTTAATTTGGGCATCAATATAGACACTAATAGCACAGGCTATAATCGCCGATACAATGGCTACTAATGGCTCAAGCATATGTGCAACACGTTTAGAGCGTGTTGACCAAAGTACAAATAAATACACCACTAAGGTAATAAGTGCTGACCAAAATACATCATTCCAGCTAGTACCCATCAACATGGCAAATGCACCACCTGAGGTTGCAAACGCAACGCCAGTCATAAATTTATTATATGGGTTTGGCATGGTGTAAATAATATCGAGCTGTTTATCGACTTCTTGTAGCGTCAGCTCACCATTAAGCATTTTGTTTACTAAGTCATCGGTATCTGCCAGCGAGCCTAAGTCATGATCGCCCGGATCTACACGCGCAACATGGGTGTACTCTTCTTCGTGCCCATCTGTCCAAATAACAAATGTCACTGATGTTGGCGACATAACAAAAGATGATTTCAAACCGAGGTAAGTCGCAACTTCCATTAAGTGCGCTTCTAGTCGGTATGCAGGTGTACCGTATTTATGAAGCATTTTGCCAAGCTTCACGATAAATTTTCGTTTTTCAGTAAACGTTGCGGTTTTCAAAGGCGTTTTGAACCAAAGGTTAAATTGTTCAGTTAAGGATAGACCAAAATTCAATAAGATATAGTCTAATAGCTAGGCTATATCGCTTAAATTGACCAGCGCGATTTTAGCGACAAAAGCCGCTATGTCTAGTGTTATTTACGGCAAAATTACTTATTTTTTGCTTCAATCCACTGCGCCATGTATTGGGTCGAACGCATGGTGTGATGTTTAAGCATTTGGCCGGTAAAATTTTGCTGTCTATGCTGCGCTAATGACTCACTAATGGCGGTGATTTTAGCGATTAACTGCGACTGAAGTTTTGATTTATCATAATATTTTTGCAATAACTGCTGGCCATTTTGCTGTGCCTGAGTAAATAACGCTTCATCTTGATAAAGTGCCACTGCTGCGTCTGCAAATTGCTGTGCATCTTCACAGATTGCGCCTGACCAAGGCTCATCTTGATGCATGCCTTCACTGCCAATAGGAGTTGTTACGCTCGGCGTTTGCATGATCATCGCTTCGAGTAACTTACCCTTAATACCAGCCCCAAAACGCAGTGGCGATAAACATACTCGGGCATCTTCCATCACTTGATAAGCATCATCAGCCCAGCCTTTGATCAAGAAGCCGGTTTTTGGGTTGTTAAGCGCTGTAGCCTTAGGTGGTGGGTAAGAGCCATAAATGTGGAGTTCGGCATCGGGTAATTGTTTGCGGATCAGCGGCCAAATCTGTTGTAAGTACAGCACTGCATCCCAGTTTGGCGCATGACGAAAATTACCAATGGTCATAAAGTGTTTACGTTCTGAAAATGCTTTGGTGCTGGTGGGGATATGCTGTAAATCAACCAAAAATGGTAGGTGGTGAAGTAGGGCGTTATCGACTTTGAAAACGTCATTGAGTAGCTGCATCTCGTAATGCGAGATAATTAAGCTGATGTCTGAGCGTAAAATAGCGGCGATTTCTCGCTTGGCAATATCGCTGTGTAAATCACCATAGCTGAATTCTCTACCTGCTTTATGAGCGTCGTGACGGGCATTTCTTAGACACTGTAAATCTTCTGTATCGAGAACTTTAAGTGCATTAGGGCAGTATTTGTCGACTCGCCAACCAAACTGTTCTTCCATCATAAAGCGGTCAAACATCACAATATCAGGGTTATACGCTTGCACGTACTCATCAAAGCTTGAGCAGTTTAATGCAATGACCTGTGTGGTAATGCCATCTTCGCTGAGATCCACCATGTGTTCGGTTTTTTGCGCTGGGCTTGCAAATTCAACTTGCCAGTTTTCTGCACGAAAGGCGCGCAAGAGTGACATCATGTGGGTGCCGGCTGCCGACGAATTAGGCTCAGGCCATACATAGCCGATCACTAACACTTTTTTCATTGACTTGAATCTCGTATTTTTAAGTTAACATCCACCAAGGTGCGAACGGGTGGTGTTGATTTATCTAATAGTTCTTTTAGCACCTGACAGGTGCGTTTACCGATTTCATCGGCATTAATGGCGATGGTTGAAAGAGATGGCAGCATTAAGCGCGAATCTTCTAGGTCATCAAAACCAATAACTTTAATGTCTTTACCCGGCTCTAGACCGTGTTGGCGCATAGCTTCAATCGCGCCATAAGCAATCACATCATTAAAACAGACAATGGCTTTGGTATTTGGTGCTTGTTTTATAAGGGTATTGAAGGCTTCTCGGCCACCTTGGCGGTTTGTCGGCGCTTGAATAACCGGTTTTTCGTCAGTGATATTAAATTGCTCAAGCGCAGCTAAAAAGCCACTTAAACGCTCATGATAATCAGATATTTCTGCCGTGCCACCTAAAAAGGCAATTTCTTCTATGCCTTGCGATAAAATATGGCTGGTCGAAATATGCGTGCCTTTTTTGTTATCAGGCAAAATACACGGCGCTGCTGAAAACGGAATTTCACGCATGATATTAATAACCGGAAAACCACTATTTATTAAATCATCTTGCCACTGTTGCTCAGTCCCCGGTGCCGGACACATAATAAACGCCGATACGTTGTATTCTTTTAGGGTTTTCACCACTTGAGTTTGCCTTTCGACACACTCCGCAATATTCACCAGCATTGGCAGCATGCCAAGCTCAAAGATGTGTTTTTCGAGGCCAACAGCAAGCTGAGCTGAATACGGGTTGGTTAAGTCGTTTATAACCAACGCGACTAGGTTTGAGCGCTTGCTGCGTAGTGCTGCAGCATCGCGGTTATACACATAGCCAAGCTTATCAATGGCAGCCAGTACTTTTTCTTTACTTTTTTTACTGACCTTATCACTGTTGGTAAGGACCAAAGACACCGTTGATTTTGAAACCTGTGCTTGTTCAGCAACATCCCAAATTGTGACTTTGCCTGTCGATTTTTTCATTTTTATTAGCAAAAAGTGGCGAATAGAGTGCTTTTATTTTAGCGTAATTTAGCTGTTTAAGTCACTGATTGGCTGCCAAAAGGGCCTAAACTCTTTATGAAATGCTGCAAACATGTTCTACTTGTTTACAGAATCGAAAATAAAAACGAAAAAGGAACGAACATGAAAGCATTTAAACTGCTTTTTGCGCTAGTTATTGGCGCAGCTGTTTGCACACCCAGTTTTGCTAATCAAGGTTATCAAACTCCATCGCCCGCACTGGCTGCTGTGGTTGATGCTAAGCTTGCACCGAGTAGTTATTTATCAAATGATGGCCAGTGGCTGGCGTTATTTGATAGAAAACGCATCGATACCTTACAAGACTTAGCCAAAGAAGAGTTGAAACTTGCGGGTATTAAGCTTAATCCTGCTAATTTTTCGCGCTCACGAGTGCGTAATAAATTCACATCTTTAGTGCTTAAGCATGTTGAA
Organism: Pseudoalteromonas sp. UCD-33C; assembly: GCF_001306895.1. Classification (NCBI taxonomy): domain Bacteria; kingdom Pseudomonadati; phylum Pseudomonadota; class Gammaproteobacteria; order Alteromonadales; family Pseudoalteromonadaceae; genus Pseudoalteromonas; species Pseudoalteromonas sp. UCD-33C. The sequence goes on along the minus strand of NZ_LJTB01000004.1, from coordinate 201,841 downwards.
ACCGGTTCTGAAATTGTTGTATCTGGTTTGCCAAACGGCATTTTACGCTCACCAAGTTGGTCAAGCGACAGTCAATACTTGGCGTTTGTGGTTGAACAAGCATCGAGTGCTAACTTGTGGGTCTATAATGTAAGTACTAAGCAAGCCCGCCAGTTAAGTGATACACCTCTCAATTCAGTGCTAACGCGCACGCCTTATACTTGGTTGCCAGATAGCAGCGCCATTGTAGCTAATGCAGCGGTTAATATTGGTAAAGCACGTATCAGCAACGACAGCTCGCAGATTGTGCCAGTTATTCAGCAAAGTAGTGGTGAAAAAGCGCCTGCGCGTACTTATCAAAACTTGTTAACTAGCCCATATGATGAAGCACAATTTAAGTTTTTTGCGCAAAGCCAGCTGACTTATATTCCGCTTAGTGGTCAAGGCCAACCAATTGGTCAACCGGGCTTAATCAAATCGTTTTCGGTCTCACCTGATTCAACCAATATTTTGGTTGGCATGATTGATGAGCCTTTTTCTTATCAAGTGCCTTACAGCCGATTTGCTGCGACTTGGCAAATTTGGGGAATGCGTGGCTATACGCTAGCAGAGCTTGCGAAGCAGCCTTTAGCAGATAACATTCCACAAGGTTATGACAGTGTGCGTACTGGTCGCCGCGAATTTCAATGGCGAGCAGATCAAGGCGCTGAAGTCATTTGGGCAGAAGCACAAGACGGCGGTGATATGAAAACTGACGTTCCTCATCACGATTACCTTTATAGCCTAAGAGCACCATTTAAACGTGATGCTAAGTTATTTGCTAAAGTTGAACGCCGTTTTGATTCAATTACTTGGGGCAACGGTAATGTTGCTCTGTTATCTGAATGGCGCTTTAGCGACCGACAAGTTCGCACATTTGTTATTCAACCACGTAATGCAGATAAAAACCGTGTGCTATTTTCCGAACGCAGTTATAACGATGCCTACAAAAACCCAGGTTACCCAATTTATGAAAAAAATGATTTGGGCGCTGATGTATTAAAAGTCGTTGGTGGACGTTATCTTTTCTTACGCGGTAATGGTGCATCTGAAAAGGGCAATATCCCGTTTTTAGACCGTTATGATGTAAAGACCAATACCACAACACGCATTTGGCAATCAGAAGCGCCATATTATGAGCGTGTGCGTGCAATGCTTGATGATAAAGGCGAGCGTTTAATTACGATTCGAGAATCTAAAACTGAGCAACCTAACTTCTTTATTCGTGATTTAGACGATAAAACCCTGACTCAACTTACGACTTTTGAGCACCCTTATCCAGAGTTTAAAGGGGTGACTAAAGAGTTAATTCGATACAAGCGTGATGATGGTGTTGAACTTAGTGGTACGCTTTATTTACCGCCGGGCTATGATTCAACTCAAGGCCCGTTACCGGTTCTAATGTGGGCTTATCCGCTTGAATATAAAGATAAAGCCGTTGCGTCACAAATGCGTGAGTCGCCGTATGAATTTACCTATATCGGTTATTGGGGGCCAATGCCTTATCTGGCAAAAGGTATTGCCGTATTTGACGATCCGAAAATGCCAATTGTGGGTGTTGATGGTAAAGAGCCAAACGACTTATTCCGTAAGCAGCTGGTGGCAAGTGCTAAGGCTGCAGTAGATGTACTTGTTGAAAAAGGGGTGGCAGATAAAGATAACATTGCCATTGCAGGTCACTCTTATGGTGCCTTTATGGTGGCGAATTTATTAGCGCACAGCGACTTATTTAAAACCGGTATTGCCCGCAGTGGTGCATACAACCGCACCCTAACGCCATTTGGTTTCCAAGGTGAAGAACGTGATTTTTGGCAAGCACAAGATGTGTACGCGGCAATGTCACCGTTTTTCCACGCTGAGAAAATCAATGAGCCTATGCTGATGATCCACGGTCAAGAAGATCCAAACTCGGGTACATTCCCAATGCAAAGTGAGCGTATGTATGCTGCATTAAAAGGCTTAGGTAAAGAAGCCCGTTTAGTGATGTTACCTTATGAGGCGCATGGCTATCGCGCTCGTAAGAGCTTGCTGCATGTACTTTGGGAGCAAGAGCAGTGGTTAGATAAATACTTACTAAGTGACGAAAAACCCGCAGAGCCAGTTGCCGCGGAAGGCGTTACTCAGTAATTTGTGAAATGGTTATATTAGGAATCCCCGCCCTTTTAGCGGGGATTTTTATATTGCCTACTTTTATATTTTTATTAAGTGATAAGCGGTTAGTCAATTAATTTAAGCCATTAAAGTGGCAGTTATAATTACAAGGATGCTCATGAATAAGTTTATAATTCTAATATTATTTTTAATATCGTCTTGCTCATTACATGCAAAACAAACCAAAAGTTTAGAATTTTCTAAAGTGCTAGATAAGGAGATCCCTTTAATTCTTGAAAAAAGCAAAGCGCGTGGTATTGCTATATCGATTGTTCAAGGGAATGAGGTGCTTGGTTCATATTCTTATGGCTATGCTGACGCTGAAAATAGAACCCCAATCACACACAAAACTTTATTCAATGTTGGCTCCATTTCTAAAGTGATTACGGCTTGGGGCGCAATGAAACTAGTTGAACAAGGTAAAGTTGAACTTGATAAACCAATTAATGATTATTTAAAAAGCTGGAAAATACCGAATTCTCAGTTTGATGCTAACAAGGTAACTTTACGTAATATTCTCTCTCATACTGCAGGGCTTTCATTAAGTGGGTACAATGGATGGAGCGCTGAAGATCCATTACCTACTCTTGTAGAGTCATTAGAAGGCGATAACACGGGTGATGGAGCCGTTAAAATTATTCATGAACCTGATACTAAATGGTCATATTCAGGTGGTGGTTACACGATAGTTCAGCTGTTAATTGAAGACCTGACTAATCAATCTTTCAGTAATTTTATGACTGAAAACGTTCTTCTACCCCTCGGAATGACAAATTCTTCGTTTGATATCAATAGTATTTCTCCGGCAAACCTGGCTAGTCCTTACGATGAGAATGGCAACAAAACAGCTATGGTGTATTTTACAGAAACTGCTGCCGCTGGCTTTATAACAACTGCAGATGATTTAGCTAAGTTTAATCAGGCAGTGCTAAAAAATGAGCAAGGTAATTATATTGGTTCAAATATTTTATCAAATCAGCTTATTGCAAATATGATTCAAGCTCAGCCTCACACAGAAGGGCGATGGAGTATGAGTTATGTCGTAGACTCTGAGAATAACAGTCTAGGTTTTGCAGGGTTTAATAGAGGCTGGACATCATTAACTCGCTCTGTGACAGATAAAAATATTGGTTACGTAATTTTAAACAATAGTAGCGTTGGTGGAGTGAATAATGAAATTGATCAACTTCTGCTATCTGTAATTAAAGGTAGTTAAACTGAAGCGCATATAGCAAGCATCTTAGCTCTGCGTAATCGGTTTTAGTTGCTCGCTTAACCAATCAATAAACACTCGGGTGCGCCTTGGTAAATGACGTCGATTTGGGTAGACGATATTCATAGGCATGGGCGGCAAATTATAGTCAGGTAAAACTTGGATAAGTTCACCTCGACTAAGCTCGTCGAGAACACCATGACGTGGCACTTGAATAAGACCAAGCCCAGCTAAGCACGCAGCTTTATAGGCATCTGTATTGTTAACTGTAAGTTGTGATTTCATGGTGAGGGTTTGCCAATCGCCTTGTGTATCTTGGTATTCAAAGCCGGGGTCAAGTTGGCCGAGTGTTTGGCAATAGCGAACAATGTAGTGCTCGGCTAAATCGCTAAGTTCTGTAATGTTGCCATAGTTTTTAATATAAGCTGGGCTTACACAGTTAATCATCGGGCAGTGGCCAATTCTTTTCGCAATCAGCGATGAGTCTTCTAAATTACCGACTCGCACTACACAATCAAAGCCTTCTTCAATTAGGTTAACTCGTCTGTCAGAACTACTCAGTTCAATCTCTAACTGCGGGTGTGAAGATAAAAAGCTGTCTAGATTCGGCAGCACTAAGCGCCGACTAATTGGCTGTGGCATATCTACTCTAAGACGCCCTGATAACGCTTCGTCTTTTTTATGAAATAGGGTTTGTAGTTCGTCTATATCAGCAAGCATATCTTTGCAGCGCTGATAAAAAACCGTGCCTTCGTTGGTCAGCGTAACTCGCCTTGTTGTGCGGTTTAAAAGCCGAGCACCTAACGTATCTTCGAGTTGTTTGACTAACTGCGAAACAGATGATTTAGGCATGCTCAGTGCAAGTGCTGCAGCCGAAAAGCTTTTTTGCTCTGCAACCTGAACAAAGGTTTTCATGGCATTTAGTTCATTCATGATTGTTTGTTATTTACGAACAGTTAATTCAATTTTACATGGTTTATCTGAATTTGCAGTGTAAATATACTGGTTGATCACAATTACTTCAAAGCAAAAGGGTCAACACGATGAGCAACAAAATTGCAGTGATCACAGGTGGTAATCGCGGTTTAGGTAAAAATACAGTTTTGAGTTTGGCACGTAAGAACATTGATTGCGTATTTACTTACAGAAGCCATAAAGATGAAGCGCAGCACGTTGTAGAGGAAGTAGCCGCACTAGGGGCAAAAGCCGTCGCCATTCAACTTGATGTGAGCGATATTTTAGGTTTTGCTGAATTTAAACAAACACTTGAAAGTACCTTGGCAACACAATGGCAAACATCTCGATTTGATTATTTAATTAATAACGCAGGCCATGGCAGTGATAGTGCATTTGCTGATACCAGTGAAGCTATGTTTGATAATTTGATGAATGTACATGTAAAAGGTGTGTTTTTCTTAACGCAAACATTGCATGAGATGATCAATGATGGCGGGCGTATTATTAACTTATCTTCTGGGCTGACACGCTTTGCATTATCAGGAAAAGCGGCCTACGCCACCATGAAAGGTGCCGTTGAGGTATTGACCAAATACATGGCAAAAGAACTTGCTGGTCGCAATATTGCCGTGAATGTCGTCGCGCCGGGCGCAATTGCCACTGATTTTGGTGGCGGTGCTGTTCGTGATAATGAGCAGGTTGCGCAATTAGTGAGTTCATTTACAGCTATGGGGCGCGTTGGTCAAGCTAATGATATTGGCCCTATGATTGCGCAATTACTCGGTGATGAAAACCGTTGGGTAACCGGGCAACGCATTGAAGCATCGGGTGGTATGTTTTTATAACCCTGTTAGCAATCGCGTGTTTGTTTGCTTATTTAAGTGAATGTGATTTAATCGCTTTCTCTTTTTAAGCAATAAACATGTGATTGCATTTATGCTCGATTTAGCAGTACTCGCGGTTTTTATTCCGACCTTTTTCTTTGTTTCTATTACACCAGGTATGTGTATGACGCTCGCCATGACGTTAGGAATGAGTGTAGGCGTTAGACGTACGCTGTGGATGATGGTCGGCGAAGTGTTAGGCGTTGCTACGGTAGCCATTGCTGCGGTGATAGGGGTTGCCAGTATTATGCTTAATTACCCTGAGTTATTTGCCTTTTTAAAATACTTAGGTGGTGCGTACTTAATTTACCTAGGGGTTAATATGTGGCGCGCTAAAACCAGCTTTAAACCTAACGATGATACACAGCAACAAATTGGTCGTGGGCAATTGTTTTCGCAGGGTTATATTACTGCCATTGCAAACCCAAAAGGGTGGGCATTTATGATTTCTTTACTCCCTCCGTTTATTAATGTTGATTTAGCGGTTGCTCCTCAGCTTGCGGTATTAGTGAGCATTATTATGCTGAGCGAATTTATCTGTATGTTGATTTACGCAACAGGCGGTAAAAGCTTAAGGCTGTTTTTGGATAAAGGCGATAATGTGAAGTGGTTAAACCGTATTGCTGGCGCGTTAATGATGTGTGTGGGCGTTTGGCTGGCGCTAGGCTAATACTAATTTGGATGATACCCATCCGAATACGGCAAATGGGTATTATCCTTGTAGCGTCTTAATCAACTAACTCAACTTGCTTAGACACATGGTTAAAGCACAGTTTTAACGTATCAATGGCAGTTTTTGTTTTTGCCGCTAAGCTGTCTCTTGCAGGTGTTACGGCATAAACAGTGTAATTTGGCATTGCCCATTCGGGTGCAATTTCAACCAGCTCTTTCGATTTTAATAAATGCCTGACTTCTGGCTCTGGTAGCACGCCATAGCCAACACCATCACACACTAATTTAATTAAGCTTTGCATATTATTTACGGTGATCTTCGCTTTTGGTAATGGCTTGCTTGCCAGCGTCAATGGGTTAAACGCATTACTGTCGGCGTTGCTATGAGCGATACGGGCAAAGTTGCCAAGGTCATCCCAACTTGCTTTATCGAGTTTGCTAATTGCATGGTCTTTATGAGCGCATAGCTTTAACGGCCAAGTAGCTAATTTACGAGCAACGAGGTTAGAGTCAGTTAATGGGCCAATCGCAATCGCTAGGTCAGCACCGCATTTGATCATATCAATTGGCTCATCAGTCAAAATTAACTGAATACGTAAATCATCAAACTCGTTAATTAAGCGATCTAATGGCTCGCTTAATAGGCCACCGCCAAACCCCACTGGCGCAACTAATTTGAGCTCGCCACTGGGCTTATTTTGTAATTGTTGCAATTGCGTACTGGCCTGATCAGCTAGTGCCAGTATTTTTAAACAGCTTTGATAATACAGATGGCCCGCCTCGGTTAACGTGAGTTCGCGTGGGCTGCGGTTAAATAGGCTCAATCCGATTTCTTGTTCTAATTGCTTAATGTGTTGACTGACAGCCGATGTGGTCATCGATAACTCTGCAGCTGCACTGCTCATGTTGCCTGTTTCAACAGTACGAGAAAATACACGTAATGTTTTTATCAGCTTGGAATTCATGGTTCAGGCCTTCTTAATTCAGTTTTAAGAAATCGTAAATTGTGAAAATCGGGACTTCTCATTAGTATGCAAACGCTAATTATTATCATTTATAAACAAAAAGTCACGGAGTATTATTATGACGAGGGTTGTTTCTTCTGTTTTACCACTCACCGCTGCTGTGTTAGCAGGTCTTTCCCATTTTGCATACGCTGATGACAAAAAACAAGACATGGAAGTAATCGTTGTATCAGCTTCTGGTTACGAGCAAATGCTAAAAGAGGCGCCAGCCAGTATCAGTGTTATTGACCGTGAGCAGCTTGAAAAGCGTTTTTACCGTGATCTAACCGATGCAATGACCGATGTTCCCGGTGTGGTTGTCACAGGTGGTGGCGACAGAAAAGATATCAGTCTTCGCGGGATGGCAAGTCAATATACTTTGATTTTAATTGACGGCCAGCGCCAAACCTCACGCGAAACTCGTCCAAACAGTGATGGCCCAGGTGTAGAAGGAGCATGGACTCCACCTATTTCAGCAATTGAGCGTATCGAGGTTATTCGCGGTCCTATGTCTTCACTATATGGCTCAGATGCAATCGGTGGTGTTATCAATATTATTACCCGTAAAACACCAGAAAAATGGTACGGCGAACTGCGTTTAGACAGCACGATTCAAGAATCAAGTGACTCGGGTAATATCAACCAAGGCAGTTTCTTTACTGCGGGTGGCTTAATTCCTGAGTTATTAGGTATGCAGTTATCAGGTCAGTTTTCAAAGCGTGACGAAGACGATTTTGAAGCTGGTTTTCGTGGTAAAGAGCAAAGCAATATAAAAGCTAAGTTTATCTTAACGCCCTCTGATAGCCATGAAATTATGCTTGAAGTAGGCTCTGCAAAACAAAAACTCGACGAAACATTAGGCAAAACAGTTGCTCCTTTAGCTGAAGGTGAAAGCTGTGGCCGTAATGGTTGCCCAGAGTCATCCACTACAGAGTATGACCAAGAAAGCTACTCACTAAGTCATAATGGTTTTTATGATTTTGGTTCATCACGCAGTTACTTAAAGTACGATAAATTCGATAATACCTCTCGTGAAATGTACGTCGAAAATACTGATGCGCAAACAAGCTGGACTTTACCTTTTACCAATCATAATGCTGCATTTGGGGCGTCATATTTAAAAGAAGAGCTGGACGATTACACCAGTAACCGCATTAGTGACTTAACGCATGTTGAGAACGAGCAGTGGTCAGTATTTGCAGAAGATGAGTGGGCAGCAACCAAGCAATTTAAACTCACTACCGGTCTTCGTTATGACCATGATGGCAATTTTTCAGGCCATTTCAGCCCGCGTTTATATGGTGTGTATACAGCAACTAAGTCGTTGACGGTGAAAGGCGGTATCTCAACAGGCTTTAGAGCGCCGAATATTCGTCAATCTACCGCAGCGTGGGGGCAAGTGAGCCGAGGTGGTAATATTTACGGTAACCCAGATTTAAGCCCTGAAAAATCAGTAAACTACGAAATGGGTATCTACTATGATGCTAACCGTGATTTATCACTTTCAAGTACGGTTTTTTACAACGAATTTGAAGATAAAATTACCCGTATTTCGTGCCCACTCACCCAGTGTACTGATGGGCCAAACCAGTTCGGTTCGATGCCAACGACCTATGTCAATGTAGATGAAGCCGTTACACAAGGCTTTGAGTTATCAGTATCTTACGACATTACCAGTGAGCTTGATGTCAGTGCCAACTATACCTACACCGACTCTGAGCAAAAAACCGGTGAATACAAAGGCAGCCCACTTAATCAATTACCTAAGCATATTTTACAAACTTCACTTAATTGGCGCCCGGTTGATAAGCTAGGTACCTGGCTGCGTGTTCATTACCGCGGCGAAGAAAGCCAGCCGACAACAGGCCCGTCGCAAGACAGCTTAATTGCGCCAGATTACACCTTGGCTGATATTGGTGGTAACTACGATTTAAGCCGCAGCATTAAGTTAGGATTTGGTGTTTATAATCTGTTTGATAAAGAAATCACTGAAGATGAATACGGATATGTTGAAGATGGTCGACGTTATTGGGTTTCTCTAGGCTTTAACTTTTAAATAATTATTAAGTTATTCGTATTTGCAGGTTTAACCACTAAGTTAATTGGTGGTTAAACCTTATTTTAGTAAAACTTAGGTTGTTATCTCAACGATAGCGCCGTAGTGCTGAATGACTTGCCCTGCAATATAATTTCCTTGTTTTGCGCATTTTTCAATAGCCTGATCCTGCAGCCAAGCCGACAAAAAACCAGCATTAAATGCATCTCCTGCCGCTGTTGTATCAATGACTTTATTAATTTTATTGGTAGGATAATGCGTTGCATTTTGCTGCTCTAAAGTACTGTATTGGCAACCATTTCCACCATCTTTAATTACAAGTTCTTTAACGCCTAATTCATGAAGCCACACTTTACAAGCTGAAATATCTTTGCAACTCCAAATCATTGCTTCATCATCAAACGTTACCAAAGCCAGGTCGGCTAATTGCGCCATCCGCTTATTAATATCCTGACAGTATTGCATCGAATGCCATAACGAAGGCCTGTGATTGCTATCATAAATAATTTTTACACCTGCGCGTTTTAAGTTTGTCAGCTCGTTAAGTAATGCATAGCAATCATCTGGGGGCAAAATTGCCAAACTAATGCCTGATAAATAAATAGCATCAAACTCAGTTAATTTATTGATGATATTATAAAATTTGGGCTGCTGAACAAGGTGCTTTGCTGCAGAATTATTGCGCCAATATTGAAAAGAACGCTCGCCATGTTGGTCTGTATGAATCATATAAAGGCCAGCGTGTCTTTGCTTATCTTTGAGAACAAAGTCGCAATTTATTTGATAATCCTGCCAACGAGCTATCATAGCTTGGCTTAATGCATCTTCACCCATGGCAGTTATATAACAGACATCGACTTTTTCGCCCGCTAATTTCTTTAGGTAAATTGCGGTATTCATGGTGTCACCACCAAAGTTTTGTTGCATGGCTGTGAACAGCTCGCCAGACAATTCCACCATACACTCTCCAATAATGGCGACTTTTTTAGCCTGCATTACAGAGTGACTCCTTTTTTCCAAATGGCGACTTCACGAATATCATTAACTTCGTTACAAGTTGGCTTACCATTTACTATCTCAACTAATAAATCGACAAATTCCTGATGCACTTCAGGCATGCTTTTACCGCCGACTAGCACACCGGCATCGAAGTCTATCCAGCGCGTTTTCTTATTTGCCAGCTCTGAGTTCGTAGCAATTTTTAAAGTCGGCACAAAGCCACCATAAGGCGTACCTCGACCGGTTGTGAATAGCACAATATGACAGCCTGCAGCGGCAAGTGCGCTGGTGGCAATGGGATCATTACCCGGTGCATTAAGTAAATTTAAACCAGCGACACTTAAGCGTTCACCATACTCAAGCACAGCCTGTACTTTGCTTGTGCCAGCCTTTTGTGTACAACCCAACGACTTATCTTCTAATGTACTAATTCCGCCTTTTTTATTGCCAGGAGAAGGGTTTTCGTAAATAGGTTGATTGTGTGCTTTGTAATAACCTTTAAAGTTATTAACCATGCTGACAAGTTGATTAAAGGTTTCTTCATCTTTACAGCGAGACATGAGTAATGTCTCTGCACCAAACATCTCGGGGACTTCCGTTAGGACTGTCGTGCCTCCTTGAGCAATTAAGTAATCAGAGAAGTAGCCAAGCATGGGGTTGGCTGTGATCCCAGATAGGCCATCACTGCCTCCACACTCAAGGCCAAATTTTACTTCACTGAGCTTGCCGGTTTCTCGCTTATCGTGTTTAACGACGTTGTAGATTTGTTCAAGCAGAGCTACGCCATCTTCAACTTCATCATCAGAGTGCTGTGAAATTAAAAACTTAATTCGTGATTCGTCTATTTCACCTAAACCCGCTTTAAACGCTGCTAATTGGTTATTTTCGCAACCTAGACCAACGATTAACGCGCCACCGGCATTAGGGTGTAAGGCCATATCTTGCAATAAAACTTTTGTGGTTGCTAAATCATCGCCTAACTGAGAGCAGCCAAATTGATGTGGAAATATGTGTACGCCATCAATTTCAAGTTCAGCATGGTTACGTAAAAACTCATCTTTCATTTGTTTGATCATGCCATTCACGCAGCCAACGGTGGGGATCAACCATATCTCGTTACGAATACCAATCTCACCATTGGCACGACGATAAATATTAACCTCAGGTGATGGCTCCTCGGGGGCTTGTGCAACGAACTCTGGCTGATATTGGTATGTTAATTCATCATGCAACGTTGTTTTGATGCAATGTGTGTGTACCCATGCGCCAGGATTAATATCTTCAAGTGCAAAACCAATTGGGGCGCCATATTTAATGACTCGCTCACCCTTAGCAATCGGCTTAAGCGCAACTTTATGACCCTTATCTATATCTTCTAACGTTGTAAAAGAAAAGCCTTCAAATTCGATTCTTTCATTTGCATTGATTGGCTGTAAGGCAATGGCCACATCATCAGTATTATGAAGTCGTAATAGTCTGCTCATGCTTATGACTCCAATAAGTTAACAAGCGTTTGTTCAACTGAGCTTGATAGCATTAGATTTAGTTGCTCAGTCACTTTATCTGTAAGGCCTGCAATTTCATTTAAGTCTTTATCCCAATGCCACTTAGCAGCTAACACAGAGCTTACTAGCTCATTGGTTGTTATTGATCCTTGCTGATGTTGTTGCCATTGCTCGTTGAATAAAGCCAACCACTTTGGATTGTCGGCTAATTCAATTTTGTCGTCATTTCGCTCGCCACGATAAAACAATATTTGCCCAGCTAAAGCTGTTGCGATGAGTAGTGGTACAGTTTCGTTGTCGCTAATATATTGCTCTAATTGAGGTAACAGGCGTGTTTTGAATTTAGTCATGCTATTTAATGAAATAGACATCAGTAGGTGACATATATAAGGGTTTCTAAAGCGGTTTAAAACGTCATTAGCGAAAACCTGTAACTCTTCTTTAGGCAAGGATAGAGTAGGGATGATTTCATCAAATATCAGTTTAGTAACATATTTTTCAAGAAGAGGTGAAGCGAGAGCCTCGCCAACTGAATCAATATTTGCCATATAGGCAAGTGGAACCATAGCGGTATGCGCACCGTTCAAAATAGCCACTTTACGCTGCTTATAAGGCGCAATATCGTCAACAACCTTAATGTTTAAGTCACTGCCTTTAAGGTGTAATACATCAGCTAAATGCTGTGGTCCTTGGATCACAAATAAATGAAAGTATTCTGCTGTTACCATGAAGTTGTCGTAATAACCGCATTGTTGCTGTAAAGCTTGATGTTCATCGCGCGGAAAGCCCGTCACAATACGGTCAACGAGAGATGAACAAAAATGATTGTGCTCGTTAAGCCAGTTCACAAACTCGCTTGGTAAATCCCATAACTGACTGTACTGCAATACAATATCTTTAAGCTTTTCGCCATTATAATCAATAAGTTCACAAGGAATTATGATCATGCCACTACTACTTGCACCATTGAAGTGCTTGAAGCGGTGAAATAACCATTGTGTTAGTTTTGCTGGAAATGCTTTTGCAGGTGTATCAGATAACTTGTCCTCGGGAATGTATTCAATGCCGGCTTCTGTCGTATTCGAAAAAATGACTTTAAGGTCGCTGTTCTCAGCAAGCTTTAAATAGTTATCAAACTCTTTGTAAACAGGGATTTCTTCGTTAACGCAACTGATAATACGCTGCTCAGAAACAGCTTTGTTTTGCTCATTGATACCACGAATAATACAGGTATATAAGCCATCCTGTGTATTAAGAAGCGGCAGCGAGTCGTAGTCGATGGGTCTGATGATAGCAACACCGGCATTTAAACCTGTTTGTTCGTTAAGCTTATCTATTTGCCAATCGACAAATGCACGTAAAAAATTGCCTTCTCCAAACTGCATTATACTCGTTGGATATTTGTTTTTATTAAAGTTTTTACGATTTAAAGTTTGCATTTTTGTGCCCGCTCTTAGCATTGTTACAGTGTATTGCAGAACATAGTAGTTAATTTTGCCACCGGTGGCAAATAAGATTTGACAATTTGCTACCGGTAGTCAAAACTGGCCTTTAACAAATAAGTAATACAATTAACGTTTGTTTATAGCTTTCCATTTAAAACTCACAAAATTTTTTAAATGGATACGCAGGTCATAGCTTGGATTGCCGTGTACCTTAATGAAATATAAAGGATTATATAAGACAACATGAACACACAACTGAACACACAAAGAAGACACAACAATGCATAAAATTCTTCTGAGCACGCTATTTCTCTGCTGCTGTTTACTTTTTATCAGTGCTTGCAGTGACGACAACAAGGTTATTCGCCTAACAATGGCGCATACATTAGATACCCGTCATGTTACCCATCAAGCCATGGAGTATATGGCAGAGCGTTTAGCTTATTACTCTGATAATCAAATGGAAATTGTGATTTATCCCGCAGCACAATTAGGCACGGAAAGAGAGTTAATAGAGCTATTACAAATCGGTAGTTTGTCGATGACAAAAGTATCGTCAAGCCCACTTGAAGGCTTTGTGCCTCAAATGAAAGTATTTGGAGTGCCTTATTTATTTAACGATAGTGAGCACTTTTGGAAAGTACTCAATAGTCAGCTTGGGCAAAAATTGCTTGATGACCTAGCTGTAGCTCGCCTTAAAGGGCTTGGCTATTATGATGCGGGTAGTCGCAGCTTTTACACAACAGATGCAGCTATTAGAACGCCCGATGACTTAATTGGTAGCAAAATTAGAGTTGTAACTAGCCCAATGGCTATTGCTACTGTGCAGTCTTTAGGTGGCGCTGCCACTCCCATTGCGTGGGGTGAACTTTATTCTGCGCTGCAACAAGGTGTTGTCGATGGTGCAGAAAATAACCCGCCTAGCTATTACCTATCTCGTCATTATGAAATTGCGAAGTACTACACCCTAGATGAACACACTTTTGTGCCTGACATCGTAGTTGCTAGTCAAAAGGTTTGGCAGCAATTAACGACTCAGCAGCAACACTGGCTGAAGTTGGCAATGCAAGATTCTGTTACCTATCAACGTAGTTTGTGGCAATCAGCATCTGATCAGGCATTACAGGCCGTTGTTGATGCGGGTGTTGAGGTTATTTACCCAGATAAACAAGTGTTTCAAGAGAAAGTAGCCCCTTTTCATGCCTCATTTAAAGGCACGCCTATCGCCGCACAAATTGCGGCAATAAAAGCGATGCAGGAGGCGTTATGAAAGAGTTTAATGCGAAAATAAATCAGCTCATTGAATGGGTATTAATTGTTGCGATGTTTGCCATTGTTGCAGTCGTTAGTTGGCAGGTGTTCTCACGCTTTATTTTGCGGTCCCCTAACTCTTACACTGAAGAACTTGCTCGTTTTTTACTTATGTGGATTGGCGTTTTAGGTGCTTCGTATGCCTATCGTACCCGAGCACACTTAGGGCTTGATCTTTTCTATCAAAAGATGATTCCAACGATACGTCGTAAGTGTTCATTTTTAATTGAGTTTTCAGTACTGATTACCGCGCTCAGCCTATTAGTTTATGGAGGCGGTATGTTGATGAACTTAAGCTTTGCATTAGATCAACGTTCAGCTGCTCTTGGGATCAATATGGGGTTTATTTACGCTGCTTTGCCAATTAGTGGCGTACTCATCACATTCAATTGCATTGAAAATATCATTTATTTTTTTAGACAAACACAGGAGCAAGAATAATGGAAATGACAGCCATCTTGTTGCTTGTTTGTTTTTTCACACTGCTGCTAATCAATGTGCCGATATCGATTAGTATTGCTCTGTCGACGTTGTTAGCACTGGTTTTACACATGGATTTTACCCCAGCGGCAACGACAATTGCGCAGCAAATGATAGGGGGAATAGACAGCTTTGCACTACTGGCCATTCCGTTTTTTATTTTATCGGGTCTGATCATGGGGCAGGGGGGCATAGCTAGGCGTTTAATTGAATCTGCTATGGCTATGGTCGGTTTTTTACCGGGCGGATTAGCGCTGGTCAATGTGATGTCTTGTATGATGTTTGGCGCAATTTCTGGTTCTGCAGTGGCGGCCACATCGGCGATAGGCAGCTTTATGGTGCCAGAAATGAAAAAGCACGGTTATAGTGAAAATTTCGCCGCCGCAGTTACGGCCAGCGCAGCAACCACGGGTATGCTAATACCGCCAAGTAACATCTTAATTATTTATGCTATAGCAAGTGGCGGAGTGTCGATCGCGGCACTGTTTGTTGCTGGGTATTTACCAGGTATTTTACTGGGATTAACACTGATGTTGGTTTGTGCCATCTATTCTTTAAAAAACAACTACCCAGTAGCAGCACGTTTACCACTTGCTTTGGTTTTAGAAAAAGTGATTGCAGCCATCCCTAGTTTGCTACTCATCATAATCGTTATTGGCGGTATCATAGGAGGTGTATTCACAGCCACAGAAGCAGGGGCTGTCGCTGTATTATATGCACTGGTTTTAGCTGTTTTTGTGTATAAAGAATTATCGCTAGATGAGTTACCTAAACTACTGCTAAAAGCTTGTGAAACAACGGCAATCGTGATGCTTATTATTGCCGCTTCTAGTGCGATGTCGTGGGTTTTATCTTATTCACACATTCCGCAAATAGTGAGTCAATTTTTCTTAACCTTAAGTGATAACCCATTACTGATTTTGTTATTAATCAATCTCATTTTGATATTAGTGGGTGCCTTTATCGATATGACACCTGCAGTGCTTATATTTACTCCGATCTTTTTGCCCGTTGCAGCACAGTTTGGCATGTCACCAGTGCAATTTGGGGTAATGATAGTGCTTAATTTATCAATCGGTTTGGTATCGCCGCCGGTTGGTAGTGTATTGTTTGTCAGCTGCGCAGTAGCAAAAACTTCGCTTCATAAAATCATTAAGCCAATGCTACCTTTGTATTGTGTGATGTTTATGGTGCTTATGTTGGTGACCTATTTACCTGCCATAAGTGAGTTTTTACCTCGCTTACTAGGGTTGATTGATTAATAAAAACAATTGCTTTGCTAGAGTTAACAGCTTTTATGGATAAAAGCTTGGTGCTACTATAGCTAAGTTAGTTATTTCGGGATCTTCTATGTCAGTGACAATTAATGATATTGCCCGCTTATCGGGGGTATCAAAACGTACCGTTTCTCGTGTAATAAATAGCTCACCTGCGGTAGGTGAAGCAACACGTGAAAAAGTGCTTGAGATAATAAAGCAAACAGGCTTCTCGCCAGATAAGCAAGCCAGGGGTTTAGCCTCAAGCCGTTCGTATTTGTTAGGGCTAATTTATGATAACCCTGATGCACTCTATATTGATGAAGTGCAACGAGGTGCATTGAGTGTCTGTGCTGAATTAGGCTACGAGTTAGTAGTACACCCAGGTTCTGCAAAACGCGAAGATTTTGTTGATGACTGCTTACGTTTTATCGCTCGTTCAAAATTAGATGGCGTCATTATCTTGCCTCCGGTATCAGAAAACAAAGAGCTCGCTGCAGCTTTAAGAGATGTTGATTGTCCATACGTAAGGCTTGCATCAGTTGATTTGGATGACGCTGATAATATTGTTGTATCTGACGAGCGTGCAGCAATGCGTGATATGGCAGACCATTTAGTCGAATTAGGCCATCAGGACATTGGCTTTATTTCTGGCCCACAAAATTATCGTTCATCAATAGAGCGTTTAGCTGGCTTTTTAGCTGAATTGCAGGTTTATGATGTAAATTTACCCTCAGAATATATTGTTGAAGGCAAAAATAGTTACGACAGTGGTTTAGAGTGCGCTAGGGAGTTGTTAAGCAAACAACCTAGGCCAACAGCAATCGTTGCTAATAATGATGAGATGGCTGCAGCTGTGCTCCGTGTGGCTAACAACCAAGGTATTAAAGTGCCGGAACAGTTATCGGTCGCGGGGTTCGATGACAATATTCTTGCATCTCGGATCATTCCATCGCTGACAACAATACGCCGACCTGTATTTAATATGGCATGCTTAGCCGTACAAAAGTTGATTAATCGCTCTCGTGGTAATCAAGACAAACTACCTATGCCAAAAACAGTAACGCCACATTTGGTGACACGCGAATCAACATCTCGAGTTCCTGAATAAGCACGACATTATGTCAATAATGCCGTGCTAGATTTTTATAAGTTATACGCCTTTTTAACCAACCCATAAGTCAGTTGATAAGCAAGCTGGTGGGCTGTTTCAATCGTTATTTGATGATTTGTAACAAGCTCTGCTAAGTAGCGGCAATCAACTCGACGTGCTACATCATGCCTTGCTGGAATCGATAGAAAAGCTCGCGTGTCATCATTAAAACCGACGGTATTATAGAAACCTGCGGTTTCAGTTGTTTGCTGACGAAAACGCAGCATACCTGCAGGGCTATCATGAAACCACCATGCCGGACCTAGTTTTAAACTAGGGTAATGACCAGCAAGCGGTGCCAGCTCACGACTGTAAGTCGTTTCATCTAGGGTAAATAAAATGATTTTTAACTTTGGATGATTACCATATTTATTTAAAAGAGGCTTAAGCGCATTAACATACTCGGTTTGGCTTGGAATATCTGCGCCTTTATCACGTCCAAATTGATTGAAAATTGGCTGGTTATGATTACGATGTGCACCAGGATGAATTTGCATCACAAGGCCATCTTCAATACTCATACCTGCCAGCTCCGTTAGCATTTGGCCACGAAATAGTTCTTGCTCTTGTTCTGTTGCGTTACCTGTGCGGCATTTTTTAAATAATGCTTCACATTCAGATAGTGATAAATCAGCAGTAATCGCACTTGGGTGACCATGGTCGGTTGCAGTTGCTCGACCTTCCTTTTTAAAGTAAGCGCGACGAATGCGAACTGCTTCTAAATAACCTTGCCAAGTACTGGTATCTTGATCTGTTAACTCACCAAGCTTAGCGAGATTGTCAGTAAAGTCTTCTCGGCTCGCATCCACAACATCATCAGGCCTAAATGTGGTTATAACTCGTTTGGCCATAGCTGTATCAGCCATTTCTTTATGGTGTTCAAGTGAATCTAATGCACCTTCAGTAGTTGCTATGAGCTCAATGTTAAAGCGGTCCATTAATGCTTGCGGTTTATAAGCATCTGTTGCAAGTTCAGCGGTGATTTTATCGTAGTATTGTTGTGCGTTTTCAGAGTTAAGTTTTTCTTTAAAACCAAATACATCACAAAAAACGGCATCTAACCAGTAGCCACTTGGGGTACCTGCAAATAGGTAATAGTTATCCGCAAAAATCTGCCAAGCTTTTTTTGGATCTGCATTTTTTGATCGTGTTAAATCGCCATCGATACCATGCTCAGGAATACCAAGCTCGGTTAAATCAATACCTTGACTGTAAAGCATTCTAAATACATAGTGATCTGGTTTTATAAAGAGTTCAGTGGCGTTACCAAAGTTAGGGTTTTTATTAAACCACTTTGGGTCTGTATGGCCATGTGGGCTGACTATTGGAAGATCTTTTATTTCTTCATAAAGTTCTCGGGCAACACTAACAATTGCCGGGTCACTCGAGAATAGCCTATCAGGGTGAAGTGAAAGCGGCTGTGATTTAATTGACATAAGGTTCCTCAAAATCTTGCGTTGCCAGCTGTGGCAAAATTTAAATATGTAATGACTAAACTTAATTAGCAGTGAGTAACTTAGGCACGTTAGTTGTTTTTTAATGGCCTAAGGCTGTTATTTATGCAATCAACTTTAGCAAACATTGCCACCGGTGGCAATGTTGTTACGCGTAGATAAATCTAGTCTATCTAAAATGAAAAAAGCACTGACCCTAAGGGTACAGTGCTTTATTTTCTAACTTGATGGGGAAATCAAATAAACCTTCCTTGGTTTTGCTAAACTTAGTTAGAAGCTATAGCGGAACCCTAAGCCGAATGTACGACTATAAATAGAGGCTGAGTCGTTTAGAACAGTTGGTAGTTCGTAGTATTGACGATAAACCTCATCTGTAAGGTTTGTCGCATCAAATGTCACAACTAAGTCTTCAGTGACATCGTAACTTACTTGGAAGTCTAAACTTTGTTCTGGTCGACGATAAACACCTCGTGGATGTGCGAAACGACCTGAGCCATAGCGATTTAAGAATGAGTCACGCCAAACGTAAGAGAGGCGAGTGCTGAAATTTTCTCGTTCATAAATTAATACACCGCTGTAAGAGGTATCTGAAACACCAAATACGCTTCTGTTTGTGTATCCTGTTAACACACCTTCGTTGCTAAAGATTGGAATGTCTTGATCCGAATCTAAGAAGGTACCACTTGCTTGAAGGCCAATGCCATCTAACCACTGTGGAACAGATTCAGGGAAGTAAACTAAGCCAACTTCAACGCCTTTCAGAACACCATTGGAGGTGTTGCCAGGTTGAGAAAGTATATAATCTTCCATCTCACCGGTTTCTGGGTTTGGAAATTGAGCTTGGCGTAATGAATCAAAAACAAACCCTTCAATATCTCTGTAGAAGTAGGTCGCATACGCTGAGCTACCTTCATTAAAGTAGTATTCTAGTGAGAAGTCATAGTTAGTAGATTCAACTGGGCGTAGGCTTTGATTACCACCGCTTGCGTTGCCGTAGCCAACATTTGTAGTGTCTGGACGTAAATTAATAAAACTATTTAATTGGCCAAACTCTGGGCGGCGTAAGGTTTGTGTATAAGCAAAACGAGTAATTAAATCATCGCTTAAATGATAGCGTAGCGTTAAATTAGGTAAGAACTTTGCGCTACTATTTCGGCCAGTACTCTGTACTATGCCACCAACTTCTCCATCCCAGTGGTAAAAGTCCATGTCAGCGCCTGCGTAGGTATAGCGAAGACCAATATCACCGTCTAATCGATTACCAAAAAGTTGTGTTTCAAATTGGCTTTGCACATATGCAGCCCATGAAGTTTGGTCGATATCGAAGTTCTTTTGTAGCGTCATTCGACGCTCGCCATCGGCGCTATCGTAGAAATTAAACGTATCACGATACTCTGCACGGTTTTGCCATAAGTTTTTTGCATTAAAGGCAACCCATGATCTCGGCAAATCACTTTTCCCATCAAAGAAATCACTATTTACGTAGTGCGCTTCTGAGCCTAGAGATGCTAATGGAATAGGGTTAAATCGATTAGAATCACGACTACTGCTATCAGCTGTACGTTTATCATAACGAACACCTGCTTTAGCTTTTGTAAAGATACCCCAGTCAACATAGAAGTCGAGGTCAAGCGTGAATGTTAAGCCATCACCATTATCTTCACCGCCGTTATCGAACATGGTACTGGTGGTCCATAAGCTTGGATCGGTTAAATCAAGTGGGGTACCAAACTCTTCATCGTAAACAGTCCATGCCATGATGCCGTCTTCATGATTGAAGTCTGCCATGACAAATGGAAAACGAGTATTTGCCTGCATAGCAACAAACTCACGTTCATATTTACTTGTTTGATAGACCAACTCAGATTTTAGTGTCGCATCTTCAGATAGCGCCCATTTACCACCTAATGCAAACATGTAGCTATCAGTTTGGCTCTTAGAAAAGTCGCCGCTGGTAAATGCACCTGAGTCACCCCAAGCACGAGATTTGATGACATTTGTGCCTTCAAACAACACTGGTTGTGTCACGGTTTCTACCCGTGAAGAATCTGCGTATGAGAATAGTAGGTGGTTATTACTTTCGTTGCGGTAGCCATTGTAAAATGCTTCGAAAATATACTCTGATGTATCATTTGGTGCCCATTGAAATGACAGGTTTACTGCTGGGCGTTCACGTTTACCAGTTAGAGCTGACTGATTTAGTGCGTCACGACTTAGATAGTACTCAACCTCACTGTCAGTTGCAGGGTCATACATGGTTGCCCCTGGCGTTCTGTCCATACCGTGCTCAAGGCCAGTTGGCCATGGGTAAATACGATTTAAGTTATCAGCTCTAAATGGCACGAAACCACCTGGCGCACTATTTTCATCTCGGTAGCTGGTGCTAGCAAATGAAAGGTTAATTAATGCGCCTACATCACCAACAGATGACTCCCAACGATTGCTGGCAAGCACACTTACGATAGGATCGGTTTCTTCAGATTGGTCTTGATAAACGCCACGGGCATTGACCACAACCTTTGAGCCTTCAAAATTAAATGGACGTTGGGTGCGAACATTAAGCTGACCCGCAATACCGCTCGCTAATTGGCTGGCATTTCGTGTTTTGTATACCTCTACACTTTCAAGTAGTGCCGCAGGTATGTCTGCAACAGCAAGTTGACGCCCTGCTGCGGTGAACATTTCTCGGCCATTAATTGTAGTTGTAACATCGGTTAAGCCACGGATTGTAACAGTATTTACTTCACCCGATGCGCGGTCTGTTACCTGTACACCTGTTACACGTTGCAGAGCCTCAACAAGGTTATTATCAGGAAACTTACCAATATCTTCGGCAACAATCGCATCAACAACCTGAATTGATTGGCGCTTGATATTAACGGCTTTATTTAAGCTGCTTCGGATCCCAACAACTTCAATTATTTCAAGGGAATCATTGTTGTCATTTGCTTGAGCGTTTTGTGTTTGCTCTGCAGCCTCATCTGCTGCATAAACACATTGCCCAAAAAGGGCCATACAAATTGTGCTGGCTAATGTCGTTTTCTTAAACATTTAAAATAACCTCCAAAATTATTTTAATGCGAATCAATAACAGAAGTTATTTGATTCAGTGTTAAATCAGCATCATTAGAAAAACCTCTAATGTTCGACAAGGTGCTGATATCGTGTGTTTTTTTATTAAGTGTATTTTCCCTGCATTTTTGCCACCGGTGGCATTTTTAGCCAAATAGTTGCACCGCAAGTAAGCATGCCAGGCTTATTGTGTTGTCTTCATCCCCCTAACCACGCTCCTAAATTTTATAACACAGAAAATTTAGATGTTTAAGTATTATTATATTCTTTTTAATATTTTGTTACATGTTTCTGCTTATTTTCTAAAATAAGTTGTTTTTTATCAGGTGTTTATTTTTCCGGTGGAATTTCGAAAAAAGAGCATGAGAATGTAGTTACATAGCAGTTCGTATTATTTTTATGCTTCATAAAGAGAGGGTTCAGTTGTAGTGCAAGGTTTGATTTCTTTTTGGTGCAAGACAAAAAACAAATGACATAATTGTTAATTTATTTATTAAAATTAATGCAGTAGGTCGTTTTTTAGCGTCAAATATGATGAGTAAAACACGTGAACAAGGTGGATGAAATCTCAAAATGCTACCGGTGGCAATTGTATTATGATATGTATATACTTAATGGTAATATTAGCTTGTGTAGACTAAAAATTTTCTAAAAACATTATAATTTCAACAGTTAGAGGAACACATATGAGGAAGGATTATTTTGGCCGGCTTGAAAAAAAGCTAAGGTTAATAAGCAAACCAGCATGGTTTGAAACCAGTATATTAAGAAATGCGTTTATCGCTTGCTTGAGCTTCTTGGTTGTAGCCTGTAATAGTCAGCAAAGTGTTGACATTCAGCCTAATGATGACGCTAAAACAGACATAATGATGTTAAGTGGGACTGGCAGTGACGATGCGGTGAAATGGGACTTTTACTGTAGTGAAGGGCAAAACTGTGGTCAATGGAGCAAAATAGATGTTCCTTCTAACTGGGAGCAACAAGGCTTCGGTAACTATGATTACGGCTACATCCCAGATAAACATAGCGAACAAGGTATTTATCGTCGTGATTTTAGCCTACCTGCTGATTGGTCTGGTCGCAAAATTGAAATTGTTTTTGATGGTGTGATGACAGATGCCACTGTGTTTGTGAACCAACAACAAGTGGGGCCAACTCACCAAGGTGGTTTTTATCGATTCAGCTATGACATAACGCCATTTTTAAAAAGTGGTGAAGCTAATGAGCTAAAGGTTGTGGTAGATAAAGTTTCGGCTAACAAAAGTATTGAAGCAGCAGAACGCGCAGCAGACTATTGGGTGTTCGGTGGTATCTATCGTCAAGTCTTTTTACAGTCTTTGCCACAATCTCATATTGACTGGGTTTCATTAGATGCAAAAGCGTCTGGTGAATTTAAAATGGATGTTTATCTTGAAGGACTAGATAAATCAAATGCTTCTGCAGTTGAAGCACAAATTTTAGATTTAGATGGCAACCCAGTAAGTGAAACGTTTAATGCCAAACTTGATGGTAACAAAGTGCACTTAGCCACTAATGTTGACTCTCCTGAGCTTTGGAGTGCCGAGACGCCTAATTTATATCAAGTACGTATTGATTTAAAAGAAGGCTCTAAAACTCTACATAGTTTCGATAAAACCTTTGGCTTTAGAACTTTTGAATTACGCCCACATGACGGCTTATATTTAAATGGCGAAAAAATTATCCTTAAAGGGGTTAACCGTCACAGCTTCCGTCCAGCAACTGGACGTACTATGACTAAACAAGCCAGCATCGATGACATTAAGACGATGAAAAGCATGAACATGAATGCTGTTAGAATGTCGCATTACCCACCCGATGTGCACTTTTTAGAAGCGGCAGATCGTCTTGGTATTTATGTTATTAATGAGTTAGGCACATGGCAAAAGCCAGTTATTGATACGCCATCAGCGAGACGCCTCGTTGCACAGCTTGTTAAACGCGACCAAGCACACCCAAGTATTTTATTCTGGGCGAACGGTAATGAAGGCGGTTTTAATACCGATGTTGATGATGATTATCACCTTTATGACATTCAAAACCGTCCAATTCTTCATCCTTGGGAGTTGTTCCGTAATATCGATACTGATCATTACCCAACTTACTCGGAACTAGTAGCTAAAAAAGCCCGTAATGAAGTATTTTTCCCAACCGAGTTCTTACATGGCTTGTATGATGGTGGCCATGGTGCAGGTTTGAGAGATTTTTGGGACTTCATGATGTCAACTCCTGTTGGTGCCGGTGGTTTCCTATGGGTGTTTGCTGATGAGGGTGTTGAGCGTACAGATCAAAATGGCCGTGTTGATACCGACTTTAACCATGCGCCAGATGGTATTGTTGGACCTTATGGTGAAAAAGAAGCGAGCTTTTTTACAATTAAAGAAATTTGGTCACCAATCCAAGTTGAAAACTTAAAGAATGGCCAGTTACTTGCCGGTTCTTTTGACGGTCAGTTGCAAGTTAAAAACCTGTATGACTTTGTTGATCTATCAACTATGTCGCTCGAATGGCGTTTATATCAGCCAGTGACAGCGTTTTCTGATAAAAAGCAGCTTGTAGCGAGCAATAAAGCCACACTCCCTGCTATTAAGCCAGACTCGACAGGAACAGTACAATTGAACTTACCTGACAATTGGCAGCAAAATGGGTGGTTAGAGGTTGAATTTTTTGACCAGCAGCAGAATTCAATTTGGACAGATGCTTGGCCTATCCAGAGTGCGGCTAAACTTGCAAAATTAACTCAAGAGCAATTTGAAAATCAGGCATCAGCAACTAAACCAGCTCAAATTGTTAGTCAAAACGAATCTGAGTTAGCGGTTAAGGCTGCTGATAGAACAATTATTTTTGATGCAACAACAGGTCTATTAAAGTCATACAGTAAGCAAGGTCAAACTGCGGCGTTGACTAATGGTCCTAGGTTACTTCGTTCTGATAACTCACTAAATAAAGGGGTTTATAATGGTATTGGTTCATGGCTAACTCATGATCCAAATGCTGAGAAAGAAGCGCAACAAGATAAAAAACCGACAGAATTAAAGTCTGAAATTATTGCTAATGATTTAGTGATTGAAGTGATGAACCCGCCAGCAGGCATTACAAAGCTAACTTGGACTGTTCACCCTGAAGGTCATTTATCAATGGATGTTGATTACTGGCTTGACGGTGAATACATCCTTCATGGCGTTGGTTTTAATTATCCGAAAAAAGCAATTGAGCATAAACGTTGGTTAGGTGATGGCCCTTACCGTGTATGGGCTAACCGCTTAGAGGGTGTAAACTACTCTGTTTGGGAAAATGATTATAATGAAGGCGTTGCTGGCGAGCGCTGGGAATTACCTGAATTTAAAGGGTACTTCTCGGATGTTCAGTGGCTTACATTAAGCTCTCAGCAAAGTGAAATCACTTTCTCTACTGCAACTCCGGAACTATATGCGCGAATTATGCAGCCTGATGATGGTGAGCGCCCTGATAATACATTAGCACTTAAATATGATGAAGAAATTAGCTTCTTACACAGAATTAGTGCAATAGGGTCTAAGTTCCACGCTGCACATCACCTTGGTCCACAAGGTCGACCTGTGGCAGAAAGAGGAATAAACAATATCAAGCTAACGATATACTAATTTACAAAGAGTTACTCGTTTTAGTAAAAGCGCTGCAGAAACCTGCAGCGCTTTTTTGTTTTAATCCACTAAAGTGCATTAATAAAAAGTGATTGTTTAGGGTTAAGGTTTCTTATGGATGTAGCACTATAGTTATAGGTCGCTTTTTAAATAGTTCTACTACATTGAGTTAGTCATCAACTGACAGACAACAATGATAACGACTATAAAGGCGATATATGCAAAAAGTAACACAATTATGTAAACGAAAATCAGCGTCGTTTACTCCGCTCGCAGTGCTCTGTGCTGCTATTTTCTCGCAGCCAAGTTTTGCAGGGAGTTGGCAGCAAAATGTCAGCATTGGCGGTTTTAATAATGTTCATATTTACACTCCTGATACGCAATCAAGCATAGGCAATGGCCATTCTTTGATGCTGGTACTGCATGGCTGCGTGCAACCCATTAATAACTACTTAACTGCGAATCTCGAAGATGCAGCCGAAGCCCATGGCATGGTAATAGCCGTTCCTGATGCTATGAATAAAGCAGGCTATAGCTGCTGGTCATATTGGCAAGGAGCAATCAATCGCAGCTCTGGCGATTATAAAAATCTGGTTAATTTAGCCAATACATTGAGCGCTGATGCAACGCGTAATATTGACCCTAAACAAGTGTATATTGCAGGCTTATCATCTGGAGCCGCAATGGCTGCACAAACGGCTTGTGTAGCGCCTGATGTATTTGCTGGGGTTGCACCAAGCGCTGGGCCAACCATCGGCACAAGTTCAAGTGGGGCAATTTCGACCTGTGAAACAGTGTCTGAAAACACCTTTGTATCCCGCTGTGAAAGCTATGCTGGCAGTTATAAAGATCATTTTGCCACACAAATAGCGGTGATTGGTCATGGTACTGCCGATACCACAGTGAATACCTGTTACAACCAGCAAAACGCAGATGGCTTTGCTGCCCTTTATGGGGTTAATCAACTTTCAGGCACAACGACAATAAGTGATGATGCAACGCGTAACGCTGAGCAGTCACTTTGGCAAGAGAATCGGGTTGCTATGCTGTGGTTTAATAATTTGGATCATTCGTGGTCGGGCGGGCAAGGTGCGTCTGGCGATTATGTGGCGGCAAACAGTATTAATTTTGCAACCTATCTCGGTGAGTACTTTGCGGCTAATAATAAACGAGTTGATCGTAATGCAGGCCCTGAAATTAGTAATTTAACTGCCACAGACAGTAATAATCAGCTCACCATTACAGGCAGTGCAGTCGACCCAGAAGGCAGTGTAACCAATGTTGATATTAACGTGTATAGCCTAGTCAGTGGCGCGGCAAGCTTAATTGAGTCACTGAACGTGCAAATCGATGCGAATAATACCTTTAGCGGGGTGACAAGTGCACTCAGCGATGGACTTTATGAAGTGCGTGTCAGTGCAACAGATAATGAAGCGAAACAAGGTGATGAAGCTAATCTTACGGTACGCGTTGGACCAGAGCCTGCAGCTACAGCACCACTACTGAGTGATACTGCGGCTAGTGTAAACGGGCAGTGCGCTACAGTGACGGGAACGGTGATTGATAATAATCAAAACTTAAGTACTGTAGTGGTCAGTTTTAGCAATGGTGATGTGACAGCTACAGTGAATGGGCTTGAGTATTTTGCTGAGCAATGTAATCTAGCTGGCGGCAATAATAGCGCAGTGATCACCGCAACAGATGATACCGCGCTGACATCAACAGATAGCATTAGTTTTGTCATCGATGCTGGCGTGACAGGCGATTACAATCTTCATATCAACGAAGGCCATATTAGCTGGGGTGAAGGTTATTCTGCCTGTTATTTAGCGTTTGGAACCGCTGCCTTTACAATGCGCGAGTATTCAGCGGGTACAAATCAATGTCAGTGGATTGCTGATGATGATTCAAGTTGTGCAGGGCCATTACAAGCATGCAAAACCACCACTGAACCGACTAATGACGCAGACAACGACGGTGTGCTCGACGGCGCAGATAATTGCCCGAATGTAGCGAATGCTGATCAAGCTGATAACGATAATGACGGGATTGGTAATGTGTGTGACAGCACTCCTGATGGTGAAACGAGTGACTCTGACAGCGATGGTGTTAGTGATAGCCTAGATAACTGCCCGCTGGTGGCCAATAGTGATCAACTGGATAGTGATGCAGATGGTGTGGGTGATGCGTGTGACTCAACACCGAATGGTGATTACCAATGCAGCGAAACTACTTCAAGCAACTATGCACATGTGCAAGCAAATCGCGCAACCACGAATGGTTCTTACGCTTATGCGGTGGGTTCAGGTGATAACCTAGGTCTTTATAACACTTTTTATACCAGTACCTTAGCGCAAACTAGTGCTGGGTATTATGAATTAGGTAATTGCCCTAATTAATAGATGTGTGTCGCCCATTCGGGCGACACTTTTTTCTAAACAGCGTTTAGAATTTATAAGTCAGAGTTAGGCTACCGTTTGTTGGCGCGCCATAATAACCCACAGTTTGTAAGCTATTGATGTATTGCTCATCAGTAATATTATTAACGTTTGCCTGTACTGCAACTTGGTCATTAATATTCCAACGCGCGAAGGCGTTTAGCAGCGCGTAACTACCTTGCTTAACATTGTAATCAGTGCTTTCGATTTTAGATTGCCAACGGCCATTTAAACCAACAACCACTGCATCTGTTAATGCATAGTCTACTGTTACACCAACAACATCGCGAGGTGCCCATTTATTGGTGTCATCACCATTTTCATCTGTTACATCAATATGCGTATAAGATGCGACGATATTCATAGCGTCGGTGATTTTACCTGTGACTTCAAATTCATAGCCTTCTGATTCAATAGACACGCCTTCATAGTAATAAATGCCATCTTCTGTCAGGCCTGCGTATTGCGCAAAGTTATCTTGCTCAGCAGTAAAATAAGCAAATGTTGTCATTAGGGCATCATCAAACCAAGAAGCCTTAACACCGGTTTCAAAGTTAGTGCCTTTGGTAGGTGCTAAGTATTGGCCGTTGTAATCAGCTTGCTCTTGTGGCTGATAAATATCTGAGTAACTAGCATATAAGTTTAAATCATCGTTTAACTTATAGGTAAAACCGATATATGGGCTAGTTTCGCTCTCATCATTATCGATAGATGCACCGGCATTCATACCTGAGCGTTCAAATTCAATAGCGTTAAAACCAACCACAGTAAATAATTTATCCGTAATATTTAACTGAGCAGAGCCAAAGTAACGGGTTAGCTTTTGTTCAATATCTGAATACAGAACCGGCGTTAACCATTCAGGTTCTGGGATCGCATCTAAATCGTACGGGAACGCAGGCGTTGGTCCGGCCGCTGGTGTATTTGCAAAATCAAACGGGTGCTGATACATCACATCATCACTTTTTGCATGGCTTACCCCAAAGCTCGCTTGGTGCTCTTTACCAAACAATTCAAAGGCACCAAATGCTTTGATTTCAAATAAATCAGCATCAATTTCACTATCATAACGACCAGGAGAACCATTTAGGCCAAGGTTAGTATCTTTATCAATAGTGCCATATGCATAAAAAAGTTTATCTTGCTCTTCAAAACTGCGGAAGTTGTAGCTCGCTTGAAGTTGCCACGCGTTTGCAAAAACATAGTTGTATTCAACAAATGCAGAGGTGTTAATGGTGTCCCACATTGTCCACTCTTGGGTGGTTGTGTCGCTGACATCCCATTTAGCTTGCGTACCATCTGTGTAGTTATAAACAAGGCCGCCCCAAGTATTGCCATCGGTATCTGCATCTTGATATGAATAACCAATAGTAACCGTTGAGTTATCTGTAAGCTGACCATCTACCACTGCAGAGAAAAACTCGCGGTTGTTCTCAAGGCCATCTAGGTATGACTCTTTATCTTCTGCAGCAGCCACAAAACGAGCAGCCCAACTACCTGATTCGGTCAGTAAAAGAGAATAGTCAGCTTGTAAACGTTTAAAATCCCATGAACCAACAGAGACGCCGATCTCGCCGCCGTTTTCGTTTTTAGGGCGTTTGCGCACATAGTTAAGCGTACCCGATGCATTACCTACACCAGTGAGTAAGCCATTGGCACCACGAATAACTTCAATTTTTTCGTAGCCGTATGCTTCCATTGCGCCGGTAACGATACCCCAGTCATTCGGTAAGCCAACGCCATCGATTTGTGTATTCTTAATTTCAAAACCACGTGATGTGTAGTTGGTACGGTTAGTTTCCCATTCTTCAACATTGATACCAGGTGCTAAGCGTAAAGCATCATTAATGTTAAAAGCGGAATAATTCTTTAGTTGCTCAGCAGAAATCACACTGATTGATTGCGGAGTTTCATCAATTTCTAGCGCTAAACCTGTCGCTCCTTCACTAATACGGTTTTGTCGAATACCCACAATTTCGATTTTTTCGAGATTAGCCTCTACGTCAGTCGTTTGCTCTGCAAAACTGATTTGAGGGTAAAGTGCACAAAGAATAGCGGTTGCAATAGGCAACTGAGTGAATTTCATTTTTATCTCCGCGTGTTATTAGCAAATTTTTATAGGGTTATTGTTTTTAATAAGGAAACAATCGGCGGGTAAGTTATCACAAGTGATAATAGTTATCATCACCATTCATCGCAAAGGTGATATGTTAATACAAATAAATGTAACAAATTGTTTCAAAGAGTTTTGTCTGTATGAAAAGGCGAGTTTACTAATTGGGTATGAAAAAGGCGCCCTGAGGCGCCTAGATAATTTTATTTATTATTACTCGACATCGAGCTGCCAACGGACGCGGTTATTACTAGTAAAATAGCTAACCATTGCCACACGCTTAAAAACTCACCTAGGATTATAAAGCCAGCTAATGCTGCAATCGCTGGCTCTAAACTCATCATAATGCTAAAGCCTTGCGCTGGCATATTACGTAGTGCCATCATTTCTAAGGTATAGGGTAGTGCACTTGACATGACTGCCACTAAAATACCGAGCGGTAATACTTCCCAACTCAATAGTGCAGCGCCTTGAGAAGCTGCGCCGTAAGGCACAAGTACAATCGCGGCGACGCTCATACCCATGGCAACGGTCATTCCGCCTGAGCCTTGGTTTCCAGTCTTTTTGCCAAACAATATATAAAACGCCCAACACGCTCCCGCCGCAAGGGCTAAAATAACACCTACAGGGTCAAGGCTGTCTTCGCCTTTCATATCTGGGAGCAATAAAATTATGCCAGCAATGGCGCAGGCTACCCAAAACAGGTCGCGTTTTTTACGTGACGAAAGAAGAGCAACCGCAAGGGGGCCAGTAAACTCTAGTGCTACACCTATCCCTAAAGGAATACGTTCAATCGCGTAATAAAACAGAATATTCATGCCTCCTAAACTCAAGCCATAAACGATGATCGGCATACGTTGCCCAATAGGCGGAAATGCGCGCCAAGGTTTAAACACAAGGCACAAAATAGCTGCTGAAAAGCCTAAGCGCAGTGCTGTGGTGCCTTCAGGGCCAATTAAAGGGAATAATTGCTTTGCAACAGAGGCTCCAGATTGAATGGTAACCATTGCGAGGAGCACGCAAATAACAGCAATAAAAAACGGTGGAATGGTGCGCTGCATCACTGTCCTTATGAAAGTTAATAGCTCAAGTTTGCGGCGATTCTACTGATGTTTTATTGGAGAAGAAATGTTTTTCGTTAAACGGACACAGATTTTCGATAAAGCAAAATTATGGGTATCAAATTGCTTTGATACCCATACTCAGAATGCTTAAGCTCGACTTGCTTGTTCAAAGGCTGGCATGATGTTTTGCGTGGTCTGTTTTTGTTGCTGGCGTTTGCCCATTTTAAAGAAAATAGCAGCAAATACAGCAGCGACAATGTCGACCATATAACTTGAGTAAAAGAGAGTGTTAACGTCACTTGAGGCAAGTTTTAAAAGTGTAGATAACACCATTAACGCACACAGGCTCGCTAGTATGTAAAAACCAGCAGTGGTTGCCTTTTGTACAGGGTTTAAGAAGCTATATATCACAAAAACAAAAAAAGCTGCGTAATAACTGTATAGGGTTGCGTAGTTTGTGTTGCTCACAAGAGTAGGTAGCCATTTTGCAGCAACGAGTGTGAAAGCGACAGCTATCATAGACCCTAAACAAACACCAATAGTGAGCCTAGCCATAAACAAGGTACTGCGTTTATTGGGGTCTTTTTTAAAGCGTTTATCTATCCATAATAAGTTACCTGAATAGAATAAGAAGGCGCCTAGTAACCCCATAATAAAGTAGCCCCAACGACCCCAATCTCCACCATAGGTGCCAAAATGGAGTGAGAAAATACTGGCAACCATGTTACCCCACACCGCATCTTCGCCTTGCGGGTAGCTTGAGTTAACCACTTCTAGCGTGTATGGGTTCATAAATAAGTAATCGGTATCCGGGCCACGTACTACCGCATTATTGTTACTCATCATAAACACCGCAGAAGGTGATGCTGAATTTAAATTACTATAGCGAATGTGGATTGGCTCATAGCCGGGGGCATAGCTTTTCGCTGCGAGTAATTGCTCATCAATACGTGGTAAGTTCTCAATATGAAAACTTTGCGCGGCAGGTGTAGGGCGCTGAAACAATGGCTTACCATCATAAAATTGCGCTAAACCACCATAAATAAAATCATGAAACGCAAACACTACCACAGTAAATGCAATGACTAAGTGAAATGGTAAACTGGCGATACCGATAAGGTTATGGCTATCGAGCCAGAATCGACTAGGCCCTTTTTCCTTACGCAGTGCAAAAAAGGTTTTAACTAATGTCGGCAGTAAAATAATTACCCCAGAGACCAAAGCTAAAAAGTACAAAACACAGGCAATGCCAAGAATATAAACACCAGATTGGTCATGGCCAATTTCGCCTATAAAGCCTGCTGTACGGTGTAAATAATCAATTAAATCGGCAAGTTCGTTTTCGGTTTGTGCGCTGACGTTTAATGTGCCATCAGCATTTAGGTGTGCGAAGTTAAGTTGTTTATCAAGCTCCATGCCTCGGGCATTGCCTTTGATATACCACGAAAGAGGTGCATCTTGGGTATGTAAATCAAGGTTAAAGCCTTTGGCAAGTTGCTCGCCTCGCTCATTAATCGCAGTATCTACCAGCGTTTGGTAGTCATAATTAGAGCTGGTGATTTTAGGAGCTTGAATAGGTGCTGCCCATTGCTGGATTTCATGCTTGAACATGGTCAAACTGCCCGCATAAAAACCAATAAACAGCACTAAACCTGCAATGATGCCTGTCCATGTGTGTACACCTTGATAGGTGCGAAGAATATCCGATCTTACTTTCATGATGCACTCCTTAGCATAAAAAACACGCCATAAAGCAGCACAGTTAAGCTGCCAAGGACAAGCCACGCTTGTTTTGCTGAGTTGAATAAATAACTAAAACTAAAAATGGTTAGCCAAACAGGCGTGATCATCCACATGTTAAATTGCACTTTATCGCGAGCATCAATGCCTCCTGGGCCATACCAAGCAAAAAAAGCAACGAAAATAAATGAGAGTGCCAGCCCTAAAAATACACCTGCTAGGGTTTTTCCTAACCAAGTCGGCTGGCGTTTAGATGAGCTTGTCATGAATTATCCTTTTCTTTGCAGCAGGCTAGTAAAAGGGATCAGCATCAACATTAGCATGATGCTAAAGATGATGAAGAACACGGTTGCCGTGGTTGAAAACTGTTGAAGGGCAAGTATTAGTGCGCAAACGGTTAACGTAATTGAAAGTAATCGCCATTGTTTTTTAATTGTTTTTTTTAAGAATCGCTGCTGCTTTCTGGTGCAGTAGAAAATACTGACAGCGAAAACGACAAGCAGGGTAACGGTAAAAATGAGCATAAGATTATAGTTGTAGTTGATGTTAAATCTCATTGTAAATGATAACTAAACTCAATTGCAATATCATTAAGCTTGTGTTAATTTCCTAGCGCTTTTCTATCAAACTCAATTTGTTTAATTCTAATAATCTCTTACGGGGAAAGGACATTGGCTACTGCATTTAAACTTAATTCACTCACCAAAGTTATGCTTGCATCATTACTTGTTACGCAAGGCTCAGCATGGGCTGACGACGACCAAAACAGTCGAAAATCCATGGATACCATTGTTGTTACAGGTGAAAAAACAGAGAAATCACTTAAAGAGACCATGTCGTCAGTGGCGGTTGTTGATAAGTCTTTACTAGAAAACGGCCAACTTGCTTCGATATCTGAAGCACTGTCAGAAATGGCGAACGTCGTTGTGTTAACGGGCTCGGTGCCAGATATGCGAGGCGTATCAGGTAATGGTGGTGCAACGGGTTTTAACTCATTTAGTGGTGGCTCAAAGGCTCGTGTTTCAACCTTGATTGATGGTGTTAGCCAACCGTTTGTAGCCGATTTAACCGGTGATACGGGTCTGTGGGATGTAGAACAAATTGAAATTTACCGAGGGCCGCAATCAACCAGTAATGGTCGTAACAGTATTGCGGGTGCTGTCTACATGACAACCAAAGCACCTACTCAAGAATTTGAAGGGGCAGTGCGCGTCGGTTATCGGAACCAAGATAGCTACCTAGATACTGCCGCAGTGGTATCAGGGGCGTTAGTTGAAGATGTATTAGCATTTCGGTTATCAACTCAGTATGTTGATGGCGAAACGTTTTCGAATCCACCGGTATACGAAACGAATCCAACTGATCGTGAATTAAACAAGTTAAATACCAGCAGCACACGCGCTAAATTACTTTACACACCAAATGAAGATCTTGCTGTACAGCTAACTTATTCAACTTACAGTGAAGAAGGTAATTCGGGTCGCAAATACTTTTTAGCGGATGAGCCATTTGATTATGAGCCGCTTTATCAACGTATTATGGATACTGAATCTGATACCACGCAAGTGAATGTTGATT
This sequence comes from Pseudoalteromonas sp. UCD-33C, assembly GCF_001306895.1. Taxonomy (NCBI): domain Bacteria; kingdom Pseudomonadati; phylum Pseudomonadota; class Gammaproteobacteria; order Alteromonadales; family Pseudoalteromonadaceae; genus Pseudoalteromonas; species Pseudoalteromonas sp. UCD-33C. The sequence continues at coordinate 167,637 of NZ_LJTB01000004.1, read as the reverse complement.
ACAAAATTAACGATGATTTCTCGTTAGATGTTTTAGTTGCTTACATGGATTACAAATGGGGCTTTGAGGCATACGAGCCACTTGAAAGCGCAGAATCTGACGTATCAATGGATGAGAGTAATATCACTGTAGATTCCAAACTTAACTTTGGTTTAAGCAATGATTTTTACTCAGGCTTTGTTGGTCTTGCTTACTTTGATCGTGACCAAGACTTTGAAAGTGTGGGAGCAACCAACTATTACGGCGACGATAGCAGTAAATCGACCGCTGTTTATGGTGAAACAAGCTTTAACCTAAGCCGCGAATTAACATTAACAGCGGGTCTGCGTATTGAGCGTGAAGAACAATTACGTAATTTCAATATGGCATTTCGTGGTGATATGCTCGTTGAGCAACTTGATAATTCACACACACTACGTTTACCAAAGCTTGCGATTCAATATGATATTAGTGACGAAACGACTTTATTTGCCAGTGCACGTCGTGGCTACAACGCGGGTGGTGGCGCACTCGATTTTACCGCTGAAGATTATTACTATTACGACGAAGAAACCGTTAATACCTATGAAGTAGGTTCGCGCAGCGTTTTAAATAATGGCGACATGAATATTAGTGCTAATGTGTTTTACAATAACTTCAACGGTTATCAAGCGCTAAGCTCTGAGCGTAAAATCACTAATATTGAAGATGCTCATAGCTATGGTTTAGAAGTAGAAGCCTACAGCATGCTGGGCGATCAGTGGCAGTTACATGGCGGTTTCGGTTTATTGAAAACTAAAATTGATGAATCATCAGCCTTTCCTGATGCCGTAGGCAATGATTTAAACTCTGCACCGGAGTTAACGGCAAGTTTAGGTCTGTCGCATTGGTTTACCGATAGTTTAAAAGTGAATTTAAGTGCCAATTATGTTGATGAATTTTATGGTGACTTAACAAACACAGAAGAGCGTGTTGCGGGTGATTACACTATTACGCGTTTATCGATAACTTATGATACTGAACAATGGTTGATAAGTGCCTTCATCAACAACGCCTTAGATGAAGAAGCATATACCTCACAAGAACCTGTCAGTGGTCGTTACCCACAAGGCTATGTGGCAGTGGTTAACCCGCAAACTATCGGTGCATCTGTTACTTATCGATTTTAAACTAATCGCTAGTCGCTGAGCTGGATCAGCGACTAGCTTAATTTAAAGCGATTAATTTGCCCGTTTAAGTTATTCGCCAAGTTAGCCAGCTTACTCGATGAGTCCGAAATGCTTTGCGTTTGTTGCTGCGACTTTCGACTGGTATCTTGTACTTCGTTTAAGCGCTGGGCGATTTCTTCGGTCACTTGAGATTGCTGCTCAGATGCAGAAGCTATGGTCATATTGGCATCAGAAATGGCTTTTGCTTGTACGCTAATTTCATCGAGCATAAGGCCCACTTTTTCTGAGTTTATCACCGCTTCTTTAATTTGATTATCGCTAGAGCGTATCCTCTGCGTTACAGCATTGGTTGCAGATTGCAATGAGTCAATTTTATCTTGGATCTCAAGAGTAGAGCTTTGTGTGCGACTAGCTAAAGTTCTTACCTCATCAGCTACAACGGCAAAACCTCGGCCTTGTTCACCTGCTCTTGCAGCTTCGATTGCGGCATTGAGTGCCAATAAATTAGTTTGTTCGGCTATATTACTGATAACACTTAAAATAACCGTGACTTCATTTACTGATGCTTCTAATTGGTTAAGGTCTGTTAGTGATTTGGTGAGTGTATCGGCCACTGACTCAACAGAGCTAACTCCTTGTTGTACAACCTGTAGACCTTCTTGGGTTTTCTGATTAGCTGCGGTGGCACTGCTTGCCGCTTCTGCACAGTTTTGAGAGACTTCTTTAACGGCCGTTGAGTTTTCATAGACTGAGCTTGAAATCACCTCAATCGCTTGGCTTTGAATATCATTTAGCGTTTTAGCTTGCTGTGAAATTTCATCTAGGCTTTTTGCTGCCACTTGCGCTTGCTCTGATTGATCATGTATTTCTTTAAGTAGCTGAGATAGCTTATCAACCATAATATTAAAGCTGCTCGCAAGCTGGCCTATTTCGTCATCAGCTTTGTGATCAATATAACAAGATAAATCACCTTCAGAGATACGCTTTGCTTCATCAATTAAGGCATGAGTTGCTTTAATCACTTTTTTCTCTAATTGCCAGTAACACACTATCAAGGTAGCAATAATTGTCAGGACTAAAGCTGTGCTAATTAAACTTAGAGTGACAACATGATCATGATTGCTTTTAACATCCGCAGCACTTTTTTCCTCGATTGAACTTAAAAATGCTTTTACGGGTTGCTGAATTTTCTCAACTTCGGCCATGTAAGCATCGTTGGTTAAAAGCGTAATAGCTTGTACCCATCTTTTGTGCTCGCTTGTGGTTAAGTTATTTGTATCACGGCCAAGTAAATCATTGACTAAGCTAAACGCTCTTTCTTCTGTTTCAACTAGTTTGAGTGATAAGTCGTTGGATTTTTGCAAGAGAGCTAAATCATCAGCAGCCACATTAAAGGCCTTTAAACGCTGCACATAGCTTTTCTTTTCGCCATTTAGCCAAGCTGCTTTACCTTGAATTTGGTTAACAAGCTCTTGGTATTCTTCTTTATAGCGGTTTTCTAAGGTTACAACATGTTGACGAGCAAGTTCTGTAAGGTGAATCGAATTTGAAGATGAAAACTTAGCAAGGTGACTTAGCTCATAGCGCTGTTGAGCCGACTCCATACTTTCATCTTGGCCTGATTGCAAAAATAGAATAATGAGGAGTAGACCTGCTGCAAGGGTAATAGTTGCTGCAAAAACGGATCTGAGTAAAAAGCGAATAGTCAAAATATTACCCTTCTCATTGAAAGTAAATATTATTAACCATAGTACAAAAATCTAATTTCAATAAAAATTACAAGTAAGTTAATTAGAGGTCGTCATTTAAGCTTGTATGAAGGGGGCTAAAAATAACAAGGGCAATGTCAACTGCCCTTGAATATTAAATTTATTGGTCGGCGGGGTACACAACGCCAAGTTGGCTTCGCGCCTCATCGAGCACTGCCATAACTTGTTTTGACAGTGTATGAGTATTAACTGATGACTCAATTTGTCCGGCATTCGCTGCTTGAATAAAGTGGTTTACTTCATGGCGCATAAAGTGTTCATCAAATGGCTCAGAGAGTTCTTCAACCGTGCCATCGTTACCGATATATTGCATACGCTTTAATAAAGAGACTGCTTCGATACGAATACGGCCTTTTTCACCTTGGATCTCAGTAAAATTATCGCCTTGCGAGATTTTCGAATAGCTGATCACCGCTTGCTTATCTGCGTAATTTAATAATACATCGCCAGCGCCATCAACGCCGGTCTCAAGTAACACGCCGCTGGCTTTTACACTCTGAGGCGCGCCCCATAATCCGAGCAAAATATACAGCGGATAGATACCTAAATCGACTAATGCACCGTTAGCAAATTCTGGCAAGAAAGTATTTGGTCGCTCGCCATTTTTATATTTATCGTAACGTGATGAGTACTGACTATATTGACCAATATATTTGCGGGGTGTGCCAATCTTTGCAATTGCATTTTTTAAGCGTGCGAAGTTTGGTAAATGGGTGGTCATCATCGCTTCCATGTATAAGCGTTGATGTGTTTTGGCCGCCTGAATGATGGCCTCTAGTTCTTTACTATTAGCAGCCGAAGGCTTTTCACCTAAAACATGTTTACCGGCTTTTAAACACATTACAGCATAGTCTTTGTGTAAGCTATTTGGCGCAGCAATGTAGACGGCATCGACTAATGGGTCTTCGCATACTTGCTCAATATTGGTAAACACCTTAGCCTTTTGAGCATCGTGCTTTGCAAGGAAAGCCTCGCCTGTTTGCTGCTCTCGAGAGCACACACCATATAAGGAGAATTGTTCAATTTGTTTAGCTGCACTCAGTAGTGTATCGCTTATAAAATTGGTACCTACAATCACAAAGTTCATGGTTACTCCTCGTTGTTTTGTGCAAGCCATGCTTGCCAATCCTGTTCAAACTTTTCCATTTGTTTATGTTTTTTGCTTAACAAATGTTTGTCTTCATCTTCTTGTGCCATATAAGGGCCTACTCGGCATAATGCACAGTGTTTATCACCTAAATAAGCGGGTAAAGTCAGCTTTTCAGTAATGCTATTGTCAGTTTTTTCGCTAAATACATAGGTAATGCCACTGGTGTCTTTAACGTGTTTATCGCGATCAACATTGCGAATTTTATAGCCTGGGAATAAATTAATATCGAATGGCATTTGCCCTAGATATTGGCAAGTCAGCCCTTGATTTAAGCTGCCTTCAATATTCCATTCGCGGTATGGTTTTACATCTTTAGAGGTGATGTAGCAGAGCATCGGGCCGTTTTTATCTAATGCGAACTGGCTTGCGTAGTCTAGGTAGCGATGCAACAAAGCACGGTTTAAAACATTCATACCACCTTGTTGGGTATGTGCTTTAAATGCAGCTTCACCTTTAAACGCTGGTATAAGTGGAAATTGAAAAATAACCACATCGAAATAGGCGCCATCTAAGCGCTGCCACGAGTCTGGCTTTGTGACATCAAACTCGGTGAGTGTTTCAATGTTAAGTTGTTGCAAGACGCTAAGTGCATTGTCGGCATATTTTTGTTCTATGGTGTTTGCATCATCATAAGTTGAAGCAACAAGCTTGGCAGGTTTTATATAACGAGCAACAGAGTGTGAAAATGATAAATCACCATCGCCAACCGTTAATATGCGCCAACTAGGGTCTAAAAACATGTTGCTATTTGCCTTGTGCTGGCGTTGTTTCTTGCGCGATTTCAGGGCAAAGGGCTAAGCGAGTTTTAAGCCCTTCAATGGCTATTTGCTTAAAGATTAAGTTAAAACTAATCAATACGGCAATAACGATATGAATAGGACCATGGGTAAAACCCGCGTCTGTGTCAAAAAGCATTAAGCCGAATAACAAGAACATGGTAGCTAAAAATATTTCAATCAACTGATTAGAATATAGCTTTAAATTGCCTTGGTTTTTATGATCTTTTTTAATGTGAATCGCACAAAAAAACGGGATCACTTTTATTTTAAAGTGAGCGTTTTTTTCTACGTAATTTTCGCCAAGGTGGTCTAGTTTAGCGCGCAGTTGATCTATCATAGCAAGTCCTTAAAAAACTGAGCCGCGGATGTTACCGCAAACGCAAGAAAAGGGCTACTCAGGATAGATATTCATGCCAATTACAAATATGTGGCATACAAACACCACTGACGTTAAAACAAAACGCATTTTTTGATAATCAACGTGATAGGTTTGCCACTGCGGTGAGCTTTTTTCAAATAACAGCACTAACCAAAAACTTGCTGCGAGCCAAGCCAGTGTCCAAGTTGCTGGTAAAAAGCTTAAAAAGCCAATCGGTAAGATAGGAATAATCGCTTTTATAGCATCAGCATGCGTTTGCTGTCCTGCATGCCATAAATTGCCAGCCATAAAGGCTAAAATAGCGATGCTATAAAAAGTGAAAAAGTCTAAATTGACGGCATTACTTCCTGCAATAAGTGGCCAACCTACGCAGCCTAAAAATGGTAGTAAACCTAAGTAACCAAGTTGAATGTGATTAATAAACTTTTCCATAATGACCTTTAAACCGCTTAAATTAAAAAGCAAATAGGGCGTGTTGACCTTTGTAGATTGAAATTTGTTCACTCTAGGGGCGATTTAATCGCGGCGCGAGATTTGTAACCTAGTGGGCTAAGTAAAAACTGAGCAACAAAGAGTTAATCGCCCCTAGGAAGAACCCGAAGGGCAGCGCGTGTTTGGCATTGATGCTGCGTTATCGCCTATTTATGTGGAACAACCACACTACATAGGCTCTGCCTTGCCTAAATACCAAACACACTGCTGCAAAATTAATCATAAAAGGTTAACACGCCCTAACGGCATGCTTTTATCTTTTAACTATTTTATACCAGTTAGGCGGCTAAAACGATCGCTTTATTATTGGCGTAACTCTCGACGTAGAATTTTGCCAACCGTCGATTTAGGCAATTGTTCCATAAAAATGATTGATTTAGGCACTTTATAAGCACTTAAGTTTTCGCGGCAATAGTCACTCACCTGTTGCTCATCAATCTGCTCTTTTAAAGTAATGTAGGCACAGACACGCTCACCGGTTTTTTCATCTTTTGCACCAATAACAGCTGCTTCGCAGATAGCTGGGTGCTGACAAAGTACGTTTTCAACTTCGTTAGGGTACACGTTAAAGCCAGAAACAATAATCATGTCTTTTAAACGGTCTACAATTTTGTAATTACCACTTGGTAGTTTTAGACCCACATCACCGGTTTTGAAAAAACCTCGCTTCATACATTTGTCGGTTTCATCTTGGCGTTGCCAATAACCCATCATCACCTGCGGGCCTTTAACAACAATTTCGCCAGACTCACCGTCAGCAACAGGCTCGTCGTTTTCATCCCAAATTTCCACAGTGGTGTTTGAGAGTGGGCGGCCAATACTACCAATTTCTTCTTTTTTAAAGTCGTTTAAGGTTGCAACAGGCGAGGTTTCTGATAAGCCATAGCCTTCTGTAATTGTACAACCTGTGGTGGTCATCCACGCATCAGCTGCAGCATGTGTTAAAGCTGCGCCCCCTGAGACGGTCATTTTTAAGTTTGAAAAATTAAGTAACTTAAACCCTGGGTGCATACACAAGCCAATAAATAAGGTGTTAATCCCTGAAAAGTAATTAATCTCAAATGGTTCGATTTGCTTGACTAACGCATCTAAATCACGAGGATTTGGGATCAGTACGTTAAACTGCCCCATGGCAAATAGGCCAACCATATTCACTGTAAAGGCGTAAATATGATAAAGCGGAAGCGGGCAAATACCCGTTTCTTGACCGGGCTTTAAAATATCGTCAAAGCGCTCATTCATTTGCTCGGCATTGGCTAAAATGTTGCCATGACTAAGCATCGCAGCTTTGGCAATCCCTGTGGTACCGCCGGTGTATTGTAAAACAGCAATATCGTCACGACTTGCTTGATGAGCGTCAAGAGGAGCGAGTCTTTCACCTTGGCGAATGAGTTCGTTTAACGAAAATTGACCCTCTTGCAATGTTGGCTCAGCAACAGCCGCTGCAACAATAACGGTATTGATCGAGGTATCATTGATAACCGTTGCTAACTTATCGGTAAGAGCATCAAGAATAACAATGGCTTTCACATCTGCATCATTAAACTGGTGTAGCATTTCACGAGCAGTATAAAGCGGGTTGGTATTGACTACGATTAAACCAGCACGAATTGCTGCATAGGTAACGACAGGGTAATCAACAACATTAGGTAGTTGAATGGCTATTCTGTCTCCAGCAACAAGACCACTTTGTTGTTGAAACCACTGTGCCAAATAGCGAGACTGTTGTTCAACTTGGGCATAGCTGAGTGTTTTACCTGCACTGTTATAGGCAGGAAGGTCGGCATAAGTCTGACAAGTATGCTCTATTAATTGCGTGAGGTTATCATGTGTGTTCATGGGGATTCCTTAGCGTGTTGTTCTTATTAATTGTTGTTTGATGAGGCGATCCATCACAGAACCCATTATCCAATTCGGTAAGTAACGACTCATGATATAGGTTAGTTTAGATTGTAAGCCTAGGATCACCATTAATTTTTGTTTATCCAAGCTGCGCAAAATGTGTTGTGCAGTATTGGCTGGGTTTGTTATGGCTTTAGATGTTTTGCTTGCGCAAATTAAGCTGATTTTTATGTTATTTGGCTTAAATTTCTTGCGTAGCTTTTTGGCTAAAATCAAAGCGTTTGGCTCTGGCGTAAATTTAGTTGCATCAATAAGGGGGGATGTAATTACTAGGTGGCCGTTCATGCTTAAGTGTGGCGTTATTAGTGTTGCAAAGTGCTGACAAGCAATACTATTTTCTTTACTTAGTTGCACATTGGTAATGCAGCTAAAAATGGCTAAATCTGGTTTGCCTATCGCTGCGATTGCATTATTTACTTGAGTTTGCAGCGTTTCAGTATCGCAGATATGCGTAGCAAAAAACTCAATGTATTGGTAATCATCAGCAAGATCACTTAACGATTGTTTTGTTTGTTCGTTGAAATGTAAATCGAATAACGCAACATCGTCACCACGGCTAATATATTGCTTTGCCAATTCGAACCCAATGCCACTGTTGGCACCGGTAATAAACACTCTTCTTAACATTGCACGACCACTAATTAGCGAAACTAGCTAGTCAATATATATAAATTGTTAACAGAAAACTTAGCTTTAAACGACCTGTTTTTAACTTTTTGCGCCATTAACTCGAGTGTGTCTTACGATAATCTTTTGGTGGAATGCCATACCAGCGCTTAAAAGCGCGAGTAAACTCGCTGTAATTAGAAAAGCTTAAGATATCTGAGATGTTCGATAAACTGAGGCTAGATTCTGTTAAATATTGGTGTGCTAGATTACAGCGTACATCATCGACTAATTCACGAAAGGTTGTGTCATGCTTTGTTAAGTGACGCTGCAAGCTACGAGCACTCATTGATAATTTTTCGGCTATGAGGTTTACGCCAAACTCTTCGTGGAGTAAGTATTGCTTGATCAGTACTTCAACATGATCTGCAATGTTTTCACGTTTTGTGTCTTGAAGCTGCCCAAGCTGCTGGCTAAGTATAGAAAACAATTGCTTATCTGAGTTCTTAATAGGGAGTTTTAGGTATTTTCTCTCAAATACAATTGCGGTTTGTGCACAGTTAAATACTGGAATTTGGCCTAGCGCTTGGCGATAAACACTTTGGTTGTCATCGCAGCTATGGGGCAGCTCCAAACGAGACAACTTTATTTGATCATCGGTTAACTGCTTTAACAAATTGACCCCAACGCTTAAGGCTAAGTCAGCAGCATGGTAAACACTCACCTTTAAGCTAGTGCGAACTAAAAAAGATAGCTTTATATAGTCTTGGTCTACTTCAAGGAGTAAATCAGCACTATTTTGATGTACATGATAGTACTTAGTTAAGTTCTTTAGTGCCATTTCAAGGGTGTCGCAATTACCCATCAAATAACCAAGAGATCCTAAGATATTTAAGCTTTGCCACCGCCCTAACTCTAGCCCGAAATAGGGCAGGTTTAATTCTTTCGCGGTGAGTTCTAAAAGCTGAATGAGTTGCTGATACTGCACAAAGTTATTGGCATCTTGTAATTGTTTTCTGTCTAAACCAACGCGCGATAATAGTGCGTCAGGGTTCACCAATTTACTTTCGATCAGTTCAATATAGCCGTGTAGAGCAGATACTCTAATAAGATCAGGTGCTTGTGTTAAACGGGGCATAGTGTGCTCTTTTTTAGTGCGCTGGCGTAAAAAGTAAAAAAAATTGCGTGAAAAGTAAAGTAATACAAGTCATTAAAGTTTAACAATATATTAACTGGAGCAATGAGTCGTTTTACAAATACTTAGAAAAGAGGGCACACACATGGCATTACCAGATATTATTAATCATCAAGATTTCTTACTGACTATTCATACAAATGATGAAAAGCTGATTAAAAACGCCTTACCAGGGGTACACATTTATCCACTCATGCTGGATTCAGAGAATGGGGTATGGGTATTACGTGTTTTATTTGAGCCAGGTACGGTTTTGCCAAAGCACTTTCATACTGGTGTTGTACATTTATATACCTTGGCGGGCAGCTGGCACTACACAGAATACCCAGACGATTTACAAGTGGCTGGTAGCTATTTGTTTGAGCCAGGCGGTTCGATTCATCAATTTCAAGTACCAGCAGACAACACTGAAGTGACAGATACCTTTATGGTTGTTATGGGGTCTAACATTAACTTTGACCCAGATGGTAACTATATGAACATTATGGATGCAGGTTGGATTGAGCAAGTGATGTTAGCAGCTGCAAAAGAGCAAGGAATTGAGCCTAACTACATTAAACCAAAGAGTTTATACGGTTTTAGTAAGTAATTTTGTTCCCTGAAGTGAAAGCCCTTTGTTACATAAGTAATTGAGGGCTTTGTAGTTTTTGGTATTTCCATTCTTTCAATCTAAAAAACAAATCGATTTAATCTAAACAATCAATTTTATTTTGATCGCTCAGACCTCTATTGTATTAATCAAGCAGACGCAAGGCTGCGTTAATTAAACATTTTTAAATACATCAATGAGGAATACTATGAGCACTTCATTAATTAACACAAAACTACAACCATTCAATGCAACAGCTTACCACAACGGTGACTTTGTAGAACTAACAGAAAAAGACGTGCTAGGTAAGTGGTCAATCTTCTTCTTCTACCCAGCAGATTTCACTTTCGTATGTCCTACAGAGCTAGGTGATGTTGCTGATTACTACGAGCAACTTCAAGAAATGGGCGTTGAAGTTTACTCAGTATCTACTGACACACACTTCACTCACAAAGCATGGCACGATACGTCTGACACAATTGGTAAAATCAAATTCCCAATGATTGGTGACCCGACAGGCCGTATTACTCGTAACTTCGGTGTGATGATTGAAGACGAAGGCCTTGCTCTTCGCGGTACATTCGTAATGAACCCTGAAGGCGAAATCAAAGTAATCGAAACTCACGATTTAGGTATCGGCCGTAGCGCGAAAGAGTTAGTACGTAAAGTACAAGCTGCACAGTACATTGCTAACCACGACGGTGAAGTATGTCCTGCATCATGGCAGCCAGGTGAAGAGACACTTGCTCCTTCACTAGACCTAGTTGGCAAAATCTAATTTGCCACTGCATTAAACGATAGCAAAGCTTGGCTTTGCTATCTCAATGCAACCCTAATTGCCCATCACAACTCACATTAAGCACATTAGCGGGTGGTGGGCAGTTATATTTAAAATTTTTCTAGATTATTTATTCTGAACTCAAGGGCTAAGCCATGTTAGATACGAATATCAAAAACCAATTAACAAGCCACTTTGCTTCTATTACCAGCCCTGTTGAGCTGCTTATCGCCTTGGATGACAGCAATAAATCAACAGAACTTAAAAACTTAGCAAACGATTTAGCTTCGTTAAGCGACAAATTCTCGGTGCGAGATAACCCTAGCCAAGATGTGCGTCGTCCATCTATGGTGGTATCTTCACCTATTAACAATACGCAAATCACATTTGCGGGTGTGCCTATGGGCCACGAATTCACAAGCTTGATCCTTGCTCTACTGCATACAGGCGGTCATCCAAGTAAGGCATCAGAGACTGAAATTGAACAAATTAAATCATTACCAGGGCCGCTTAACTTTGAAGTGTATATTTCATTAAGTTGTCAAACATGTCCGCAAGTAGTGCAAGCAGTTAACTTGATGGCGGCACACAATGAAAATATTACGGCTACTATGATTGATGGCGCCTTGTTCCAAGACGAAGTGAACGAGCGTAATGTGTTAGCAGTACCGGCTGTGTACTTAAACGGTGAGTTATTCAGCCAAGGCGCTGTAAACCTGACTGATATCTTAAATAAAGTAGATACAAAAGCGGCTGCACGCCAAGCCGAAGCACTGAACGATAAAGAGCTATTCGATGTACTTGTTGTTGGTGGTGGCCCAGCAGGGGCTTCTGCGGCAATTTATTCAGCACGTAAAGGCTTAAATACGGGTGTGGTTGCAGAGCGTTTTGGTGGTCAGGTATCAGACACATTAGCAATTGAAAACTTTATATCAGTTAAAGCGACCGAAGGTCCTAAATTGGTTGCACAACTTGAAGAGCACGTAAAAGAATACGACGTTGATGTTATGCAAAACCAACGTGCGGCATCGCTTACTAAGCAAGATAATTATCAAATCACGCTAGAAAATGGCGCGGTTTTAAATGCTAAATCAGTGGTATTAGCAACCGGTGCACGCTGGCGTGAAATGAATGTTCCAGGGGAGAAAGAGTATCGCGGTCATGGCGTTGCTTACTGTCCTCACTGTGATGGTCCGTTATTTAAAGGCAAAGCAGTAGCAGTAATCGGCGGTGGTAACTCAGGTATTGAAGCTGCAATTGACCTTGCAAACATTGTTGAGCATGTCACCGTTCTTGAATTTGCTGATACCTTACGTGCTGATGAAGTACTTATTCGTAAAGCAAATAGCTTAAACAACATTACTATTATCAAAAACGCGCAAACGACCGAAGTTGTTGGTGATGGTAAACGAGTAACAGGCTTAAGCTATATTGACCGCATCTCTGGCGATGAAAAATCACTTGAGCTTGCAGGTATCTTTGTGCAAATCGGCTTGGTGCCAAACACTGAATGGTTAAAAGATTCAGCGTTATCACTGACTCGCTTTGGCGAAATCGAAATTGATAGCAAAGGTGCAACATCATTACCGGGTGTTTACGCGGCAGGTGATGCAACAACAACGCCGTTTAAGCAAATCATTATTGCTATGGGCAGTGGTGCAACGGCAAGCTTAGGTGCATTTGATTACTTAATTCGCCACAGCGATGAAACTCAAAGCACAGAAGATGCAGCTTAATGACTCTTGATTAGGCAGCTCACACCCATAGCTGCCGCTTTAAAGCCGCCCTCTCCAAAGGCGGCTTTGTTTTTATTAATACAGCTATTGATACTGCGCTGCAGTAATAAACTCCTCAAAACTTTCACACCAAATAACTACTGTATTGTAATCACTGACATCGATACCTTGTGGTACAACTAATTTAAAGCCATTGAACGAACGCACTCCTGCAACACGCTGCATTGTGCCTTTTTGTGCTAAGAAATCGGCTTCGGTATCAATAAAGTTTCGCGATAGATAAAGTTGATAGTCAGGCCCAGGTGATAACGTGCCCTGCATAGAAATAGCATCATTCGTTAGATACACCTTGCCATCACCATAATGTAAGCGATCTGAGCCTTTGAGGTCGGGCTTAAACGTTGCACTAAACTGCGATCGACCTTGGTGCTGCTTCAAAATAGCAATATCGGGTGCTGGTTGTTCAGTTAAAATAGGTAAACTGTACACTCCAGCTATAAAACCCGCAGCAAAAATCGCCAATGTCATAATGATAATTAGCAGCGCTTTTAGCATGCTTACTCCTTATTTTTTAGCGTTATGATGTGACGTTGTTTTAAAGAAAATTGTTTTTCAACATCACCAAAGTATTGCAAATAGAGCTTCTCAAGTTCACCTGATTGATGCAATTTTTGCATACCTTGTTCTAGTATATCTCTAATGTGTTGATTCTCTTTGCTTAAGTAAAAGTAATAGTCGCTGGGATATTGCAACATAATGTTTGGCGCAATGACAAAATTGAACTGTTTTAGTCTATTCAGTTCGGTGCCAATTGCCAGTACTGAGCGTGGAAAGTAATCACCGAGCCCTGTTTCAAGGGCTTTTATCATCCCTGGGTAATCAAGCTCGCCATTAACTGTTAAACCATTGTTTTTCAGCACGGTATAATCTGACCAACTTTGTTGTTGCAGGCCAACTAAGGGGGTTAATTCAGCAAGGCTTTTAATATTGCTAAACTTTTCTTGGTCTTCATGACGGATAATAAGCAAACGCTTGCCGTGTAACCCTTTATAGAGTGGGATTGTCGTTCTGACTAATGAATCAAGCTGCTTATGAGGTAAAGAAAGCCACGCTAAGGTTATCGTTTTATTATGGCTGAGCTGTTCGATAATTCTTTTATCGTTCATAGGTCTAACGTTATAAAGCAGCACAACATCCACATCCATTGCGGCAAAACTTTTGTCGAGAATATCGTGAATATACTGGTTTTTTACCGCATCGGTATAGCTGGGTTTAGCAAGCTGAATAACGATTTGTTCATGAGCTAAGGCCTGTAGACTCAACAGAGTAAACGTCATTTGTAATATCAGTATTGCTCTGTTCATTATTTCGAGTCTCTGCTTTTTGAGCGCAGTTTTATACGACTATACTTTGAAAACATGCACCTGCTGTTGTAAACGCGAAGCCAATGAAGCCAATTCTTGGCTGGCTTGCGCATTTTGTTGCGAACTTTCGCTAACCAGTGAAATGCTACTACTAAATTCATTAATATTACAACTTAGTTCGTTTGCAACAGTGGTTTGCTCATCCGTTGCGGTGGATACTTGGTTGTTCATATCGGCAATAAGTGTCATTTCTTGAGTAATTTCAGTCAGTAATTGTGATGAGCGCTCTGCGTATTCAACACTTTGTTTAGCACTTTCGTCGGCATTACCCATGGCGGTAACGGCTTGCTGCGCCATTGTTTGTAGTTTACTGATCATTTCGTTAATACTGGCTGTGGCTTTTTGCGTGTTGTGTGCAAGCTGCCTTACTTCATCGGCTACTACTGCGAAACCGCGACCCGACTCACCAGCGCGTGCTGCTTCAATGGCCGCATTTAAAGCGAGTAAATTGGTTTGTTCTGCAACGCCTTGGATCATCATCACCACTTGATTGATATCTGTTGATTGTGTATTTAACTCATTGATTAATTTTGTATTCGCATTAACGATATGTGATAGACGGTTTATTGCGTCGATATTTTCTTGCACAGACTGCTGACCCTGTTTAGCAGTTTTATCAGTGTGAGTGGCTTTTACTGATGTTGATAATGCATTTGCGGCCACTTGCTCTATGGCACTGCTCATCTGTGTAATGGCAGTGGCAATCATTGCTGATTGATGTTCTTGCTCTGTGGCTGTGCTTGCAACTTGGTCGCTAATTGAGTTCATTTGCTCAGCAGCAGATGAAAGGGTGAGTGTTGCACTGGTTACATCATTTACTAAGGCATGAATGCGCTCCATCATGGCATTAAAGTGATGTGCCGCTTGGGCTATTTCGTCATTACCATGGGTTGTTGCACGCAGACGTAAGTCGGCATTTTCTGAGATAGAGCCTATCGTTTCACTAAGCGATAACAATGGGTTATGGATAGAGCGGTATATAATAAAGGCAATAGCCAATAATAAAATTATTAATACAGTGATAGAGGCAGTCATAGCGATACTGACTTGAGCAAAATCTTTATCTGCGGCGTTTTTAAACTTGTTAGCCTCATTGATTTGTAAGTTTATTAGCCCTTGATAGCTTTCACTGAGAGGGTCAAACACATCGTAAAGATTTTTTACGAATACCTCGTTAGGTACTGCTTTAAGTTGGTCACTTTTTACTTGGTTTAAAAATGTGCTTAGTTCGCTTTCTACTACAGCGAGATTCTTTTCCACGATATTAACTAAGCGCTGCTCTTCTGTGGTTAGCTTGGTCCCTAAGTAGCTTTTCCATTTGCTATCAGCAACATTTTTTGCATTTTCAACGGCGGCTAGAAAGTCAGTTTTTGAAATTTGCTCAGCGCGGTATTTATGGAATAGATCAACAATGCTAACTGCGTAATTGTCCGATACTGTTTTTATCTGCTCAAGGGGGATGACTCTATCGTCATACAAACTGTCGATGCCTTTAACCATGCCCGACATAATAGACATTGTAAAAATAGAGGTGATCACAAAAACTGTAACCGGTAACAAAGCCAAGACGGCTAATCGCGTACGAACGGTATAGTTATTTAACATGAGCGTGCAAATTTTTGTAAGGACTTAGTATTAAAACTAATAGAGAAATAGTTTTAAGCAAGTTTTTGCAATTGTTTTGCAGGCTTTTTCTTAAGAGACATATCTATTACGACTTAAAAGTAGCCACAGAGGGCGTTACCTTTCGCTAAGATAACAAAGCTAGTATTTACACTGGCTTTGTTTTGTTCCTGTTTTTACATTAATGACCGCGATTAGGCATTTGTCTTTGTGTATTACGGCGCATTTGTTGACGCTGCATACCTTGCTGACGTGCTCTATTTGCCCTATTTAATTGCTGCATACGATTTTGTTGCCTATTTTGAGTGTGCTGGCGTTGCTGTAATGTTTGCTTCGCTTTACTTTTATCTATGCTTTGCAATTTATTTTGCACTTGTTGGCGGTCAATATTTTGTGCCCGATCTTTGATTTGTTGCTGTTTATCGGTAGGTAATGTTTGCCATTTACCCTCAACACGTTGCTGCCATTTATCGGCATCATGCTTGAGCACGTTACCTTTTTGGTCGGCGAACACGTTGTTTGCTTTATCGCGTTGGCTGATGGCTGTTTTTAAATCGCGTTTCACTTGCTGCTTTGAAGCAAGACGAGACTTACTCTGATCGCGTTTATAAATATTATGCCTTGGTTGCTTATTATGGTGGCCAGGTTTATGACCGACATTAATTTTGTTACCAATATTGATATTGCCATTATTAATAATAACTGGGCCGCGGTAACCACCGCCATACCAGCCATTACAGCAATGATAAGGTCGATAATGGGTTGGCCATCCAACATTCCAATTCATACCTAGATTTAAAAATCCATTGCTCCAACTTAAGCCAAACGACCAACCCGTCCAGTTGTTATAGCCAATATTAAAACCCCAAGTCGGTGGGCGAGGGTAGTAGTAGCCACCGCCCCAGTATGGCGGGTAATACCAACCCGTTCCATACACTGGTACGCCATAATAAGGGTATGACCACATGTAACCTGGGTAATAACCAACATACACCACCTCAGGAGTTGACTCGTAAATATCAACATAAGTGACGTTGTAAACGGGTGAACTTGGAGGAATTTTTGCGATGTCATCTTTTGGAATGCTATCAGCAACAAGCCAAGGGCCTTGTGCGGAGTCTGCCTTAAACCACACTGCATTATCGACTGCATAATATTTGCCTTTAATTTGCAGCACTTGTGCATCAGTATTTATGGCATAAGAAACTTGCGTGCCCGGGATACGTTCAAACTTAGGTTTACCATCATAATACACAGTTAAACTAGTGTCTTTACGGCTGATAGCCGCTGTTTGCGGCACTTTTGCATCTAATATTGCTTCGTCAGCTTCTTCAGTGCCAGCAACTGAAACTCTGAGGCCCCCTAAATCTGATTCAGGTGGAATATTGGCAAAGCTTTCTGGTAGTTCGTCGCCACGTACAAAGGTCCATGGGCCTGTTTGTTGTTTTGCGCGATACCAGCGTCCAGATAATAAGACATACATGTTATTCGTTTGCATTTCACGTAGCCACGGGGTTTCAGTGTTAAACACATACATGAGCTCGCCACCGGTTAAGCTTTTCCATTTAGCTGCGCCATCAGTTGCAATAAGTTCGGTGGGTTTAGTTGTAACAACAATGGCTGGTGGCGCACTTAGATCTGAGCTTTCGGTATCTTTAGGAAGCATTTTTACAAGTTCAGCCGGTGGCGACTGAGTATAGTCATAAGGCCCTTTGGCTTGTTTTGCCTGATACCAAAATTGCCCATCGGTGAGATAACATAGTTTGCTTTTGCTATCTTTAATCACTGTCATGGCAGTGTTTAAAGCGCGCTCATATTGGCTGTTTTCAATTTTACTAAACTTAGGCTCACCATCAAAACTCAATAATACCGACAGTTGCTCTGTGAAAATAATCGTTGGAGGGTCGGTTTTTAACTGCGTTAAACTTTGTTCTGCTGCTTCTGCACTTTCAAGGCTGGCGGTAAGTTGCGAAAGCGAGGTTTCGAATTGACTGGTTTTTATTGCTTCATTAACGACAGCAGTAAATTTTTGTTCGCCTGCATCTTTTGACTCAGGCCAGCGTACATCGGTGACAGTCATATTGCGAACGGTGACGGTATCGTTTTCGCGATCAGTATCTAATTTAGCTCTAAACCAAAATACGCCAAACACTGCGTCATTGCCAGAAACCGAAAATGACATTGCTGCACGGGCTGTTAAAGTATTACCATTTAGTTTCTCGGGTTGTGGCTGGTAAACAATGAGTGTGCCTTGTGATGTTTGCACTTGTTGAGGCCATTCAATAGCTTGGCTAAAAAATGAAAAAAAACATAGAAAAGAGAGTATTAAAAGCCTGATGGCAGTAATAAAAGGTAGGGGGAGTTTCATGGTCAATCCTTGGCTAACATAACTCTTTAAAGTATAGCCAATGACATCGAAAACGCTTAAAAATTGTTCCTATTTTAAAGCGTTAGCTTAGGCAACTTGAGTTAAAAAATGTGAGCCCGCATTTAAGCCCATTTCATAACCCGCACTGAGTTTTTCAAATGATTTAGTTGTTCGACCAACAGCAAAGTTGGGTGGCGGTGCAATAATATTAATTTTACAATCGCTTGGTGGGTTGGTAATAAAATCAATGCTTTGATTGTAATTTTCTGCGCGTCTTAAGGTGGCTTCTGCTAATGCAGGGGTGTTTTTATAAAGACGTTTAACGAACCAAGGCGCTTTTGAAGGCTTTTTCTTATAGCCAAGAGGCTGAGATAAAATAACGGTGATTTCTTTATTACCCATCTCGTATGCTTTACGAATAGGAATAGAATCTGCCACGCCACCATCAGTAAGTTGCAAATTGTCGATAACAGGAAATTCTCGATAAGCAATCGGCAGCGCACATGAGGCTTTTAATTGCTGTTCAAGATGAACCGCATTTGCTTTTAAGTACTCTGCCTGTCCAGTTTGAATATTGGTTGTGACTATATAAAATTCACTGGCTTGTTTTTCGAAGGTGTCGAGATCTAGACGAATATCACGGATGGTTTCTTGCCACAGCCAGTCTAAATCAAACAGATGGCCACCTTTAATAAATCGAACAAAATCGATGAACTCTGGTCGGCAAGAGTAATCGGTAATCACTGCATGGTTACGTTTGTATTGGGCGCACAAATAAGCTGCAATGTTAGTGGCTCCGGCAGAAACACCATAGCATTGATTAAAAGGTTGGTAATTGGCTTGAATAAAAGCATCCAGTACGCCAGTGGCAAAAATGCCACGCATTGCACCACCTTCTACAACGAGTGCCTTATTATTGTTCATTTTCGCAACCTTGCTTGTAACCGTGAGTGCTTCTAACCATAGCAAACACGGTTACAAAACTAAATAGAGTTTTGGCTCTAAATGAGGTTTAACTATTGCTGAGTTATACCGCCTCTACCCAAAGTACACCAACTTGTTTGTCGGTTACTTTTACTGTGCTACCAGCAGCAATGGGAGACTGACTTTTTAATTGCCATGTAATACCCGAATACTGATGTGTGGTTAACCCTTTATCATCAACATCGGCATTAACGACAAAGGTAAGCTCAGCAAAATCGCTATGTATCGGCTTAGTATCGGTTTTATCCTGCATGCGTTTGAGAGGTTTCCAAAGCACGAGAGCAAAACCAAGAGTAAACACGATATTGCTCCAAAGCGCGGTAGTGTAACTCGTATCAAGTAGACCTATATTCATTAGTAAGCCACTGGCAAATAAAGATAAGCCTAAAAACAGTAATACATAGGTACTCATACCCAGTACTGCAACTTCAACAATTAGCGCGATAACACCTATAATCATCAGTGCTTCGGCTAAATGGGTATCTAAAAATGCCATCAGCCCACCTAACTTTGTTGCTTTTTATTCAAAGAGTTAATAATAGACATACCTTGAGCTACAAGCGAGCTTGCGTCAGTACCACTTTCAGGAAGTAATACCACAGATGACTCACGAGCAATGGCTTCTTTAGCGGCAATGGCTTTAGTGGCTAGGTCGAGTTGAATTGCTTTTTGGCCTTGCTCTGTATCGGCGGCTTCACCCACTTTACGTAGTGCATCTGCTTGTGCTTCAGCAACGGCGATAATCGCTTTCGCCTCACCTTCAGCGCGTAAAATTTGCTCGGCTTTTTCAGCTTCGGCAGCAAGGACTTGCGCTTGCTTTTTACCTTCTGCCACGTTGATAGCAGATTGACGGTCACCTTCCGATTCTAAAATTTGCGCACGTTTTACACGCTCAGCTTTCATTTGTGCTTCCATGGCTTCCATTACAGAATTAGGTGGCACAATATCTTTAATTTCGTAACGTAAAACCTGAATACCCCAAGGCTCAGATGCTTGGTTAATCGCTGTAACTATGTTGGTGTTTAACATGTCGCGCTCTTCAAAGGTTTTATCTAGTTCCATTTTACCAAGTTCAGAACGCATCGTTGTTTGCGATAGCTGAGTAACCGCAAATACATAGTCATCAACACCATAAGTGGCTTTATACGGGTCAAGCACGCGGAAATACAGCACACCATCGACGATAAGCGAGATGTTATCTTTGGTGATAGCAGACTGCGAAGGCACATCTTGCGCTTGTTCTTTTAAACTGCGGTCAGCGGCAATACGGTCGATAAATGGCACAATAAAGTTTAAGCCGGCTTCTTTGGTCGAATGGTACTTACCAAAACGCTCGATTAACCAGGCACGATTTTGCGGCACAAATTTAACGCTACTTTTTAGTAGCACTAAAACAAAAATTAGAAGAAAGACTTCTACATTTAACAACAGGTCTAAAATGCTAGAAACGGGGTCCATGTACTTTCCTTAATACAATTAATATTATTTTTCACTGCTCAGATTACCACCACAAAGCAAAGCGCGCTATTGATTTGTAATCGTTACCTGTTTAAGTGCAGTTTTATTCTTTATGCCTTGTATTAATAATTCAGTGCATGTTTTATCAAATACATATGTTGATCTGCTTGTGCGACAATCTCTTCAGCAGTTTTTTGTGTACCTAAAAACATGGTGACGCCGACACTGGCTGAGCCCTTATAGTTAAGATCTTGGTGAATAAACTCAACTTCGATGGCTGTTTGTAGTTTATCGGCAACGCGATAGGCATTTTGTTTGGCTGTTTGCTCATTTCGGCTTAGCCCTTCAAGTAATACAACAAACTCATCGCCACCAATGCGGGCTAAACAGTCTTTTTCGCGCACAACTGTTTTCATTCTTTGTGCAATCTCAACAAGATAAGCGTCGCCGGTATTGTGGCCATATTGATCGTTTAATTTTTTAAACTTATTAAGGTCGATAAATATTACTGCACCATAGTTTTGGTCGCGCTTGCTCATTTGTAACGCAAGCGATAAGCGAATATAAAAATAGCGGCGGTTTAAAAGTTCAGTTAGCGGGTCGGTGGAGGCAGCGTAGAGGAGTTGTTCTTCAAGGTGTTTTCGTTCGGTAATGTCTGTTGCAATACCTAAAATGCCGATGACTTTGTTGGGCTCTGTGTCGCAAATAATAGGGGTTTTCACTTCCCAGAAAATATATTGGTGTCCGTCGGGAAAGGTAAGCTCAACTTCTTCACGGGTACGCTCACCGCTGAGCACCCGCTTGTCTATTTTTGCTAGCTTTTTTACGTCAGGAATTGGGAAAAAGTCCACATCACTTTTATGTTGTAATTCTTGCTCAGAGCAAGCAAATAAACCCAAGGTAAGCTTATTAGCATAAACGTAATGCCCGAGCTCATTTTTTATGTAAACGTATGCGGGTACGTTATCAAGCGCAAACTTTAATTCAGCAACATGAACGGGCAATTTAGAGTTATTAAGTTCGGCCACAATATGTCCCTATATAACAAGCCATAAATTGATAGTGAACGAAAATATCTTATTAAACAAGACTGACCACAGAGCAAAAATTATAACTAATGATTTAGGTATAGTTATGAAAAATAAATAAAAAATTAATAGTTAGGATGGGTGATGAACTTTGTTATTAGGTGTATTTTAGACTCGTTTGGTTATCTCAAATTTTAACTATTTTTTATTACTGTGTGATTAAAAACTTCCTTGTTTTTAGTCATCACTTTGGCTTTTATGCTTTGTTGAGAATGGCAAGGTGTTTTGTATGATGCGCGCTAAATAAGCGACAAAAAATATAACCCGTTACAAACATTGATAAGCTATAGGTTGCTCCAGGAATTGCCATGGCGGCATTATTGATTAAGGTACTCGCAATTAAAATGGCAAGGGTGCCATTTTGTAGCCCAACTTCAACCGCAATGCTCATTTGTTGCTTGTGATCTAAGCCCGATATTTTTGCAAAAAACAGCCCTAGTAACAGCGTGCTGAGGTTTAATGTCAGCGTTGCAATGCCACTGGTCGCAAAAAAGCTCAGCATTTGGTCAGCATTTTTATGAATAATGCTAAGCACTATCACAATTAAGAATACACTCGAAAAACGACGTATAAAGGGTTCTATTTTCAAGCTCAAATGGGGTTTAAAGTGATTAAATACCATTCCTAAACAAACAGGAAGTACCGTTATCATCAGCATTTGCACTATGGTTTTAATCACTGGCAAAGCGAATTCGTGGCCCGGCACACTCAATGTATGCATGGCAAAATGCATAATCAGTGGCAAGGTAAACGGTGAGATAAATGTTGCTAGCGTTGTTAGACTTATTGAAAGCGCAACATCCCCTTTGAATAAATAGGTATAAAGGTTTGAGGTCACACCACCCGGGCAGCAAGCCACTAAAATCAGGCCAATAGCGAGCTCTGGGGATAGGGTAAAACTCATTGCTAATAAAAACGCAACGCTTGGCAATAACAGTAGTTGGCAGCTTAAGCCTATTGAAAGTGCTTTGGGGCTAATAAATAATGCCCTAAAGTCTTGCTTTTTAAGCCCTAACCCCATGCCAAACATGATGATAAATAGTGCTAAAGGCAGCACTATTTTAGTCATGATATCAATTTGCATGGTATATCCTTATTGATCGTAACCCGGACTTTTATTGTCGAGTAAGCGCAGTAAGGCAGGCCAAGCAATTGCGCCGCCCAGTCCCTTAGTAGCAACTTCAGTTTGCCCTTTGATACCCTCAATAATCGCGCTAGGTACTTGTACGAGTTGCTCGGTATTTTGTGAAGTACGAGTTTGTACAGCACATGCAGCTTCAAAAATATACATAAACAAAAATGCATCAGCGACCGTTTTACCCACAGTTAATAGGCCATGATTACGTAGCATTAAAAAGTTATTAGAACCTAGGTCATTCACTAAACGGTCTTGTTCTGCAGGATTAAGGGCAATGCCTTCGTAGTCGTGATAACCCAAACCTGAGTGCACAACAACAGCTTGCTGAGAGATAGGCAATAAGCCGTCTTTGTTAGCAGACACTGCTGTGCCATTGAGTGAGTGGGTGTGAATAACGCAGTGGGCATCATTACGGGCCATATGAATACAGCTATGAATATTAAACCCCGCAGGGTTAACTGGGTATTCACTGTCATGCAGCTTATTACATTGTTGATCTACTTTGATAAGACTTGATGCGGTAATTTCGTGAAACATCATGCCATACGGGTTTATCAAAAATTCGTTGTCTGTGCCGGGAACGCGCATTGAAATATGGGTAAAAATTAAATCATCCCAGCCATATAAAGCAACTAGGCGATACGCGGCAGCGAGCTCAACACGGGCTTGCCATTCTTGCTCTGATACTGTGTGTTTCATCGTCATGGTGTTTTCCTAAAATGGTACTTTGCGAATAATAATGTCTTTAAACATGACCCAATCACCAATAAAGCTATAAAAAGGGTGTGTAAAAGTAGCGGGGCGATTTTTTTCAAAAAAGAAATGACCAACCCAAGCAAAGCCATAGCCCACAACTGGGCATAAAATTAGCCAGCTATATTGCTGCTGATAAATAGCGGCAAACAAAATAGCCAAAACAATCCAACTGCCAATGAAATGTAAGCGTCGACAGACTTTATTTTTGTGTTCTTGTAAGTAATAGGGGTAAAACTCTTTAAAGCTCGCGAACTCGCGTTTACTTGCTACAGTGCCCATATTGTTGTCTCCGTTGTTAATTACAGGTTAACAATAGGCTTTTATTCTTTTATTTACTTGATAATATAGGTCATTAAATTGTTTGTTTAGGACGTGCATGAGAACCTTATCAAGCTGGTGGCTTCGTGCTATGGCTGAGTCGTTTAAGTGGCAGGGTTTACCAATTAATGAATTGTTTGCAGCGGCAAATATTCCTTTAGCAGAATTAAGTAGCCAAACAGCCCGATACCCACAAGCCAGTGTCAGTATGCTTTGGAAGCAGGCGCAAGCCATGTTACCAAACACCCATTTAGGTCTTTATGTTGGCAGTAACATGAATGTACGCGCTATTCCGGTGGTAGGCATGGCGATTATTCAGTCAACACAGTTATTGAGTGCTTTTCGGCTGATATTGCGTTATCAAAAATTGATGGGCGATACACATAATGTGTCGCTTATCGATCATGGAAGTGAGTATGAACTTCGCTTTAACTTTAGTGATGGTGAGCGTGATATGTCACTGCTAAGCTACGAAGCGCCCATGGCGTTTTGTGTAAAAATAGCGCGCACTGTAAAGGGAAAAGATTGGCACCCAACGCGAATTTGCTTGCAGCGTAAAGAGCCTCACAGTGAGATTAATGCGCACTTTAATTGCAAAATTGAATACGGCGCAACGACCCACAGCCTGTTTTTTAGCGAAAATACCGATAGTGAACCAGTTTTATCAAGCCAGATGAAACTAGTGACGCAAACGAATGTGACGCAGGTATTGAGAATTTTGCTTGAAGAGCATTTAATTCAAGGCCAAACCACCAGTAAAGCAATGGCAAAAGCACTTAATATGAGTGAAAAAACGCTGCAGCGCCGTCTTGCAAAAGAGGGCACAAGTTTTAGTAAAGAATTAGCAAGTTTAAGACAGCAAAAAAGTGTGTCATTGTTAAACGAAACAGATCTTTCAGTTACTGAGATAGCCTTTTTATGTGGCTACTCTGAAATTAGTGCATTTCATCATGCATTTCATCGCTGGTATGGCATGTCGCCAAAAACCTACAAGCAAAAAATGGCAATAATAGCAGAGTCATAATAAGCACGGTTTTATTCAGTGAGGTGTTTGTATCTAGCGTTTTAACTAGTAAAAAGGTACAAGTTGGCGTTTGTTCCTATTCTGTTTGAGTTTGATAATTATTAGTAAAAAAACAACAGTAAAAGCTTAAATAGCAATTGCTTAACACAGACTTGTTACCTAAAATTATTGATAGGACGCAAGGATGATCTAAAACCAAAACTCCACCATTAAGTATGAGGCTTGCTGAATGCGAAATCTATCGCTGCGCACTATTTTTATTAGTTTTGTGTTAATTGCATTGTTTGTTGTCACTGTGGTTAGCGCCTTAATCAATACCAGCCAATTCTCTCGGCTTTATTACCAACAAACAGAAAAGCAATTATTGCCTGACGCTGTGGGTAAAGTTGCTGCCGAAATTGACGCTCAAATGCGTTACCCCATCTCTGTGTCACAGTCTTTAGCTGAAAACCAAATTCTGCATACGTGGATGAACGAAGGTGAGAAAAGCTCGCCAATTCATCAACGTGTGATGGCGTACTTTGCTGACTTACAAAGAAAAAGTGGTGCGTCATCGGTGTTTTGGGTAAGCAAAAACTCAATGAGTTATTACACACAAGACGGCTTTTTCAAATCAATCTCACAAAGTGAGCCAAGAGACAGTTGGTTTTTTGACTTTATTAGCTCAGATAAACGCCAAGCGCTCGCTTTAGATGTAAGTGAGCAGGGCGGACACCTCACTTTATACGTTAACACCTTGGTTGAAATTGCAGGGCAACGCCTTGGTGTTGCAGGGCTTGGTTATGATATTTCAGATATTTCTAGCATTGTTACGTCGCGTAAAATTGGTGAGCAAGGGTATTTATTCTTAATTGATGAGAGCAAGCGAATTATTGCACACGCAAATGATGCTTATATTGGTAAACAAGTCACAAGCGTCGCTTCACTAAGCGCATTACAAAGCTTTTTGAGCAGTAAACATACTGGCTTTACTCTATCGCAAGTGGAGCTCGCAGATGAAGATGTTTATGCTGGGGTTATGCCAATCGAAGGCACTGGCCTTACTCTTGTGGCGGTTCAGCCTAAGCAAGAGATATCAAGCGCGATTAATACAGTCGTTTGGATGTCGATTATCGTAAGTGTCGTGCTTGCAGGTATATTTTTAGTGTTAACACTTTATTTTGCGAATTGGCTAAGTAAGAAAATACGCAGTGTGGGCGACGAACTACTGGGTATGGCAGGCCACGGCGGTGACTTAACAAAACGTTTAGATGACAGTGTTGATAATGAACTGGGGCATCTTGCTAAAGGCTTTAATGCCATCATAGGTAAAGTAGCTGAGTTGGTAGATGAAATCAGTGTCACCGAGCAAGCGATGCGAGAGGGGATTGACGACCTTGCGAGCTTTGCCAACAAAACCTTTGTTGCTACCGAAGATCAGCGCGCGCAAACCGATCAAGTTGCCACAGCTATTACAGAAATGGGGCAAACTATTAATGAGGTGTCTGATATTGCTCATCGCACAGCAAGCGACACGGAAGAAGCGGTACGAGAAACCGTGCAAACCAATCAAAGTATGGCTGCCACAGCACAAACCATGAATGAACTGAATGACATTTTGATCACGGTTGATAAAAGTATCGGTGAGTTTGCAAATCAAGCGGCTGAGATCAACTCGGTTGTTGAAGTAATCAATGCAATTTCAGAACAAACTAATTTATTGGCACTCAATGCGGCAATTGAAGCGGCAAGAGCGGGTGAGCAAGGTCGTGGCTTTGCGGTCGTCGCTGATGAAGTACGCTCACTTGCACAGCGTACGCAAACATCGACTTCTGAAATTAGGGAACAGATTTCGCGTTTACAAAGCTCATCATTGCAATCACAAGAAGCGATTGCCGAAGGTACGCAAAGTAGTCAAAAAGTGACTGAGCTTACGCATATTGCAGTGTCTGCACTTCAGTCTATTCAGCAGAAGTTTGAGATTATCAGCCAAGGCAATCACCAAGTTGCAGCAGCCACAGAAGAGCAGGGCACGGTGGTTGAGCATATCAATCAGTCGGCTCATGATATTTCAGACAGTGCAATGCAAATACATGATAACGCTGAGCAACAACAGCGTGGTACGCAAAGCTTATTATCGCGTGCTCAGCACCTTAAAGATTTAGTCAGTCAGTTTAAAGTTTAATAGCCTGCTTTTTAAATCTGCTTCGAGTAAAAGGCGTTAACAACATGTGTTGTTAACGCCTTACTGTTTTTTAGCTTACAAGTGAGTGTTTCAGTTTACTTGTTTGCTGCTAATTCCTTTCTTATTAGTAACACATCGTGCAAAAAACTTTCAAAAAGGGACTATTAACTAAGTTTTTAGTGCGTTTAAGTGCGCTGCGTATTACAATTGAGACTTTATATCATTACCGCATTTCCAGCTGATAGGTATTTCACTTCTTCATGACAGATATTACAACACACCAAGCATCTAGACGCCGCTTGTTGATTGCCTTAGCCATAACGTGCTCGTTTATGGTGATACAGGTTATTGGCGCCTATTATTCGAATTCGCTTGCTGTACTTGCTGATGCTGGGCATTTGTTTGTTCATAACAGTTCTTTATTCATCGCGCTTATTGCCTCAAGCATGGCGATATATTTCGCGAAAAACTTTAATGATGGCTACCAGCGAGCAGAGCTCACGGGTGGCTTGATCAATGGCATCTTATATTTAAGCATTAGCTTAATTATTCTTTATGAAGGAGGTGAACGTTACTTCCATCATAGCGATGGTCATGATTTACAAATTAATAGCTATTTAATGTCGGTCATTTCAGCTATTGGTTTTTTGTTTCATGGTGCTGCAGCATG
This sequence comes from Pseudoalteromonas sp. UCD-33C, assembly GCF_001306895.1. Classification (NCBI taxonomy): domain Bacteria; kingdom Pseudomonadati; phylum Pseudomonadota; class Gammaproteobacteria; order Alteromonadales; family Pseudoalteromonadaceae; genus Pseudoalteromonas; species Pseudoalteromonas sp. UCD-33C. The sequence continues at coordinate 140,099 of NZ_LJTB01000004.1, read as the reverse complement.
GGTGCTATACAAAGGGCGCAAAGCAAGCATTAATGTGTATGCGGTGTTTTTACACTCGTTTTTTGATTTAATTTCAACGGTTTCAACCTTCTTCGCTGGTATTTTAATCCACCTAACTGGCTGGGCCGAAATTGATATTATTTCGAGTATGTTGATTGCTACCTTTGTCTTGTTTACTGGGGTTAAAGTGATCATTCGTTGTATTCAAGGCTTACTTGAAAATAGAAGTAAGCTGCCGAATGTAGCTGATATTGAACAAAGTATCGCTTCGGTTGAACATGTACAAAATGTTCATAATGTCACGGTAATGCGCCAAGACAAAGACATTATTGTTGGTGCGCACGTTGTTTTAAAACAGCATTGTACCGTTGAAAAGCATGACGAAGCATGTCGCTTAAAGGTCGAAAAACTATTGCAATCGCGCTTTAAAATTGGAAAAAGTGTGCTGCAAATAGAAAGTCATGAATGCCACCATGTTAATTAAAGTGGCAAAAAGTTTAATTTTCTTTTAATTTAAAGGTATCACTATGAAGTTAGGATACCTTTTTTGCTTCAAAATAAGCCTTCATTTTTCAACTTTTTAGCCGCAGTACTGCTTGGTTGTATTGCGGGAGTTGTTAATTTACTACCAATTTGGTTTTTAGACAGCTCAGAATTTCTTCTTGGTCAGTTTTTTGTGATCCTAAGCTTGCTGCTACTTGGTTGGCGGTTTGCAATAATCACCTTTATTTTAAGTACAGGGTTTATTTTTTACCGCTGGGGGCATGCGTGGCCGTCCATAGTATTTGCACTTGAGCTTATTTGCTTACAGGTATACTGCTTATCAAAAGCGCGGCCGGTATTTTTACGAGGCATGCTATTTTGGCTGGTGATAGGCCTGCCACTACTTTGGAGTTTTGGCCATTTCTTTTTAGGTTTACCAATTTTAACGATTGCTATTGCACTTGCTAAGTACTGCTTAAATGCGGCAATTTACTTATCTGTTATTGATTTACTGAGCTTCTTCTTTAGCCGTTATTCGTGGCATAAACATTATTCGTCGCTCTATAAAATACTTAACTATGTTGTTACTTTACTGGTTGTACTGGTAGTCATATTAACCTCTGTAGTACTAACCAATAACCATTATGCGCGCATTGAGTATGAGATAAATTCGCAGTTAAAAGAAAAAGCCAAAGAAATCGCACGCACCATTGATGCTCACCTTGATCATAATAAAAAAGGGGTGGTACTCACTGCCAGAAGCATTGCCAACGGTGTCCCTCGTCAAATTGCTCTTGAAAATATGGCAAACCTATACCCTGATTTTAGAACACAGATAATTGCTGATGCTCTTGCTGATGTCACTCATTTTTATCCACAATCGTTAGCGATTAGTTTGCAGCAGTCAAACATTCGCGCCAATGTGGCAGATAGAGATTACTTTATAAATGCACCTAATAATGAGCTTGGTTATATCTCTACAATATTTAAAGGTCGTGGTTTTGGTTCTTTACCTATAGTTGCAGTATCAGCACCGATTTATATTGAAGATACCTTTACTGGCGTCGTTGAAGGCTCACTGATGTTTGATTATTTTGCAGGCCTCAGGCCCAGTCTATTTAGTCATCAAGGCGAGTTGTTGATTTTAGATGCCAGCAACAAAGTGGTATTTAGCACATTAGATGACTTTACAGAGCTACAACAATTAACAGATGAAGAAATAGATTTGTTTGCAGACGAAGCTCGTTTTAAGATGTTTGATGCTGAGAACGAACAGCAGTTTTACGCCAGAGAAGCTCGCTCAACAGAGCATAACTGGATTGTAATGACCATGCTCAATCGCAAACATGCCAATAATGTTGCGGTGAATGCATGGGGTCAGTCTTTGGTGATGATATTGTTTATTATTTTATTAACCAGTGTGTTTATCACGCAATTGAGTCGCTGGTTAATTGCTCCTATCGAAAAGTTAGCTGAACAAATCGACAAATTTGAACCTGAGCGGGCAATCACAGATACCGACTTACCACAAACTTGGCTAGAAGTGAGTCGTTTGCAGTCGCAGTTTTCGAGTTTAGCTAATAAGCTAGCGCTTAATTTTAATCGCTTGCATCAAGCGAATCACGAAAACGAAGTGTTGAATAACAAACTGACCGATTTTAATGCCCAGCTCGAGCAACAAGTTAATGATAAAACGAATGAGCTAGTCGAAGCTGTTCGCTTAGCGAATCAAGCCAACCGTACTAAGTCGCAATTTTTAGCGAACATGAGCCATGAAATCCGCACCCCGCTCAATGGTATTTTAGGCATGACTCAACTGCTATTAGAAAACCCTAAACTACCCGAAACTGAGCGTGATGAGCTGGCGATGATCCATCAAAGTGCTAATAACTTATTGTTGATTTTAAATGATATTTTAGATTTCTCGAAAATTGAAGCGGGCGCTCTTAAACTTGAAGACCGTGTTGTTGAAATTAAAGCCTTACTGGCACAATTAGCCAAAGTTTTTAGTAGCACCAGTGTCAAATCTGGCGTTAAATTTAACTTGAGCATTGCAGACAACATACCTGAGTATATCCGCCTAGATCCACTGAGGTTTAGCCAAGTAATCAATAACATTTTGAGTAACGCGGGTAAATTTACTGAGTCTGGTGAAATAAACATGCAATGCCAAATGGTTAATGGTGCACTAGCAATAAAAATTCGCGATACAGGTATAGGTATTTCTGCAGATCAGCAGGCTAAATTGTTTACAGAGTTCACTCAAGCCGATATATCGACCACCCGAAAATATGGTGGTACTGGGCTCGGGCTCACCATTAGTAAACGAATTATAGAGTTGATGGATGGAGAGCTCTCTTTAGTGAGCCAAGAAGGTGAGGGCAGTGAATTTACTATTATTGTGCCAGTGATGGTAAGCGATGCAGAAGCAACTGCAGAACAAAGTACAGACAAGCCAATACTTAGTGGCATAAATGTATTAATTGTTGAAGATAACCCTGTAAATCAAATCGTGCTGCAAAAAATGATGCAAGACACCCAGTGTACTATCAAAAAGGCAAACGATGGCTTACAGGCACTTGAAGAGCTTAAAAGTTTTACGGCAGATATTATATTGATGGACTGCCAAATGCCCCACATGGATGGCTATCAATGTACACAAGCAATTAAACAGAACCCTGCGCTGTATGGCGAAGCTATCATTATTGCTATTACGGCGAATGCCTTTGAAGAGGACCAAAAGCGCTGCCTTGTAGCTGGCATGGATGACTTCATCTCGAAGCCCATTAATAAAGATGAGCTTTATCGCTGCTTAAATAAATGGTTTAAAGCGCGTTTAGTCGATCAATGATTGCCTGAATCGTGCTTTCTGCAATGAGATCATCGGCCAACATGGGTTTTGCGAAGTAGTACCCTTGTAAATCTTCGCAGCCCATCTCTGTTAAGAAGCTGATTTGCTCACTTGTCTCAACTCCTTCAGCAATACAATATAAGCCTAAGTTCGATGACAACGCATGGATGGTTTTAATAATCGATTCATTACTTTTATCTTGGCCAATGTTTCGCACGAAGCTTTGGTCAATTTTGATCACATCAATCGGGAATTGACTTAGGTAAGTTAGTGACGAGTAACCTGTGCCAAAGTCATCAAGTAATAGTTTGAAGCCGGCATTTTTAAGTTTTTGCAGCTGCTTAGAAGCTTTTTCTTTATCTTCTAAAAGCGTATTTTCTGTAATTTCAAGACGCAGTTGCACAGGCTTAACCATGTGATTATTCAAAATAAGTAATAAGCGTTCAGTTAAGTTTGATTTTAAAATATGCGTTGGCGACAAGTTTAATGATAAATAAAACTGTGGGTTAGCACGTAGCATTGGCAGCAGCTCTGTTAATGCTCTATCAAGTGCTTGCTCAGTCAACGCATCGATTAGACCTATCTCTTCAGCAATAGGAATGAATTCGGCAGGTGATACAAAACCTTGCTCGTTCTTCCAGCGCATTAAAAGCTCAACGCCGTTTATTTTTTTAGTTTTAGCATTAACAATAGGCTGATAGTTATTAAATAACTCATCGTCTTTAAACGCATCTTTCAAGGCATTTTCAAGTAACAGCTTTTTGGTAAGCTGGTTATTCATCTGCTCTGTGAAATATTTAAAATTGTTACGGCCAGATTGCTTAGCATGCATCATGGCTATATCTGAATTTTTAATTAAATCATCTGCTGTTTTCGCATCAAATGGGTAAAGAGCGACACCAACACTTGCTGAAATGTTGATTGAAAAGTCGTCAATTATAACCTTGCTTGCCAGTTCTTCAGTGAGTTTTTTAACGAGATCACTGAGTGTTTGTGGTGAGTGAAGGTCTTTAATAAGAACCAAAAACTCATCACCACTTTGACGGCCTATTACGGCGTTTTCGGGTAACATTAGGCTTACTCTTTGCGTGATATCGCAAAGTAATTGGTCGCCGACAGCGTGCCCGAATGAATCATTTACTGGTTTAAATTTATCTAAATCAATAAATAATAATGCAGCTAGTTTATTGTATTTTTTGGCGTTATTTATACAGTTGCTAATTTTTGTATACATTAAAGAGCGGTTAGGCAAGCCCGTTAACGGGTCATAATTTGCTAAATAACGCAAATCGTCTTCAGCGCGTTTTTGCTCTGTTAAGTCTGAAATTACAATTACATAATGACTAATTGATTGGTTTTCCTTGGCTACAGCCGTGACACTAATATGAACTGGGTGTGCAGGGCTTTTTAGCGTGCGAATAACAGCTTCTGTTTTCCAGTTTTGCTTTGGTTTAAGTGTTTTTAATACGTCTATATATTCAAGGTATTTTGCACGGCCTATAGCTGCAATAAAGTCGCGACTAGTAAGCTCTGCAACATTGTTTGGCGTGGCGAATGCTTCACCAAAACTGGCATTAGCAGAAAATGGTTTGAGTTGATTGTCTAAAATTAGCAACCAGTCGTTTATTTGCCCAAATGCTTCGCCGAGGACACTGGCTTGCTGGGCATTAGCGCGTTGCTCTGTAATATTGGTATAAATACCGGTTATTTTTAATGGGCGGTTTTTTTCATCGGTTGCAATAGTACGACCAATGTCTTCGTACCAAAGCCAGTTACCATTTTTATGTTTTAAACGGTAAGTGGTATTCCATTGTTGGTTATTTGTTTGCTTACAAAATAGTTGCCACTGGCTAGTTACGTTATTGCGATCGTGCGGGTGCACTAAGCTCACAAACTTGTTGAGGCTTATACCATCTTTATACTCGGCATAGCCCAGTTCAGCAGAAAAGCGGGTCGTTCTTAAAAACTGTTCTACTAGGTTAATCTCCCAAACACCACTTTTAGTACTACTTAAAGCGAGTTCGGTTTGTTGCTGTGATTTTACAGCTTCTGCATGAGCACGACCGATCATTTGCTGGCGAGCACGGTATTGCCAAAATAGGAAAAACAAAACAGCTAAAACAATAATGACATAACTTGCTTTTGCAGCAGGGGATGACCAAGGTGCATGTGCAACATTAAATCTTAGTTGTCTAGACGCTGATATTGCATCGCTTAACTCGATAGACGACGACACTGATAACACATAATCACCAGGCGGTAATTTGGTAAAAAAGACCTCATTGGTTGTTAACTTGTCGTATTGCAGTGAGGTTGGCCCATCAAGGGTCACTCGATACGATGTTTTATCTTTATTAATGGTATCAAAGTTAGAAAAGGTGACTGCTAAGCCCATATCATCATAAGTGATCTGCAGAGGCGTATTTACATATTTATATGGATGGTAGTTAAGCTCTCGCGAAAGCAAAGATACATTGGTAATTTCGGTATTTATATTACCAGCCTCTACAGGCGACGATAAAAAGTCCTCTGGTGAAAGTAAAAGTACGCCTCGGGTACTACCAAATGCAAGTTGTCCGTTATGTAAGGTGGTGTCGGCATCAATGTTGAATTCATTAACGGCTAAACCATCGCGAATAAAGTAACGGTCAAGTTCTAAGGAGCTTAAATCAAGGCGGTAAAGACCATTTTGAGTACCTAACCATAAAAAGCCAAAACGATCTATTTGCAATGCAAAAACAGATTTAGCTTTTAAGCCAGACTGTATATTAATACGATGTTTAACTTCATAAGTTTTAGCATCTATGCCAATAAGCCCTTCGTCAGCTGAGCCAAGCCACAGGGTGTTGTTATAATCCATCACCCAGTCATCAATGGTAGTGAACGCTAATGGGTTATAATTTTCTGTTTGGTATATCAGTGTTAACTTTTGAGTCTGCTCATTGTAGCGGTACAATTTGCCAGACATACTCAGTACGTATTCGTCGGGGTGGTCTGGCAATGGCTTTAAAAAAGCATGGGCATTAACAAGGTCAACTTGTTCTTTCAATCCTTTAATGGTGGTTAGTTCGCCTGTTTTACCATTGTACTTATAAAAATTTTGGTCATCTAAAAATGCAAATTGATCATTGCCCATAGCACGAAAGCCCCAGTTAGGGCCGTAATTTATAAGGTGCATGGTCTCAGCATTGCCTTTTATAGGCACTAATTTGCCTGTCTGTTTATCAAACAAGGCAAGACCTATGTATTTCATTAGCCACAGATAACGGTTGCTGTCATCAATGTTAGCTTCAGTAATACCATAAATACCATGCTCACCATGAAAGGCTTTTTCATCGTTACTAACTAAGTAGGGTGTAATATCTTTAGTAAGTTGGTTGTACTTCATTAGGCCATTATCTGTACCTATCCAAACGGTATCATTTTGATCTTGTAATACCGACCAGACATTATTATTGAAGCGAGCTTGGTTATTTTTTAATTCAATGTGTTTAAAACGTCTTGCTAGTGTTGACCATGTGAAAACGCCCTGTGAGCGGGATGCAAGCCACAGCAAGCCAGTTTTATCAATCATTACATCTTGAATTGAATTGTCAGACATTAAAAACTTACTTTGTTCAAAGTTTAAGATGAACTCAACTGACATGGTTTGGCGATTAAATTCGAACAACCCTTTTTCTGTGACGATATATTCACCGAATGAGCTAACAGAATAATCCCAAATATTTAAGTTAGGGATCAACAGCCTTATCTTATCAAACGCCAGTAAACGGTTAGCGTTAAAAGGGATATCAAACATGCCCTCAACAGTGCCTACAAATAAGCCGAGCTGCGCATCGACCCTTAAAAATTTTACGTTTTTATTATCTTCGGTGACCTGAGATTTATCGGTTAGCGGAATATGCGAGATATGATCATCTGCAAGGTTTTTTGAAAAAAGCCCATTCGATGTGCCTATATATAAAAAGTTGTCGTGCAAGGTGAGTGCCCGCACAATGTGCTCTTCTTTATTGATAGAAAACTCATGCAAAAACTTTTTTGATTGCTTGTTGTATGAATAAACGTGCTGAGCAATAGCGAAGTAAAAAAAGTAATCGTCTTCAGTGATTGCTAAAATGGGCGAAAAGAAAACATCTTCAGGGTCTAGTTTGCCAGAATAGATTTTTTCAACTTTTAGTGTTTTTGGGTCGATCAGAAAAGCACCTGAAAACTCAGTGCTGACGAAAATGTTTCCGTCGTCATTTTTATGCATTGCGGTAATTTGTCGCTGATCAAGAATATACTCCCCAGCAAAAGGCGCTACCTGATAACCATCATACCTATTTAAGCCTTGGTAGGTACCAATCCAAATAAAGCCTAAATCATCTTGCACGATTTTAGTTACACTGCCTTGCGTAAGTCCTTCATCGGTCGAAATACGCTGCATTTGCAAAGCATAGTTTTGTGCCAACGCCGAAGAGGAAAGCGTGAAGAACAGCAAACTGAAAATCAAAAGAAAAAGTTTAGGCACTGACTGATTAACCCTAAATTATTATTTGCGCATAATTTTTAACAAAATATAGCACAATTATGACCGTAATTAATGGTTCTGAAAAGAAAAAATAGTAATAAGGTCTACTTGGTGCTGAAACTGAAACCTATGCTATAACTAGTTCAATTATCAGCAATTTGAGAACGTGATGCGCCATTCATTTATCAGCCAAAAAAGTAATGCCTTGTTATTAATTATTGACCTTCAGGCAGGGCTTGAACCGGTAATTAACGACTTTGGCTTAGCTGTTAATCAGACCGAAAAGTTAATAAAAGCAGCTAAAGCTTTAGATATTCCTTATTTATTTACCGAACAAAACCCAACCAAGTTAGGTAAAAGTAGTGAACAGCTCTTACCTTTTATAACTGGCACTAACTGCTATCACAAAATACATTTTAGCGCATGCCTAGAGGTTCAATTTAACAACCTATTGGCTGGCTCTAACCGTAAGCAAATAGTGGTAACGGGTACAGAATCGCATGTTTGTGTACTGCAAACATGTTTAGACTTAATTGCCAATGGTTACCAAGTGTTTGTAGTGGAAGATGCCATTGCATCACGCAACGAAAAACACAAAGAGTTAGCAATTAAGCAGCTATTGGCAGCAGGTGCTATTATTAGCTGTACAGAAAGTGTGATATTTCAATGGCTAGAAAAAGCAGGGACCGATCAATTTAGAGCATTATTGCAATTAATAAAGTGAACCATGATGCGCATCAAACCGTATTAGCTCGATTAATTGTATTTTTGTAAATTATTTAATAATTAAGGCTTTATCTATGACGAGTGTGCGCCGCCTTTTTACTTATTTGTTCCTTTTATTGTTTGTTGAATCTTTAGTTTTAGGCTTTATTTATTCGACCTTAATTACAGGTTTGGTAACGGGTTTATTATTACTGTCTTTACCGCTTTGGATGCTCCATCAATACCCTACGAGCAAATTAACTGCTCATGTTGTAGCTGCCGGTTGCATTATGTTTTCGTTTTTACACATCCAACAAAGCTACGGCCTTATTGAGGTTCACTTTGAAATATTTATTTTAATGGCCGTGTTGATCATGTTTGTTGAATGGCGCGTGTTTATTACTGCACTTGCTTTTGTGGCCGTTCACCATTTGAGCTTTTACTTTTTACAGATAAACGAAGTGGGCTTATACGTTTTCGACCCAGACAGGTTGTATTTTAGCACCGTACTTATTCATGCCGTGTATGCCATTGTTGAAGCAATTGTAGCCGGCTACATTGCAAAAACCCTACATCGCGAACGTAGTTCTGGCTTATCGTTAAGCACAACAACAGAGCAGATAATGGCCGACGAAAACAGCATTAATATTAGTTTAAGAGCGGATGATAGTCACAGTGAAGCTGTAGCGGGTTTTAACCGTTTACTGGGTTTTGTATCGAGTGTGATTGGTGATGTTCAAAGCCAAAGTAGTGTTTTAAAAAATCAGTCTAAACAATTACTTGAAGTACACGACGAATTGCATGAGCAAGCACTTAATCGTGAGCAGTTATCGACGGATATCGCGCAGTCAGGTGAACGAGTCGCCGAAGGCTTTGCTCATGTGGAACAAGAAAGTAATGAGCTACAAACACAGTTTGAGCAGCTCCATTTAAGTGCTACAGAGGCATTAAATGAAGTGGCGAATACAGACAGCAAAACGGCTGAGCTTGCTAATAACCTTCAAGAAGCAGATCAAAATATAGGCCAACTGGTGAGTGCATGTTCGCATATCTCAGAATTACTCAATGAAATTTCGTCAATTGCTGAGCAAACGAATTTACTTGCGCTTAACGCTGCAATTGAAGCTGCGCGAGCTGGTGAACAAGGCCGCGGCTTTGCGGTAGTAGCTGATGAAGTTAGAAACTTGGCAACGCGTAGTAAAAACACGACGGATAAAATAACTAATACGCTTGAAAGTTTGATGCAAAACAGCGCCTCTTCAACTAAGTCGATGCAGGGTAGTGTTGCGCTTATAGAGCAGTTATCTGCAATTAGTTCGCAGATGAAACTGCAAATTACCGAGATGACAGAGCAGGTGAATGTTGCCGCAAGTAGCTCACAATTGGTTGCTCATGTAGTGCAAAATCAAGCGGGTAATACACGTGCTATTGCCGAGAACTCACAAGCCTTAATTGCTAACCAAGCCAACGACAACTTGATGATTGAAAAGCTCACCGATCGCGTACAGTTAATTGATGTAAGTATCGATGTACTGGAGCAAGGTATTGCTAAATTCAAATAGCAAATGGCTGATAATGGCAACTCTACTTTGGGTTGCCTCTGTGACATTAGCCTTGGTGTTTGCTTATTCTCAACAAGCAAGCTCCTTTGATCCAGATAAAAAGCTAGCCACAGCAAATTGGTTATCTGCTTTTCAACAAAGTATGGGGCTTGGCACCACAAATACAGATACCTTGTACATTATTGATGAAAATACCTGTGTATGCTCAGAGCGTTCACAACCGCACATAACAAGCCTTAGCAGCTATGCAGCAGAGCAAGGTATTAAAGTAATAAAACTTAAACCAACATCTGCGGTTGCTGCAATATTACCCGCTCAACCTGCCGCAGTACTTGTTTCAGAAAATCAACAGCTTGTGTATGCAGGGCCATTATCAAAAGGACTCGCCTGTTCCAGTCAGAATGGCTTTGTTGAGTTAGTAATTGCAAACTTACGTGCGGGTTTTAATAGCCAGTTTATTAACTCAGACGCCGAGGGATGCTATTGTGAGATTAATTGAACTCTTAAAATAGCAGCGCTAAAAATAAACATGAAATTAAAAGAATTTGAGCTGTGGGCCTTTAAACAAGAGCTAGCCGAATGTAGAAAATTTACCTTGTTTTCTCGAAGTGTATACGCCCATTATGAACGGTATTTTTGTCAGATAGAGACTAACGGAATTTACCGAGTAATTATTAAGTTAAGTGAATCGGATAAACGTGATGGGACCACTGAGTTAAGTAGTTCTGTGCTTAAATTTTATCAACCTTTTGATTTTATAGCATTTAATGGATTGGGTGAGAATGAAAAGAAACTATGCCTATTAGATACGTTGCAGCAAGCATTAGTTAAATTAACAGTAATGTATGAATGGCCAATAGAGCCGTTTAATCAAGCATATGCAGCGGTTTTGAGAGATAGTTTTGTTAACCATTATACTTTTCGAAAAAAGCATAACCGTAACAGAAAATTTATTGCAGAATTAGAGTGCCATCACGAATCGACGAGCTTTGATTGTTTTGTAAAAATCAAAAATAAAATCGGGGAAGTGCTGTTTTCAAAACGTTTATTTAGTGCTGAGCCAGATGAGTTTCTGTTTAATGGCTTACTAGGCGATATTAGATGGATTGATAATGAAACACTCGCAGTTTTGAATAAAGATAAGAGTGAATCAGAGCGGATTAGAGTTCAAGATATCATTAACCAATAAAGTTAAGGGTATAACTTTTTATGACGTAATGTTCTCATGCTTAGTCATAAAAGAGGCCAAAAATATTGGCCTCTGACTCTATAAAGTTATTGAATTTGGCCTCGTATCTCACCGCTTGGGTTTGCAGGGGTATGAATGTTTACATAATGACCGCCTGAAGCTAAAACTGAAAAGATATCGGCGTCTATCATTAAGCCCGTGCTGCTCATCCAGCGATTCATATCATCACTGTCTTGTACAAGAGGAGCTAACACAGGGCCATTTTCACCTGCTACGCCAGTATGAATATGGGCTGCACTTGCATCACTTACACCTGATGTTAGTACTTGCAGCTCAACACTGTAATCATTGGTATTCACTAGCGCATAACCATCACCAGATGCATCCGTTGTGACCGCGGGTACTTCTTGTTCACCAGAAAGCGGGAAGGTTACAAACACGTAGTTGTCGGTAAGGATTTGACCACGTAGTTCACCACCTGGGTTAGCTGGAGTATGCACATTAACGTAGTGACCACCTGATGCGAGTACTGCAAAAATATCTGCATTGATCATGGTGTTTTCAGGTGTTTGCCACAGGTTCATGTTATCGTTTGATTGCTCTAACGCGGCAAGAACGTCGCCATTGGTGCCTATACGACCTGTATGAATGTGAGCAGCAGTGGCGTCACTCACACCTTCGGTTAACGCTCTTAATTCTAGATGGTAATTATCCATGTTAACTAAGGCATAACCACTACCTGATGCCATCGTATCAACGGCTGGAACTTCTTGCATACCACTAAGTGGGAAAGTAACGAGTTGATAGTTATCTGTTAAGATCTGACCTCTAATTTCACCACCCGTGTTAGCAGGTGTATGCACGTTAACGTAATGACCACCTGATGCAAGTACCTCAAATATCTCTGCGTTGATCATGGTATTTGCTGGTGTCATCCACATGCCTGCGTCAGTTGTTGACTGCTCAAGTGCAACGAGTACGTCGCCATTCGTGCCAATTCGGCCAGTGTGAATGTGTGCACCTGTCGCATCATCAACACCCATTGTGTTTACTAATAGCTCTAAGGCATAGTTATCCATGTTGATTAATGCATAACCTTCACCACTTGCATCAGATTCGACAGCAGGAACTTCTTGATCACCGCTTAGTTTAAAGCTCGTAAAGCCATAGTTACTGGTTAGGATTTGCCCGCGAAGCTCGCCGCCAGCATTAGCAGGTGTATGAACATTGACATAGTGACCACCAGAAGCCAGCACTGCAAAAATATCCGCATTGATTTGCGTGTTGCTTGGTGTCATCCAGACATTACTGTCGTCCATTGATTGTTCAAGAGCTACTAATACATCACCATTAGTACCGATACGACCTGTATGAATATGCGCAGCACTTGCATCGTCTAAGCCTGATGTTACAACAGTAAGCTCTACGCTGTAGTCTGTTGTATCAACAAGGGCATAACCATCACCATCAGCCATGGTGCTGACCATAGGCACTTCTTGAGCACCACTCAAGTCAAAGGTCGCAACTGCATAGTTGTCTGTTAAGATTTGGCCGCGAATTTCGCCACCGGCAAATTCAGGTGTGTGAACGTTAACATAGTGACCGCCGTCTAAAAGTACTGCCAGAGTGTCGCTGTCAATCATGGTGCCTTCTGGTACAACCCAGTCAGTCATGACTTCGTCGTCTTGTTCTAAAGTCACGAATACATCACCATTTGAACCTAATTTTCCTGTATGGATGTGAGCTGCTGTAGCGTCATCAACACCCATAGTCACCGCACGAAGTCGTAATTCTGTCGTGGCGCTATCATAAGATGCATAACCATAACCCATTGCGTCACTGTCGTTCATAGGCACTTGCTGATCGCCATTTAAAACAAACGTAATGATGTTGGTTGTATCAGGCACAATTTGCGCACGAAGTTCGCCGTTTGCATATTGTTCGGTATGAAGGTTAATGTACCAATCGCCATCCATTAAATCAGCGATCAAGCTTTCATCAAGGTCGGTAATTGCGACTTCATACATACCATCGGTAGTGGCTTCAAATGCAAAAGCAACATCACCATTAGCGCCTAAATCGCCGTCGTGTATGTGTGCTGCACTAAAGCCTTCGACTGAGCTTGCATCAAGTGTTGCACGAAATTGCATTAAACTTTCGTCAAGCTCTACCGTTGCAGTCGCTGTTTGCATTGAGTCATTCATTGGCACTTCTTGTTTGCCACTTAAAGTTACAGAATAGGTTTTACTTGGAGTGAATTCTTGAACTGGGGGAGGGGTAACAACTTCGGTATTATCGTCATCATCATCGCTACACGCGGTGAGAAAAAGTAAGCTGCTAGCCAGGAGTATGTATTTCATCGTTCTTCCTTATATCTTTGAATGTTCGGACGTTACGACGTGTCCATTTCAATAAGGCTTACGGCAGGTGTTTAAAAAGAGATCACAAAAGGTTATTTAAAAGTTAAAAACTGGTTCTTTAGTATTGGTTTGTTGAAAGAGGGGATTAATAGTTAAAGTTTAATATCGCTAACTTTAAAGGAACATACATGCTTAGCAACATAAAAAGTGTTGGGTGGTAAATGGGTACGGATTGTGCATCTATTTTGTTTTCAAAAGGTTTATAGCTAAACGTCAAAAAATTAACGATAGGAAAACTATGCAGCTAACTTCGTACACATCCTCATTCCTAAAAGAGCCATTATTAGATCAGCAAAATAAAAATGAGCTAAACCCAGAAAGTGAAAAAGCAATAAACCTTCAAGGCTCTAAACAACAAGAAGCGGGCGTTGATTCTGATCCACAAGCAGAAGCTCAATCAAAGACATCACAAACACAGCAAGAGCTAGTAGTAAAAATAAAGGAATTACAAAATAAGATTAATAGTTTAAAAAGCAACAAAGACCTAGCTCCAGAACAACGAGAAAGTGAGTTACTAGAGCTTAATAAACAACTTGATGAAGAAATAAATGCAGTCCAGCTTGCCGTAAAAAGTAATGTTTCTACGATGATAAACTCTTTGTTTGCTCCTACTTCTAGTAATCACTCTGGTATGCTGTTTAACAATAAAGCCTAAGTTTAAGGCAAAGCGCTTGCTCTCAGTTGCTTTGCCAATTGCATATTTATAAGTCCGCTAAATTACATACTTTATAAGTGAGTAGATGAGAGTACATATAAAGGTAAATAGGAAGAACCATTTTATGTGAACTGTTATTGGTGACCCGCGTTTGGCTGTTCTGATCATAGTGACTGGGTAATCATACTCAACAAGTGTCTTGAAGAGCTCAGGGTGTTCTAAGCTCCAGTCATTTAAAGGAATTGAATCACCATAGCGAGTTTTAAAAATTACAGAAAATAGATAGGCACGCCTAGGTTGTGGATCGTTAATATCGTAGCCGCTTTTGGTGCGTGTAAAATTCCATACGGCCTCAACATTAAGTAAATCTTCTCTTTTAATTGTTCGTGGTTTTCTGTCATCGAATAAAAGTGCAGGCAGGTAAACCTGTTCTTGGTTTATTTTAATTTCGCACAACGGGGATTCATGAATGAAGTAACGCTTATTGGCGATAAACATTTGAACTAAAAAGTAACTGAGATATGTAATGATCACAGCGGCAATTGCACCTGCACCGGATTGTGTTTTCCAAACAAGGTGGCAAGCAATGATGAATATAGCACCAGTGATTAATTTTGCTTTGAATTTCTGCGCTTTAGGTAAAGGGACTGCGCATCTCAAGATAGGTATTTCAGTTTGCACTTTCGTTTTTATGAAAGTCTGAAAAAAGATTGAGTTAAAGTTATCACGGGTTAATTCTAAAGTAGGCGCTTCCATGTGTCCTCGATTACTGATTTAGTGTTGGGCGTAAAATAGCAAATGCAGTGCTTTACTATCAACTAAAACACCAGATTGTGTTTAAGTTTGGTTGGAGCATAACTTGCTTTTTATTGGTATAGTAAGTTACTGATAAATATGTAAATGTGAACTGGTGAAATGATAGATTATTTTCTTATTATTTTGATGGTACTTTCGGCTGTTTTATTTTTGTTTGTAATGGTTTTGTTTATCTTAGCTCCAAAATTCGCAAAAAAAGAGCTTTTCATAAACTACTACAGTGGAACAGGTGCAATTTATCATGGTTTTAAGCTGTTCAAAGTTGAATCCTATCGGGAAGACAAAGTGTGGGTTTGTAAAGCCATTAAATACTCATCTATAGCAATTGTAGTAATGTTTTTCATTATGGTTTTTTTAATAAAATTGAATGGAGTTCAACAGAGCTAGGAGTCGGTTCTTGTTTTCCTTTCGTGGATTATGGTTAAGCACTATGCCAAAAAACGTAACAGTTTTTTCTGAGCTAATCGTAGAGTTTCAAATTAAATGGTGGAGATACTATGAGGTATTTAATTTTTATCCTTTTATTCCAAAGCGGCATTTCCATGGCGTTACAGCCTATATCTGAATATTGTGAAGACTCTTATCTGTCAAGCCGAATCGGAGGTGATATTTTTGCAGCAAACAAATGCCTAGTATATGGTTACACTGCTGAGGATATGACTTTCTTTAAGAATAGAAACACAAGTATTGAATTCGATGATATTAAACCTTCAATAGAAAAGTTTATCAATATTGTCAATTCTGAAGTAGATTCATTTTTAGATAAACAAAAAGCTTTTGATGAATACACTGGAGTGATAGATAGTTTCTCAGTGCCTCTATTTTCGAGCTATGATGAATTCGAAGATGCTAAAGCTTCATTAGTATTTTCGATTAGCTATACAACAAGTTGCAGCATATCACTTTTGGATTACAGAGGAGGCGATAAATTTTTGGTTGGGTATAAACTTAATCGAATGACTGATGAAGGTAAGTATACCTATAACTATCTTATTATAGTCCTCTCAGTAGAAGCAAAAATAAATAAAGCGGATAGTGATGGTTTAATAGATGCTTTTTGTCATAATGATTTAAGTTTTAAAAATAAAGAATAATGGTAAGTAGCTTTTATCTATCAAAAGAGGTCGAGCTACATTTTTCCTTCTAAATTATAATACCCACTTCAGTCCAGTCTTTAGTTGAGGTCAAAAAAGAAAGACCTTTCGCTATGAAGACTGGCCGTTATATTGATAATCCATAACCTCTATTTAATTTTTCAAATTTAATGAGTGTTTTTATGAGAGTCTTCGGAAAAATATTTTTAGTTGTCTTTTTTGTGTTAACTTTATTTTGGTACATAACAAAAGATGCTGGTGTATTTATCAAAAATCAGTTTGAGCCTTTTTATTTTCACTTTGATACAGAATTTAGTTCAATAAGAACACAGGAAGGTGTTGCCTACTCTGAGTACACTTATGATCAAGGTTTTAAATCAGTATTGATTGGCGCCGGAGATGAATTTGAAAGTGGTACTTTATTTTTTGACGGTGGACTTTTAATTATAGAAGTCAGTCTTTTTAAAAAGTTTTTGGGTTTTTCTGATTATTGCCTTATTTCAGCAAAGTTTAGAGGTGAGAAGGTATTAGTTTTGAAGACGAGCGCTGAATATGCCGGTGCTGAATTTGGAGGGAAAGTCGATTATAAGTGTAATTTTGATAAGTAAAGAGACATGGTTATCTCTGCCATCATCATAAAAAATGTACACCAAAATTTGAGAATAAGGTTAAGCTTTACTTTCCCTAACTGAATTATGAAAACCATTTAAATTAAGCTATTAGTTGAGAGCAAAGTAAAAGTCCTGCCCTCATATGTGCATATCGCACACTTGCACAATTAATAAAGGAATATAGGTAATTCAATGGAGCAATCTTCAAATAACAAAGCGTTAGCTTGCTTTATTTTGTATGGTGCACCCCTTGTACTTTTAGCTAAACATGGCTGGCAATTAGGTATTTTGATGTGCTTATTGTTTCTGGGGAGCTATAGCCTTTTGCCCCACATTAAAAATATTCGTAGTAATGTCAGAACATTAGATAAGCATGTTTTTGTATCGTATATTGTTGTAATTGCTTTATTTGCAGCAGTTGATATGTTTTCTAAACCTCATTACTGGAAAACTATTATCATTTTGATACTTGGATTTCTTTCACTAGTCCAATTGAAAAAGTTGCAACAATATTTTTTAGAAATGGGATGATTATGCATACTAAGAGGGGTTAGTCTTACAGTTTTACAAATTTTGATGAGCAAGTTACTTTTTAGTTATTAGTGACAGTCAGGACTTAAAACTTACTCTAGGTTTAAAGCACTATTTTCATATAAACAAACAGGGTCAGGTCTTTCTTTTTGCCTTTAAGCTAGTCCAATGTTGTTTATAAGCAATGGCTTAATAGAAGTTCTCAACGTGTAGGGCATTTTGTGATGGGAAAGCACAAACTCCAAAATGGATTTAAATCGACAAAATGTTACTCCAATTTGGCAAATCTAAAGCAACATCAAGGCGTAAGTTAGCGGTAATTGTCGAGCAAAGAAAAGAGTTGGGTGATTATTTTCAATTACGCTATTCGCGTGTAAGTAAGATGGTGGCAAAAAGCAAGACCTGTCCCCATGGTTGAGCGAAATACTTACACTGGACGAGGGAAGACATATGAAATTCCATTACGCTAAAAAAACGTTAACATTATGCCTAGTGTTGCTATCGTTTGCTTCCTTTGCAAATCCTTTAACGACGAACCTCACATGTACTCCAAAAGAAAGCAAGGTTCCATTGATTGTTAAGTTGGATAAATCATTAACAGCAAAATCAAAAGAGTATGTTTTCCACTATCAGAATAACTTTTCTGGTTGGGTATTTGAATTATATCTGTTCATTGGAGAGGTTAATGGTGACTACGTTATTGTCAGTGCAGGAAGTGAACTAGCGGAAAAGGCGACCTCTATTGCAAAGGCTGAATACGCTCGGTTACGGAATAATGTGATAAAAAGTACAAGCCATAAAATTAGTAGTCCGATTACAGAGAACCAAGAATTCTGCCAGTATTTCGATATCGATGGTAAAAAAAGAGTTGTCTTAGATGAAGAGAATTCAGACCCTATGTTGAGGAAGCTAAGAAAAGAGCTTGATGCACTTATCATTTATCGTAAAGAATGAGAAAAAATAGGGCCGCGTCTAGCCTTTTTCCTATTTATTGCGGAACAAAAAGCTTTTAGTTCGCAGCCAATCCCAGTAGAACTGCGCACTTGCTAGCAGCAGGTCGTGCAATTTATGTCGGTGCTGCTAATGGGGAAAGCACAAGCTCAAGAATGGCTTTATATCGATAAAATGTTACTCCTATTTGGAAAATCTAAAGCAACATCAAACCTTAAGTTTGCGCTATTTGTCGAGCAAGGAAAAGAGTTAGGTGAAGCTATTCGCGTGTAAGTAAGATAGTGGTAAAAAGCAAGACCTGACCCCTAGATGCTTGCTGACACTGCTACAATCTCAATGACTCCAGCAGGTAAATAATGGACAAAATATTAGAAAAATTTTTACGAAAGCGTAAGCTGGCGATAAAAAATCCTGAAAAGTATAGAAAGGTTTATATAAATAATACAAAAGAGCTTAATTTTTATATTGAGCAAGGAGAAACGAAAAGAGGTATACCTAGCAATGATAAATTGCCTTTCTTTAACTGGGAGATATTAAATACAGAGTTGTCAATTCCATGTGATTATTATGAGATGGATGCACAAGCTAGTTTTGTAGATGATAACTTACTTGATTTAGGTAAGTTAAGCATATGCTTAACTTATGGATATCACCTGCTTATGATAGAAAACTATAACCTAAAACACTTCACACATCGCTTTAGTCGTGAACCTTTAAGGTTGGTATCACCAACATCTGTATTTCAGCTAAGTATTGCAGTGATATTGCATAATAATGAATATGCTCGCCAAATTTATACGTTATTTCAAGCAGGTTACATGAAGCACTGGGTGAATAGATCAAAAAGTCACATTGGTGATTTTATTATCTTGCTGTTTGATAAGGTAAAAGATGGCAATACCCTAAAACCGATCGTAGATGACTTTGCTTACCAATCTATTATAGATAACTGGGATAGTACAGACTTAACAAAAGTTACCGCTTATCTAAATCAGTTATGTGATGATCAAGTCGCTCAGGTTGCATCACCACCGAGTAAGATGTTTTTTGAGTTTGATAATATGAATTGGCAATTTACACCTTATGCTGCACTTATGCTGCTAACGCTAAGAGCACAACATGGCCTTGAAAACCCTGATTTTGAGCACCCTGGTTTTGGGAATGTGACTTCTTTACTACTAACACAGCCTGTAGCCCCTCAAAAAGATGATGTGCTTGAACAGCTTGTAGTCAAGTTACATGAGCAAGGCTTTGATGAAAAAGCGTTACTAGCATAGCATCTAAAAAGTGTCACTAAAATGGTCAGGTCTTTCTTTTTGCCTTTTAGCTAGTCCAATGTTGTTTATAAGCAATGGTTTAATAGAAGTTCTCAACGTGTAGGGCATTTTACGATGGGCAAGCACAAACTCCAAAATGGATTTAAATCGACAAAATGTTACTCCAATTTGGCAAATCTAAAGCAACATCAAGGCGTAAGTTAGCGGTAATTGTCGAGCAAGGAAAATAATTGGGAGATTATTTTCAATTACACTATTCTCGTGTTAGTAAGATTGTTGCAAAAGTAAAGACCTGACCCCTAGATGCTTGCTGACACTGCTACAATCTCAATGACCCCAGTTGGTAAATAATGGACAAAATATTAGAAAAATTTTTACGAAAGCGTAAGCTGGCGATAAAAAATCCTGAAAAGTATAGAAAGGTTTATATAAATAATACAAAAGAGCTTAATTTTTATATTGAGCAAGGAGAAACGAAAAGAGGTATACCTATAAATGAAAAATTACCATTTTTTAACTGGGAGGTATTAAATACGGAACTGTTAATTCCATGTGATTATTATGAGATGGATGCACAAGCTAGTTTTGTAGATGATAATTTAGTAGATTTAGGTAAATTAAATATATGTTTAAGTTATGGATATTACATGCTTACAATACAAAGCTATAAGTTCAAGCGCTTTAGATATCGCTTTAGTCGTGAACCTTTAAGGTTGGTATCACCAACATCGGTATTTCAGCTAAGTATTGCAGTGATATTGAATAATAATGAATATGCTCGCCAAATTTATACGTTATTTCAAGCAGGTTACATGAAGCACTGGGTGAATAGATCAAAAAGTCATATTGGTGATTTTATTATCTTGCTGTTTGATAGGGCCAAAGGTGACAATAACCTAAAACCGATCGTAGATGATTTTGCTTACCAATCTATTATAGATAACTGGGATAGTACAGACTTAACAAAAGTTACCTCTTATCTAAACCAGTTATGTGACGATCAAGTCATTCAGGTTGCATCACCACCGAGTAAGATGTTTTTTGAGTTCGATAATATGAACTGGCAATTTACACCTTATGCTGCACTTATGCTGCTAACGCTAAGAGCACAACATGGCCTTGAAAACCCTGGTTTTGAGCACCCTGGTTTTGGTAATGTGACTTCTTTACTATTAACGCAGCCTGTAGCCCCTGAAAAAGATGACGTGCTTGAACAGCTTGTAGTCAAATTACATGAGCAGGGCTTTGATGAAAAAGCGTTACTAGCGTAGCATCTAAAAACTGTCACTAAAATGGTCAGGTCTTTCTTTTTGCCTTTTAGCTAGTCCAATGTCATATATAAGCAATGTTTAATAAAAGTCATCAAAATGCTGAGCATTTTGTGATGGGCAAGCACAAACTCCAGAATGGATTTAAATCGGCAAAGTGTTACCCCTATTTGGAAAATCTAAAGCAACATCAAGGCGTAAGTTAGCTGTAATTGTCGAGCAAAGAAAAGAGTTGGGTGATTATTTTCAATTACACTATTCAAAATTGAGTCGGGTAGTGGCAAAAAGCAAGACCTGATCCCTATGGTTCTTATATGAATTTTATAAAGTTAGTATTCTATATCATAATGTCAAAGCGAGCCTTTATAGTTATAGGTATGACTATTGGGACTATTATTTATTTTTTTACAGGAAGTTATGTATATTCAATAAGTGGTGGTCTTTTGTTGTACATATTTTTTTATTGGAATTTTTTTGGTCCTGTAAGCCTTGCTGTTAAAAGAAGTATTGTAAGGTTAAAGAAAAGGGATCTTGCTATTGATACCTATAGTATATTTTTTTCGAATGAAGTGAAAGACTTTGGTATTTTGAAAGAAAATTGGTTTCATGGTTATGGTTATATTGACCATTTTACACGTCTTTATAAGACTCAAGTAGTAGAAAAAGGTATTGCATTTTACCCGATGACTATTCCTTATTTCCATGTATATATTATACCTTGGAGCACTATTAAAACCGTTGGTCAAAACAGGGATTTCTGTGTAGAGAGTAAAGTAAACCCTGAAGAAACTCTTGAAATCAGATTTAAAGGTAATGAAAGAATTTTTTTACCAATAAGTTCAGATATGCTTAAGGTGATAAATGAAAGTTTAAGTAAATAAACAGTATTGGCGCCTCGGCCTTCTTTCTCAATAAAAAGCTATCAAATGCGCTGTTAATCCCAGTAGAACTGCACATTTGCTAACAGCAGACTGTGCAATTTATGTCGGTGCTACTACCTAGTGCCGCTGGCTCAAATAGCTAGCTCTGCTGTTTTTAAGTGACACAGCTTACTTGATTTGTATGAACACGGTACTTGTTTCAGTTGCCCTTAATGAAGTGTATTTACGTGGCGGGTGTTTGTTATTAATTAAATGAATCGAGACAGAATTTGTTGTTTGAGTGTTTTTAAGCTCGTTGGTAGAGTCGGTTGAAATAAAAGGTTTATGAGCTCACGATTTCTGAATGGAAAATGAAGTTTTAAAATCGATTAATACCAATGGTGCTAGTTGGTATAACCGCACAACAGACCATATTGATGATTTAGCACGAAGAAGCATTAAAGGTAGCAGCGGAAATGAAGTTCCATTAGCTAACAGAACTTTAGACGTTCGGGTACAACCCGGGGGCCTTGCTGCTACAGGAATACTTAAAGAGTACGCAAGTGATGCAGGTGTCAAAATAGTGATTAAGGAGTACACAGGTCAATGAGTTTATATTTAAATATCAACTTTTTGCCCCAGAGCTTTCCCAAAGCGTTAGCGCTTTGGGAGTTGGCTGATTTAAGCAACGGCCTCATTCAGCATGAGCAGTTAACTAAGTTAGTTAATATTAGTAAGGGTACAACCATAAAAGTTGAAAACTTTATTAAAAGCAAAGCAAAAGATATTAAAAATTCTGATATTTTTTCAATTACGCATCCGAGCCCAGATATAAATATACAAGCAACGCATTATATTAATTTTGGACACCTTTTTGATTGGCACATAGATCAATTAATCATAACGGGTTTTGATAACTTAATTGAGGCCCGAAACTCTTGGTGGGAGCCATTGTTAAATCATCCTAATTTCTTAATGGCGCGTTTGATGGACCAAGATTATGACGCGAAACAAAATGATGATTCAGTATGGGGTTATGAGTTAAGCGGTTGGCCTCATGAGCATTTACCTAAAATAGGTAATGGGCTGCCACCGCCATTAGATGAAACAATTATTGATACCCGAGTAAACCCAGGTCATTGGCGATTTAAACACGGTTATATAGAAGGGGTAGCCGCGCAAATGTGGCTAGGGGATGCATTTTTTAAAGCGGTTAATCTTGAAAAGTCTGCTTTAAACGGTGTGCCTTGGTTAGAAGTGAATGAATTAGCTAATGGCGTAGTGCATTTAAAGGCGTATGACACAGAGTTCAATAGTGATCAAGGTGAACAACGAGAGCTACAAATTAAGTTACGTAAACTGTTATTTAGTCACTCAACCTATACAGATGATGCTGATTTTACATTGCTGCAAGAGTTTAACCCTGTTAGTGGCATACAAGAGTGATTTATTTAACGTTTTGTATACGTCGGGATATGTGACCAAAGTTAGGAAACTAAGGGGCAGTATTTAGTATATGATACGATTATTTCATTGCTTAACCCTTGGTTTAGTGATTCATTCTAGCTTGCTTTTAACAGGCTGTAATACAGTTTCATATCAACCTGATGGCCTTCGTGGTGGTTATAGCGATAAAGTGTTGGCTAATGGTGAGTACCGCGTTACGTACCAAGGCAATGGCGATATAAGTTCAACTCAAGCCCTTGATTTTGCAATGTTGCGAGCAAGCGTAATTGCCATGAATAATCAAGCGGAATTTGCTATTGCTAACGAGATACTGCTTACAATAGAAACTGTAAAAATAGACTTAAATTTACCTTACATTTATAAACCCACGGCGAGGTTAACTTTATCGCTCAAGAATGATGAAGATTTAGCTGCTGTTTTAGTTTCATGTGATTTCATTGCGTATTATGTAACGATAAAAAACCAGAGTCGTGACTTTGCCTTTAAAGCGAGTGAGTGTATCTCGAGGTTAAAGACTAAATATAAATTACCAGATAAATATATTTAAGTTTAAGAAGTTTTTAACTTGTAAATAGTGGTTTTAATAGAAAAGGATATTTTAATAAAAAATTTATTATTATGTTTAGCGCTTTTATTAACTGTATGCTCAGTAGAAGCAAAAATAAATAAAGCGGGTAGTGATGGTTTAATAGATGCTTTTTGTCATAATGATTTAAGTTTTAAAAATAAAGAATAATGGTAAGTAGCTTTTATCTATCAAAAGAGGTCGAGCTACATTTTCCTTCTAAATTATAATACCCACTTCAGTTCAGTCTTTAATTTAGGTAAAAAAAGAAAGACCTGAACCCATTTTGTGTTCGTTCGATATCGGCTCGGGGAAAAGAAACTAGCATGGTTCATACGGCAACTTCGGCCCATAGATTAGCCATAGGAGATTTAGTTAATGTATGAACTTTATTTTCAGTCCGATTTTATGGGAACCAAAATTGGTTTTTACTTAACACTTGTTTGTTCTGTTCTACTAATATTGTGCTGCCCGAAGATAAAATACTGGTACGAAAATAAACTACAGTTTGAAAAGAAAGTTAACTTCTGGTTTGGCTTCTTATTTGTATTTGGCTTTTTTGTAATGCAGTCACTGTCATTTTATGGCCTAGTATTAAAATCTAATGGCATAGATTCTGGAAATTATTCTACAGTTGAAGGAGCTATTGAAGATATTCAAATTGTTGAAAGAAATAGTAGAGAAGAGGCTTTTACTGTTGATGGAGTACGCTTTAAGTACAATGATTACGGAACAGAAAACACCTTTTTTGCGAATAGAAAGTATGATTCAGATACAATCCAAGAGGGGCGAGTTGTAAAAATTGCTTACCTTAGAGAAGGAAATGAAAACCTGATTTTTGAGTTGAGTGTCAAAAAGTAGTGTTTTAGGATGAAATCATCTTTTAAACTTAAGAAAGCCACCATCCGCTGGTTTTCTTTTATCTGGCGTTTAGCGGTTCGCTTTTTTGGTGTAGTGCCAAAGCTGGCAGGCGCTGCTATATCTCTTCAGAGTCCAATTGATTAAAAAATGTTTCGCCATCAACAAGGTCATTTTCGTCTATATCTTGATAACGCTTTTGACAAGCGCAAGCTTTTCAATTGCAATTGAGGTGAGCTTTGCGACACCGTTTTGCCGCCAACTTTGTTCGGAATACCCTGCCAATATCGTTTGGGTCAGATGCTTAAGGTGATTGGATTGGCTGCTAAAAGTCAGTGGATTTTGTAGTAACCAAAGATTTAGCGGTCATGACGCAAGGTACGTAATGTTGATGACTAAGTTTCTAGAAAAAAAGTTCAAGGGAGCTATTTCAGCATTTATTAATATATCAACAATGTGGAATATCAAATCTATTCAAATGAGCTTTTGGTCGAAACCTGAACAGTTTGAGCATACCTTCTCAGGTGAAAGGTATTTACTAATTAATTCTTATTATGGTCGGAGATAGTATAATGAAGCTTTTTGTTGGACTAATGTTAATCAGTATTAGTGCACAGTTGTGTGCAAGCGAAAATGAGTTAAAAGAAATTAATAACTGTAATGAGGTTTCATATACCGGTCTATCAAAGTTGTATAGAAATTGTTCGGGGACTAAAGTGTTCGGTGAATCTAAGTTAGTATCTGAGCTTTCAATAGAAAAAGCCTTGACTCATCTCCAGGCTATAAAATCACGGCCTAGAAATAAAGAAGAGCTTTATAAAGATGAGTTACTTAATAGTTTCCAATCAATACATGGTTTATTTGGTATTGAAGAGTTTTTTTCTGCGAATAATTCTATAGTTTTAATCTTTGAAAATGGTGTACAACTTTATTATCCTTATAAAAAGAAATGGAAGCTTGTTGAATTTTCAAGATGATAAAAGAATTAATAGGGTCTTTCTTCTTGCCTTTTCAAAATAAAGGTAAAGGGGATTGCAATAACGTGACCCTATTTTTACTGGGGTTATTATGACCCCAAATGTTATTTGCGAATTTATATGAGCCTTCAGATGTTGGAGTTATAAGTAGGCTAGTCACTTATGCAAATTATGGTAATGGCGATGTGTATGTGTCTTTACCAGTTAATGGCGTTAAATGTAAAGGTGGGTATTTTTTGAGTAAAGAAAGTAATGGTTATGAAGCTACATTAGCTTCATTGCTCGTTGCTTATCAAGCTCGTACACCTGTCAAAATTCGCGGGTTAACGTCAGATGATAAAAAGTGGAGTGGCTCAAGCAAGCATGTTTGCTTAATTTATTCTGTTGAATATCTAAGATAGCTGGAAGCATTTATTAAAAATACAAATAAGGATTATTATGAAATTTAATCAATTGGCTGTTGCATTATTGTTATGTAGTACAAGCACTCCTTTTCAAGGATATTTAACCTTATGTAGAAAGTGGATATTTACGGGAATGTTTGCGAGGTTTAGAATAACTGGCGTTAGTTTTAAATGTTTGCCCTTTGTTTTTGTATCTTTTTTTCTTCTGATTTATATGCAGCTGCACCTATTTTTCATGAACATAAAGGAGTGGGGTATTGTAAATATGTAGGTAAGGTTAAAAAGTTTATATGTAAACTCTTCAAATATAATCTTACTGTACTTCGATACCCCAGTTGAACGGAGTCAACCAAATCAATATGGTTTTAATATTAGTTATGATTCTGCAGCCGCAATAGATATCAACCAACACCCTGAATTTGCAACCTACTTTTATTCAACAGCTTTAGCGGCGCAAGCTTCAGGTAGAAATGTTTCAATTCAAATGAGGGGCGTACAATCTGGTTATCTAAAAATTGACCGTATTTGGTTACATGAGAATTAAAATAGACGATTCAGCTGGGGTATACATTCCACCTACAGCAACGGCAAAAGATGAAATGTTATCACTCGCTTTATTTGCTTATGCGTCAGGCAAACGTGTGGGATTTCACGATTCTGGATGTAGTACCACATTATTTGGGGGTAGTACTTAAGATGTTCCCGCAGTCAATAATATGTGGGTTCATTAAAGTTACTTTTATATCAATTTAGAAGGTAAGGGTTGTATTTGTGTGTAAGCCCTTCTTTCAACTCCAAACCACCCCTCAAAAAAGTTAGAAATTTTTTCTTTGCTCGCCTTTAACTAACTGCCCAAATCATAAGGGAAAATTTTTAGCTGTGTGCTAATTATGAGATTTTGGTATAAAAGTTATGCAAACATTGCCTATAACACTATTGCGAACTATTACCGTTTAGATTAATATGCAGACCATCAAGAGAAATGAGAGTGGTTTGCATTCATGTATATCTGTTTATGTCATGGTGTGACTGATAAAAAAATCGAACAAACAATTGATGATGGCGCTATGACGATGCGCGATTTATCAAAAGAACTGCAAGTGGGTAGCCAGTGTGGCAAGTGTTGTGGTTGTTGTAAAAAAATTCTTAATCGCAAACTGATCGAAATTGCAGATATCACTGAGCAAGTAGCGTAATTACTTGCTCTTAAGCATGTTTGCTTAACTATTTTTCCTTTGTTTAATTCTTCTAATTTACCCCCATACTTACGAGTTTTTATTTGCTTTTAACCCCTTCATTTATTAGGGTTATAACAAAGCAGATACGTGTATCACACGGTCATTGGTAGGAAGCCATGATAATAGACTCTTTAAAATCACTTTTTTGTGCAGTACTCATTTTAATCACCGCGGGTTGTGCGCAGTTACCTTCACGAGAGTCAATTCAACCAAGCTATGCCATTGCAGCGGATACACCCAGTACCATAGGAGATGCAGTGGGTAATAATCATCCTGGGTTATCAGGGTTTTATCCTTTAGCAGATGGGGTCGATGCCTTTGTAGCTAGGTTGGCACTCATTGATTCTGCAGAGCACACCATTGATGTGCAGTACTATTTATACCACAGGCAGCAAACCACCATTTTATTTACGGCCTTTTTATTAAAAGCCGCAGATAGGGGGGTAAGAATTCGCTTGTTGCTTGATGACTTATCGCAAGCCGACAGTGAGCTTGATTTAGCTGCACTGGCTGTTCACCCTAATATTGAAGTTCGATTATTTAATCCATTTCCTAACCGTCGTTTTAGAGCGCTCGGTTTTGTTACCAACTTTAGCCAGCTTTCAAGACGTATGCATAACAAGAGCTTTATTGTTGATAATCGGATTTTTATCACCGGTGGGCGCAACATAGGTAATGCGTATTTCTCGGCTGAAGATCATTCTGAATTTATTGATTTAGATGTGATGAGTGTTGGCGAGATTGTGCCAGAGGCATCAAAAGCATTTGATTTATATTGGAATCATCAGCTGTCTTACCCTGTTGAAGACTTGCACGGTGAACGTGATGAGCAATCACTTATTGATATCACTAAAACTTTATCGACCTATGTTGAGCAAAATCAGCAGAGTAATTACGTTGAGCAGTTACGCGAAAGCGCCTTTGTAAAACGCTTGTTGCACGATGAAATAGAATTCGATTGGCAAAAGTCTGTGTTGTTTTATGATCACCCCGATAAGGTGATGAACGACGTCAGTGAAAAATCGGCCAATATGTCGCCAATGTTGTTTAAAGAAATGGGCGAGCCGAAACAAAAAGCAATTATTGTGTCGCCGTATTTTATTCCTCGTGAGCAGGGCGTTAAATTACTAACCAATTGGGCAAAGCAGGGCGTTGATGTCACTGTACTGACTAATTCTTTAGCTGCTACCGATGTATCTGCGGTGCATGCTGGTTATAAAAAGTACCGAGAAGATCTTATAAAGGGTGGGGTTAAGCTATGGGAGTTAAAACCCAGTGACTTAATGGCCATTAAGCGCAAAGCAGGGCGTAAAGTAACCGGGTCATCACAAGCAAGTTTACACGCAAAAACCATGACCTTTGATGATGAAAAGATTTTTGTGGGCACCATGAACCTCGACCCTCGCTCGCTTGATTTAAATACCGAGATGGGCGTATTAATCGAAAGCGAAAAACTTAGCCGCTTTTTGGCCCACTGGGTTGATACGCAAATGCCTGAGTATGCCTGGAAAGTCGAGCTTAAAGATAATGACTTAGTTTGGCTCGATACCGTGAGTAATGAGCAGTTTGATGAAGAACCACAAACGTCTTCGTGGCGACGCTTTCAAGTGTGGTTTATTTCGTTATTCCCTATCGAAGATGAGCTATAAGCCATTCCTTCAGTATTTATACCTAAGCCCAACTTTTTAGTTGGGCTTTTTGTTTTCAGCCTTTAGTTGTTAACCATTTCGGTATAAAAAAAGGCGTTTGAGCGTACACGTGTAAACCCATTGTATTCAAGTGCTTAGCGTGCAAAGAAAAAATAAATATAAAAAAATGTTAAAAAAACTGGTTGGACCAATTGATCTATTGCTCGTTTTATGACGTAATGTAGGTATTACTATCTGGTCGGATGAGTTTATTATGAGCTTACGTACAAAATTAAAAAAAGTATTACCTAGTATTTCAATTACAGAACAAGAAGCGTTAGATGCGGGTGATGTTTGGTTAGAAGGTTCAATCTACCAAGGTAAACCTGACTTCGATGCACTTCGTGACGTTCCAGCAGCTAAGCTGAGCGCTGAAGAGCAAGCATTCTTAGATGGCCCAGTGAAAGAATTATTATCAATGATTGATGATTCTGAAATCCAAAACGGTGTTCATCTTCCTGATTACATTCTTGATTTCTTGAAAAAAGAGCGTTTTTTCTCGCTTATTATTCCTAAATCATTCGGCGGTTTAGAATTCAGCCCTTATGCAAACTCAACAATCGTTGCGACTATCGCGACTAAGAGTTCTGCGGTTGCGGTAACCGTGATGGTCCCTAACTCATTAGGCCCAGGTGAGCTATTACTTCACTTTGGTACTAAAGAGCAACAAGATCACTACTTACCACGTCTTGCAAATGGTCGTGATATTCCATGTTTCGCACTAACTAGCCCAGAAGCGGGTTCAGATGCGGGTGGTATTCCAGATATCGGTGTTGTTAAACGTGGTCAGTTCAATGGCGAAGAAGTGTTAGGTTTAGAAATTACCTGGGACAAACGCTACATCACACTTGCGCCAATTGCGACAGTATTAGGTTTAGCATTTAAAGTAGTTGACCCTGACGGTTTACTAGGTGGTAAAGAAAACTTAGGTATTACCTGTGCGCTTATCCCTAAAGATCACCCTGGTGTTGAGCTTGGTAATCGTCATGATCCTATGGGCATCCGTTTTTACAACGGTACGACTCGCGGCGAAAAAGTATTTGTACCAATGGACTTCATCATTGGTGGTCAAAAGAACATCGGCCGTGGCTGGCAAATGCTGGTTAGCTGTTTAGGTGCAGGCCGTGGTATTTCGTTACCGGCACTAGGTGTTAGCTCATCACAAGTGGCATTCAAAGGTGCTTCTGAGTACGCAGCAGTACGTGAGCAGTTTGGTCTGGCGATTGGTCAATTCGAAGGTATCCAAGAGAAGCTTGCTGATATCGCAGGTAAAACTTACCTTCAAGAAGCAATGCGTGTATTAACAACAGAAGGTTTAGGCATGGGCTTAAAACCATCTGTAGTCACTGCGATTGCTAAATACCACATGACAGAAATTGGTCGTAACGTGCTTGATTCAGCAATGGATATTCAAGCAGGTAAGGCAATTCAAAATGGTCCGCAAAATACATTAGCAAGTGGTTATGTTGCACAACCAATCGCGATCACGGTTGAAGGTGCAAACATTCTTACTCGTAACCTAATGATTTTTGGTCAAGGTGTAATGCGTTGTCACCCTTACCTACAAACTATGGTTGAGTCTATCCACAGCGAAGACAAAAATGCAGATAAAGAATTCAACAGCATCTTACGTAAAACAGTGGGTTACAGCGTAGCTAATAGCTTACGAGCTTTCCGTTTAGGCGTATTACCGTTTACTGCGGGTGCTAAATCGTCACTACCAGAAGTACGTGAATACGAAAAAGCAGCACACAAACTATCTGCAAAACTTGCAGTTTACGCTGACTTCTCGTTATTGGTACTTGGCGGCAAACTTAAACAAGCAGAAATGTTATCTGCACGTTTAGGCGACGTAATGAGCTTCTTATACGCTGCTATGGCATCAATTAAATATTACGAGCAAAAAGTAGCAAGCAGTGAACGTGAGCAAGCTGCACCTTACTTCCACTATGCGACTCGCTTTGCATTACAAAGCGCTGAAGAAGCATTGCATAAGTTCTTAGATAACTTCCCTGCAAGTGGTACTCGTAAGTTTATGCGTTTCATTACGATGAACTACTCAATGAAAATGCCTAAGATCAGCGATGATTTAATCCGTGAACTTGCGACTCAAGCGCAAATGGATACCGCATTTAAAGCGCAAATCACTCACTTGGTTAACCCAATTGAAGGTGATGGTCATTACATCAATGAGCAAGCGTACAAAGCGAAAATGGCGTGCCTTGATTTACTTAAGAAAGTTAAAAAAGCACTTCGTGCTAAAACTATTAAGCCGGGCGTTCGTTTTGCAGAAACGCTAGATAATGCACTTGTTGCAAGTGTTATCAACGAAGAAGAGTATGCAAAACTGATTGATTACAACAAGAAACGTGAAAAAGCGATTCGTGTTGATGAGTTCGACTTTGATATGAACTTACTGGATGACAATGCAAAGCCAGTAAACCCACTTAAAAGTGTGGTAAACGAGTAATTCAACAATGCAAGTCCTGAGCAGTATTAGGACTTTATCTTCGAAAACCCGTGCTTAGCACGGGTTTTTTATTGCCTATAGGCCGTTGTGCTAATAGCTAATTTCACCTACCATTGCCATCAGTTTATATAAATTACAGAGCGTTATGGATCTTAGGCAATTCGTTACTTGTCACTTTTCAAATATTACAGAGCTACAGCAAGCTGCATCAGTATGGAGTGGATGCGGTGAGATTATTCGTTGTCAAATGAATGGTGCTGCTGCGGTAATTAAAGCGATTGAAGTGCCTAGTCAGATCAATCATAGTCGTATAAAACAAAGTGATTTTGCGCTTGCCAGAAAGCGGCAATCTTATTTAGTCGAATTTAATTGGTATCGGCACTACTCTAAGCATTTACCCCATGAAGCTGCGGCTATCCACTGTATTGAGGCAATACAAGAGGGTAGTAAGCAAGCGCTGTTATTTAGTGATTTCAGTGCACTTGGCTACCAGCAAGCAAGTGCTACACACATCGATATACAAGCAATTATAGACTGGCTTGCACACTTTCATGCTTTTCATTTAGCAAGTTCTGCCGATGGCCTTTGGCCGCGAGGTAGTTATTGGCATTTAGCAACGCGGCCTGATGAGCTACAGCGCATGAGCGATTTAAGCTTAAAAGCGCAGGCACACGCTATTGATACTGCGCTGAGTGAGTCACCTTACCAAACGTTAATTCATGGTGATGCTAAGCTTGCCAATTTTGCTATTGCGCCACAAAATCAACATGTTCTTGGCTATGACTTTCAATATGTTGGCAAGGGAGTTGGGGTGATTGATGTTATGTATTTTTTAGGCAGTTGCTTTAATGATACGGCATTAAAATCAGTTGCCGATGACTATTTAAATCGCTATTTTGACATCCTCACACAGGCACTAAAACGTTATCAACCGAATGTAAACCCAGCGCATGTTGTTAGCAGTTGGCGAGCTCTTTGGTGTTACGCATGGAGCGATTTTTATCGCTTTTTAGCAGGTTGGAGCCCTGATCATGTAAAAATAAACGGCTACATGCAGCAGCAATTTGTAACTTACTTAAAAATAAAGGATTAATAATGAATAAGCCAATGCGATTTGCCATTATCGGCTGTGGTGCTGTAACCGAAGTGAAAAGCGGCCCTGCTTATCAACAAGCAAAAGGTATTGCGCTTATTGGGGTGACACGTCGCGACCTAGAAAAAGCCCATTATTACGCTAATCGCCATAATATTGCAAAGGTGTTCGCATCGCCAAGCGAACTCATTAACGATAACAGTGTTGATGCAGTGTATATTGCCACGCCGCCAGATAGCCATAAAGCGTTTGCTCTTGAAGTTGCTGCGGCAGGTAAACCATGTTGTATCGAAAAGCCACTGGCGCCAAGATATCAAGATAGCCTTGACATTGTCGCAGCGTTTAAAGAGGCTAAACAGCCGCTATTTGTGGCTTATTATCGCCGTTCATTACCACGCTTTAATCACGTTAAACAGTTACTTGAACAAGGCGCCATTGGTAAGCCTCGTCATGTAAGTTGGCATTTAAGTAAAGCTCCTAACGCCCTTGATTTATCGGGTGAGTACAACTGGCGCACAGATCAAAACGTGGCGCGAGGCGGTTACTTTGACGATTTAGCCAGCCATGGTCTTGATTTACTTGCCTACCTTTTAGGTGACTTTAGTAAGGTGCATGGTTTATGTGCTAATCAACAAGGCTTATATTCAGCATTCGATGCTATTACCGCGCACTGGCAGCATCAATCTGGTGTTACTGGCACCGGGAGCTGGAACTTTGCTTCAGCAAATCGTTTTGATGATGTGATGATTTACGGCAGTGAAGGCGAGCTTAGCTTTAGTGTTTTTGACGAAAAGCCGATTGAGCTTAACAACGCACAGGGTAAACAACAGTTCGTAATTGATAACCCTGCACATATTCAACAATATCATGTTGAAAACATGGCGAACTATTTTCATGCTCAGCAACCCCACCCATCAACCGGTGAGAGCGCACTACACACAAGTTGGGTTATGGAGCAGATTTTATCGGCTTAGTGCTCAAACGCTGCATTGAAGGCATTTACTATTTGTGTGTTTTCACCTTCGTGAAATAACTCCATCAGGCGCTCACTAATTAATGTGCGTACCTTTTCTGTTTTAAGCGATTTATCGAATAGCGCAATTGCTTGTTTGCCGACCTCTGTTGGTGAGCATGCAATATAACCAAACACGGCGGCTTTTTCTGGTTTAAGGCTGATATAACGAATACTACTCAGTCCCGGAGCTCGTTTATAACGGTTGCTAAATACAGTTTGGTATTCTAAAACGGCATCAATTTTATTTTGAAATAACATTTGTCCGAGCCTTGGTGCATTTGTTGCCCCATCGAGTATAAAAAAGTGCTCATCATTTAAACGGACAAACTTATCAATCTCTTCTGAGTATGAACGCCCTTTAATAACGCCAATTGTTAAGTCATAGTAATAGATAGCTTGTAGTAGGGTAATAGCGTCTGGAATGGTGGGCTTATTAAATACCACCAGTTTATTTGAAGGAAATGCCATCAGAGGGTACTGACTAAACACAGCATGAGCTTCACGCTCTGGGGTTTTTAATTTATTGTACAAGCAAACATTGTTCATTTTGCTTAATTGCTGCCACTCTCTTAAGCGGCTTGCAGGTATAAAATGCAGGCTGATTTCATCGCCTAATTCAGCTGCGGCAGCCAGTAAAAACGTGGTGGCCTCATTTTCAGGGTTACCGCCATCTTGGGGAACAAAGTCTGCCATAACTTGAATATCGAGAGTTTCACTGTGGACCGGTAGGCAAATACACAAAAGTAGTATCGAGGTGAAGATAAACGTTTTCATTACTGCAGGCCCAAAATAAATAAAATGTTAAATATTGCCGGTGCGTGTTGTTGCAAAAAAATTAATATTTGCAACTCTTAGTATGATTTTAGACCAATTCAAAGAATTAATGCGGTGAACATGCATTTTTTGCAGTCGAGAAGACTATTTTGCGCTAAAATAGGCGTAATTTATCTCATTTAGGTTCTACTTATGTCTATCCATGTAATTACTCATCCGTTAGTTCAACACAAACTTGGCCTTATGCGTGCAGAAGGTATTAGTACTAAGAGTTTTCGTGAGCTGTCGTCTGAAGTAGGTACTTTGCTTACTTACGAAGCAACAAAAAACCTCCCATTAGAAAGTGTTCAAATCACAGGGTGGGATGGTTCAACATTAGATGTAGAACATATCAAAGGTAAAAAAATTACTGTTGTGCCTATTCTTCGTGCCGGCCTTGGTATGATGGATGGCGTAATGCAGTTATTACCTGCTGCAAAAGTAAGTGTTGTTGGTCTTCAGCGTAACGAAGAAACATTGGAGCCAGTGCCTTATTTTGAAAAACTGGTTGGTAAAATTGATGAGCGCTTAAGCCTTGTTATTGACCCAATGCTTGCAACCGGTGGTTCAATGATTGCAACTATCGACATGCTTAAAAAAGCAGGTTGTAAAGATATTAAAGTGATTGTATTAGTGGCAGCACCAGAGGGCGTAGAAAAAACCCTTGCAGCCCACCCAGATGTTGAAATTTTCACAGCATCTTTAGACAGTCACTTAAACGAAAAAGGATATATCATTCCAGGCTTAG
Source organism: Pseudoalteromonas sp. UCD-33C (assembly GCF_001306895.1). Classification (NCBI taxonomy): domain Bacteria; kingdom Pseudomonadati; phylum Pseudomonadota; class Gammaproteobacteria; order Alteromonadales; family Pseudoalteromonadaceae; genus Pseudoalteromonas; species Pseudoalteromonas sp. UCD-33C. Next base: position 104,980 of record NZ_LJTB01000004.1, on the reverse strand, counting down.
GAGATGCCGGTGACAAGATTTTTGGCACAGTGTAAGGCGCTCACGTGGAAAATCATCAAACATTTTCGTTAAAAACCATTCTAACTGGCGCGCAAATGCTGTTTGTCGCATTTGGCGCACTGGTACTTGTGCCATTACTGACAGGCCTTGATCCCAATGTGGCTTTATTTACTGCAGGTTTAGGAACTTTACTGTTTCATGTGGTTACCAAAGGCCAAGTTCCCATCTTTTTAGCATCGTCTTTTGCTTTCATCGCACCTATTATCGCCTCAGTGCAAATGTGGGGTATTCCCGCAACTATGGGCGGTTTAATGGTGGCAGGCTTTTGCTATTTTGCGCTTAGCTTGATAGTAAAATTTAAAGGCGTGAATGCGCTGCATAAAGTGTTACCGCCTGTGGTTGTTGGCCCAGTGATTATGGTAATAGGTTTAGCCTTAGCACCTGTCGCTGTGAATATGGCTATGGGTAAAGCAGGGGATGGCAGTGCACAATTAGTTCCTTATGAGCAAGCCATTTGGGTGTCTGGTTTATCATTACTGGTTACGCTGATTTTTGCGGTATGGGGTAAAGGTGTATTTAAACTTATTCCTATTCTTGCTGGTGTGGTAGCAGGTTACCTTGCTTCGTTATTTATAGGTATTGTTGAATTTAATGCGGTCACCGAAGCAAACTGGTTTGCGGTACCTGCATTTACTTATCCTGAGTTTAAATGGCAGGCTATTTTATTTATGGTGCCTGTGGCCATTGCGCCAGCAATTGAACATATTGGCGACATGATGGCTATTAGCCAAGTAACAGGTAAAGACTATTTAAAGAAACCGGGTTTACACCGCACTTTACTGGGAGATGGCTTAGCAACCTCTGCGGCATCGGTTTTTGGTGGTCCACCGAATACAACGTACTCTGAGGTAACGGGGGCGGTAATGCTTACACGTAACTTCAACCCTCGAGTGATGCTTTGGACCGCAATCATCGCTATTGTGCTTGCGTTTGTGGCAAAAATGGGCGCGGGTTTACAAACTATTCCGGTTCCTGTGATGGGCGGCATCATGATTTTACTATTTGGCTCAATCGCCGTTGTTGGTTTAAATACCTTAGTTAAATCAGGTGAAGATCTTACCGCGCCTCGCAACTTGACTATCATCGCACTGATTTTAGTGTTTGGTATTGGTGGCATGCATATCGGTGGTGATGAGTTTAGTTTGCAAGGTGTGAGCTTATGCGCAATTTTGGGGATTATCTTAAATGCTGTTCTCCCCAAAGCAGTGCAACAAGCTGATTAGAACTTAAAAACTGCTTGAATATTGCACCAAAAAAGCGCATTAAATATGCGCTTTTTTTGTAACCATTTAAAAAATAAGGAATTATAAAACTGGTCTACTAACTGCATTTATCTCTATGTCATACTGGTAGGAGCGATTATGCAAGAGGCAAATGTTGTGGATATTACCCCGTTTTTAGCGAAGCATCAGTTACCACTCAAGTATCAATACTTAAGTGAGCATTTTTTTATACCCCTCGCGCACGATATCTTAAGCGCAAAAATGACCGGCCAACCTATGCTGGTGGCGATTAACGGCTGCCAAGGCTCAGGTAAAACGACCCTCGCTGATTTCTTAGTGACCTGGGTTAATAGCAATACCGAATTTAATAGCGTGTCATTATCAATCGATGACTTTTATTTAAGTCGTGATGCACGCAATGAGCTTGCTAAAGATGTTCATCCTTTGTTTGCGAGTCGTGGTGTACCGGGTACGCATGATACGCAATTAATGGAACAAACCTTATCAGCTTTGTTGGCAGGTAAAGTAGATGTGCCATTACCTCAATTTGATAAACTAACTGATGATCCGGTGCCAAAAGACCAGTGGTCTAGTAATCAAAAGCCGATTGATATCGTGTTTTTTGAAGGCTGGTGTGTAGCCAGTACTCCTCAGCAGCCTTATCAACTGCAAACTCCGGTAAATGAATTAGAGCAACTAGAAGATGCCGACGGCATTTGGCGTCGCTGCGTAAATAGTTGCTTAGCGAATGAATATCAAAATGTATTCGCAATGGCCGATTACACCATTATGTTAAAAGCGCCTTCATTTGAAGATGTGTATACGTGGCGCTTAGAGCAAGAGCGTAAACTAATTGCCAAAAAAGGCCAGGGGCAGGGCACGTTTGATGAAGTGAGTTTAAAGCGTTTTATCTCTCATTTTGAACGTATTACGCGGGAAAATTTAGCCACTCTTGCGCACAGCGTGGATGCGTTATTATTGCTCGATACTGAGCGTGATATCACCAAGATGGAACTTCTCGCTGACCAGATTGCTCAGCCACTTATTTTTACTGACTTAGACGGCACATTGCTCGATCACGATAGTTACGAATGTGAGGTGATCAAACCATTTTTGGCAAAGTTGAATGATACCGGTGTCAATGTGATTTTTAACACCAGCAAAACCTTTGCTGAAGTCACTGATATTCAAAAAGGTTTGGATCATCACCAGCCCTTTATTGTGGAAAATGGTGCTGCTGTTTATATCCCGAAAGACTATTTCAAAGTAAAGCCGATTGGCTGTGATGAATATAAAGGTTATTGGCGCTTTGCCATGACGCAAAGTACCGATAAATTGCATGAAGATCTTAAACAATATGCGAGCCAATTTAGTCATTGTGTACGCTTATTTAGCCAATTTAGTGCACAAGAAATAGCCGAGTTAACAGGACTCCCCGTCGATAAAAGTGAATTGGCGCTACAAAGACAGTACTCAGATCCGGTTTGTTTTTCGGGCAGTGATGAAGAAAAGCAGGGCTTGATAGATGCAATGAGCCAAGCAGGCTACGAAGTGCTTGTTGGCGGGCGTTTTATCCATTTAACCAAAGGTAACAATAAAGGACTTGCACAAAAGTGGCTGTTAAATCAGTTCAAAAAAGCCTATCGCAATCCATTTACTGTGATAGCGCTTGGCGACAGTCAAAACGATGTCGCCATGCTAAAAGCGGCCGACACCGCTATTTTAATCAATAACCCTGGCAGCCAAGTACAATCACAAATATTACAAAAAGCATGGCAGCTCAGCGAAAAACCAGCCCCAGCAGGTTGGGTTCAAGAAGTTTCTGCGTTAACTATCATCAAAGCGCGTTTTGCAGCAAAACAGGAGCAATCTCATGGCTGATTTTTATCAAAATGGCATTATCACGACCTTACACAATATTGCTGACCGCCCAGTAGAAGAACTAGAAAAAGAGTTGTTGGGCTTTTCAAAACAACGCCCAATGGGCCTGATTTTGCCTTCGCTTTACAGTGAGTTAGAAGGACCCGCTCTGCAAAATATTATTGCTGAGCTGAAACATGTGCCTTATTTATCGCAAATTACCATAGGCCTTGATCGCGCTGATGAAAGCCAATATCGCCATGCACTGCAGTTTTTTGCGGAGCTTGATCAGCCTCATAAGGTACTTTGGAATGATGGCCCGCGTTTACAAGCTCTTGATAAAGAACTACAAAAATTGGGCGTTGCGCCACGAGAGCTAGGTAAAGGTCGCAATGTTTGGTATTGCATGGGCTATAAGTTGGCAACCTCAAAAGTAGAGTCAATTGCACTGCATGACTGTGATATTTTGACTTACGACAGAGCGCTATTAGCACGTTTAATTTACCCTGTTGCTCATCCTCGTTTTAACTATGAATTTTGTAAAGGGTTTTACCCGCGAACCGCTGAGGGCAAAATTAATGGTCGCGTGTCACGTTTGCTAGTAACGCCGTTATTGCGTTCATTCAAAACAATATTAGGCAGCAACGATTATTTAGAATATATGGATTCGTTTCGTTACCCGCTAGCGGGTGAGTTTTCATTCCGTCGCGATGTACTTAATGATATTCGTATTCCAAGTGACTGGGGCTTAGAAATTGGCGTGCTATCAGAGATGTATCGTAATTACTCGCATAACCGTTTATGTCAGGTAGATATTGCTGATAACTATGATCACAAACACCAAGACTTATCGCTAGAAAACCAAGCGGCGGGCTTGTCGAAAATGTCGATTGATATCACCAAAGCTTTATTTAGGAAGCTGGCTACCCAAGGGGTGACTTTTACGACAGAAACGATTCGCTCATTAAAGGCAACCTATTACCGTATTGCACTCGATTTTATTGAAACTTATCACAACGATGCGTTAATGAATGGCTTAACACTTGATATTCATCATGAAGAAAAAGCCGTTGAAATGTTTGCTCAAAATATTATGAATGCAGGTCAGCACTTTTTAGAAAATCCAATGGAAGCACCCTTTGTGCCGAGTTGGAACCGAGTAGCTTCGGCAATGCCAGAGGTGTTTGCTCGCTTAGAAGAAGCCGTAGAGCTTGATAACAAAGAATATATTTAACGGGGAAGGCACGTGACTTTAGAGCTTTTGCAACAAAGGGTTATTCAGCATTTAAGCTGCATCTACGGCGAGGTTGAGCTATCAACAACGCTTGAACAACTCGCAGATAGATTAATCGATACCATGTTAGGTGATGATCCTGTTCGAGACCCAACGCCGCATAAAAACCGTTGGGATGAGCAAGACATGATTTTAATTGCCTATGGTGATTCGATTATTCGTCATGCTAATACGGATGAAGCCGTTGCTAAGCCTGAAGAGCCGCCTTTGCAAACGTTACATCGCTTTGTAAAAAACCAATGCTTACCTGAACTTAATGCACTGCACATCTTGCCGTTTTACCCATATAGCTCAGATGAAGGCTTCGCGGTAATGAATTATGTGCAAGTGAATGAAGCGTTAGGTAGTTGGCAACATATCCGTGATATTTCAGCGGATGTTAGGTTGATGGCAGATTTGGTGATCAACCATTGCTCTAGCCGCAGCGTTTGGTTTGAAAACTTTATTCAGGGCAAAGAGCCGGGAAAAGGGTATTTTAAAACGGCAAGCCAGAGTGATGACCTTGTGCAAGTTGTTCGCCCGAGAACATCACCCCTTTTACAGGCGGTTGAAACTAAAGACGGTTTGCAACATGTGTGGTGTACCTTTAGTCATGACCAAGTCGACTTTGATTTTGCTAACCCAGATGTGCTTAATGAATTTGTCAGCATTATTCGTCATTATTTAGATAACGGTGTGCGTATATTCCGCCTTGATGCGGTGGCTTTTTTATGGAAAAAACTCAATACCCGCTGCATTAACCTGCCTGAGACACACGAAGTGATCAGGCTGCTTCGCACCCTTATTGAGCATTTTGAGCCTAATGTGATTATTATCACAGAAACAAATATCCCGAACCGCGAAAACCTATCGTACTTTGGTAATGCCAACGAAGCGCATTGTATTTACAACTTTTCATTACCACCGCTGTTATTACATACCTTACTCAGTGGCGACAGTACCGCATTAAAACATTGGATGATGAGTATGCCACCTCCTCAAGAAGGGACGGCATACTTTAACTTTATAGCTTCACATGATGGTATTGGCTTGCGCCCCGTTGAAGGCTTGTTGGAGCAAAGTGAAATTGCCGAAATGGTCAATACTACGGCTAAATATGGCGGTAAAGTCTCATTACGTACCGCCCCAGATGGCACTAATACCCCTTATGAGTTAAACATTGCCTTATTTGATGCGTTGCAAGGTACCCATAAAGGCCCAGATAAATGGGGTGTTGCGCGCTTTTTATGTGCGCATGCCATTATGTTTGCGCTTGAAGGTATTCCAGGTTTGTATATTCATAGCTTACTCGGTACCACCAATGATTATGAACGCTTTGAAAATAGCCAACATAACCGAGCGATTAACCGTCACCGCTGGCAAGAGTCAGATTTACTAGCAAAGCTGAGTAATGAAAATGCCCATCATCGTACTGTGTTTAAAGCGATGAAAAACCTAATGGCTATTCGTAAGGCGCAAAGTGCATTTCACCCTAATGCGACGCAATATACGTTACATTTAAGCGAAGGGCTCTTTGGTTTTTGGCGACAAAGTATCAACCGTTCGCAAAGTATGTTTTGTGTTTATAACATTAGTGACGAGCCGCAAACGCTTACGCTTGCCGACTTAAATTTGATTGGTACCGAGCAATGGCGAGATTTAATTAGCGGTGAGCAAATTACTGAGCAAACACAAACAATGTCGCTAACCCCATACCAAGCTGTATGGCTCAGTAATAAATAAACCTATTATTTAGATAGTGCAAATCCTGTCGTTAACAAGTAAGCACATCAGTTTGGCTTACTTGTTAACAGGTTATTTTCAATTGTAGTACAATACTACCTTTTTGGGTGCCAATCTATCACTCCATCCTAATTTTTAGTGAAATTATCTTAGTGAATAAGACTTATTTGATCTAAATTACCTTTTTTCTCAAAAAATATAGTTAACAACATTTACAATGTAAAAAGCAACTATTATCATTCTGCTTTTAGTTTTAGGTGCGTTTTACAATGAAGAAAGCAGTACTCTCTCTCGCTGTGTCATTGGTTTTGACTCCACTTTACAGTGTTGCAAATGATGACATGCAAGCTCAACTCGAAAAACTTCAACAACAACTCCTTGAACAACAAAAAGCGATTGATTATTTAAAAAGTCAATTAGAAGCAAAAAACACCCAGCAAGTTGTAGTGCAACAAAAAGCCCCAATTGTTACAGAGCAGGCAGCACCCGTTGCTACAGCGGTAAGCAAAAAAGAGTCAAAACTTACTTTCAAAAGCTATGGTACTTTGCTTTACAAAAGTGACGAAGTGTTTGCCAACGTTCAAGATACTTCTCCAGAGCGCCGCGCCACAACAGATTTAGAGCGTGTTGTTACTGAGTTCGAATATGAAATTGATGATAAATGGAAAGTCGAATTTGAACTTGAGTATGAACATGGTGGTACAGGTACCACGCTTGAATACGACGGCTTTGAAGAATTTGGCGAATTTGAATCAGAAGTTGAAGCGGGTGGTGAAGTTATTGTCGAAAAGCTACAGCTAGAATATGAATATAACCCTAACTTTACAGTCAAGTTTGGTCATATATATGTTCCGGTAGGCTTAGGCACAGACTTAAATAAGCCAGATCAATACTTTACCACGACTCGCCATTGGGGTGAGGCAACTATGATCCCGCAAGTTTGGCATGAAACTGGGGTTAACTTAATTTCTCGTTGGTCTGACTTTACACTGCAAACATTGGTGACGACGGGTCTTAACTCTGAATACTTCCGTTCGACTAATTGGGTCGCGGGTGGTGCACAGCAACGCTTTGAAGAAAACACCGCAGATGATTTAGCGCTCACATTACGCCTTGATTATGGCAATGTTAAAGCTGGTAAAGGCTTTGGTGTTAGTTACTATACGGCAAATACTTCAGATAACCGTCGCAATCAGGGCAAACTTGATGCGGATGGAAACGTGTCTATTCTCGGGTTACATGGTGCATGGACGTTAGATGATCTTGTGTTCCGTGGTCAGTACTTATATGGCGAGTTAGAGGACTCAGTTGCTATCACTGCTGCGAATAAAACAACGCCGGGTCTACGTCCAGGAAGCTTTGCACAGCTTGGTAGTAAAGCTGAATCTGCATTTGTAGAAGCTGCATATAATATGCAGGGGCTGTTTGATTTATCTTCGCCGCTGTATGTATTTACCTCGTTTGATTATGCCAACCCAATGCTTGAAGTGGCCAGTGGTGCGGCTATCCATCGTTACGACATTCGTGAGCTTAACTTTGGTTTAAATTACCTTCCAAACAAAAACTTAATTCTAAAACTTCAGGGTGGTCAACGTTATTACGCACAAGACGATATCGATGACACGACTCACTTTAGCGCCTCTCTTGGCTATAAATTTTCAACAGAACTATAAAGGAACCTTGGGATGAAAACAGTATTAAACAGCATCACAGCTGTCATTTTAGCGTCAACACTTGTTGCATGTGGTTCGTCTTCTTCGGATGATTCTTCAGACACAAGCACACCCGTTACTGAAGTAACAGGCTTTAGCTATGATGCAACTGATTTAATTGAAAACGTAACTGAGCAAGTGATTGTGGATGGTTACGAAATGCTAAACAGCAAGGCGACGGTTCTACATAACGCGACACTCACATTATTAGAAAACAAAAACGAAGCTGCGCTGGCTGCTGCTCAACAAGCTTGGAAAGATGCACGTGTATTCTGGGAGCAAGGTGAGTCGCATATCTTTGGTCCTGTTGATAGTTTATCAATTGATCCACATCTTGATACTTGGCCACTGAATACCGCTGATTTAGAAGCACTACTTGCAAGTAACACAACGTTCTCGGCTGATAATGTGAAGAACTTTGACGATGGTGTACAAGGTTTCCACACCATGGAGTTTTTATTATTCGGTAATGGCGTTGAAGATAACGATAAGTCAATTGACGAAATGACTGTGCGTGAAATGGAATACTTAATTGCATGTGCTGAAGTATTTAATATTCATACACAAAGCCTTGTTGATGCATGGGTTATCTCTGCAAATGCGGATGATGAACCTGCTTATAAAGATTATTTATTAACACCGGGCAATGATAAATACTCATCTGAGTTAGGTGTTATTGAAGAGTTAGTCAATGGTGTTATCGGTATTGTTGATGAGGTAGGTAACGGTAAAATTGCAGAACCATTCGGTACTAGCAAAGACACAGCTGATACATCATTGGTTGAATCACAATATAGCTGGAACTCATTAACTGACTTTAGCAACAACATTGTTGGTGTACAAAATGTGTTTTTAGGCACATTCAGCGATGAAAACGACAGCCCAGGTCTTAAAGCATTTATCAATGCCGGTGACGCTGAACTAGCAGCGAAAGTTGAAACTCAAATTTCAGCAGCGATTGCAGCGATTGATGCCATTGCAGGTGCAGATGATATGCCATTTAGACAAGCGATTAAGGATGATGCTGGTCGCGTTCGAATTCAAACAGCGATTGATGCGCTAGGTGAATTACAAGCGACCCTTGAAGAAGAAGTTGTGCCACTTATCAAAGAGTGGAATTTATAATCGCTGGGGAAGCATCTGCTTCCCCTCTTTACAAGATACCGTCATGAATGTAAAAGCAATTAAACCAATTCTATTTGCTTTCACAGCCATATCTTTAGTGGCATGTGGAAGTAAAACCAGCGATAAAAGCGCGACCGAAACGACAACACCACCACCAACAAGCAGCGAAACTGATCCAAATTATATTGATGTCGTTGCCTTGGCAGGTGAAGCGACAGCCCTCGATACCAATAATTCAGGCCATGGTTTCTCTACACCTATGCCTAATTTAAGTGATTCAGAACTCGATATTCACTTAACTGGCGATGCTAATTTTGAAACATCCTTTACGACAGCCCCGAATGATGCACACCCGGAACTCGATGGTTTAGGACCTGTTTTTAATAATAATAACTGTAATGCTTGTCACCAACGAGATGGTCGCCCAAGTACTATTGTTCCAACCGCTGAACAGCAAACTGTGAAGTTAGCGAATGATGCAGGGATCTTTTTACGCGTTAGCTTAGCTGATGGCGTGTGTGAAGTGCCAAGTAGTATCAATGATTTTTGTCAGGTTACAGGCGTTGAAGGGTTTGGGGATCAACTCTTTCACCGGGGGATTTTACAAGCCCGTGAAGACTGGCAAACGCATAATTTTGGTGGCCAAGCTGATGTATATCTTAGCTATGATTACACGGAGTTTAGCTACCCGGATGGAAGTACTGTCACGTTGAAAAAGCCGGTATTTACTATCGACAATGCATGGGACTCACCTGAAAATTTCAGTTTAAGTGCCCTTGCCAATGAAGATGTACGTTTTAGTGCCCGTAATGGCATGCCTGTCTTTGGTCTTGGATTGCTTGAAGCGATTGAAGAGCAAGATATTCTAGCGCTTGAAGATGTTGATGATGCCGACAACGATGGAATTTCAGGTAAAGCAAACTGGGTATTTGATGCTGTTAAGGCTCAAGCGGGTGATGAAAACCCTGTGTCACTTGGACGATTTGGTTGGAAAGCCAGTACACCATCAGTCAGACAGCAATCACTAGGTGCACTGCGTGGTGACATGGGGGTAACCAACTCATTGTTCCCTGAAGAAAGCATTGCTAATACATTAATGCACGAAAGTTATTTATCTCGTACTAACTATCAAGATACCGGTTCTGATGAGCAAGGATTGCCAGAAGCCAGTGATGAGTTTTCTGATACGGTCGTGTTTTACGCAGAAACGCTTGCTGTGCCAGCTCGTCGTAATGTTGCCGACGAAGATGTTAAAGCCGGTGCACGTTTATTCAACGAATTAAACTGTACTGGTTGTCATACGCCCCGTTTTGTAACCGCAAATGGTGCAGCTTTATTGTTGGGCGGTATTGCAGCGCCTGCGGCTGTAAAAGGGCAAGAAATTTGGCCATTTACCGACATGTTGTTACATGACATGGGTGAAGAGCTTGCAGATAACCGTCGTGATTTTATGGCAACAGGCCGTGAGTGGAAAACGCGTCCGCTTTGGGGGATTGGTTTAACGAAAACAGTCAACCCAGCCGCAGGTTTCTTACATGATGGGCGCGCAGCCACACTAGAAGAAGCGATTCTATGGCACGGTGGTGAAGCTGAAAAAAGTAAGCGTGAATTTACAGAGCTTAGCAGTGAAAAAAGAGCTCAGTTAATTAGCTTTTTACAATCACTATAGCCTTAAAACTCTTTAAAAGCGCACTGTCAACGCCCTTTACAGTGCGCTTTTTGTTGCCTCTAAAATAAGTGATTCAACACTGAAGGGAAGGGCATTTTTATTCGCATTACTGAAAACGCGAAAGTTAATTGCTAAGTTATCACTGTGAATTTGTTCAACTAGCTTAAGCGTTTGTTCGCTATGTTGGCTGAAAATGGCCACTTCATGATGCATAGTTCCGGTTGCGTAATTATTGAGTAGATCATGAACATTTACTATAGCTAAAGCTCCTAGTGTGACATGACCGCCGATAGTGACGTCTATTTTTTCTGCCACAACTCTGAGTGGCCAATTTATTGCGCCAACCAATACATCTTTGCGTTTATTTAACTCATCAAGCGCTGCAATCGCCCCTAATGCCATGGCATCATTGGCAGCCCAAACCATATTGATGTTAGATTGATGGCTAAAGTAGCCAAGACTCTGGCGATACGCTTGTGTTGCTGACCAGTTGGCAACTGTTTTAGCGGCGATATTAGCATTATCATGCGTTTGAACACTTTGCTCTAAACCTTGCTCTCTATTAAGTGCTGCATGGGTGGTGTAATCACCATTAATCGCGAGAATATTTGCCGTGTGCTGAGCTTTTTCAATCAGTTTTTCAGCTAATAATTGACCCGCTTGTTTGTTATCGGGCACAACGCTACCTGCGATATTAATACCATGATCAATCAAACGGTTTAGTTCTTGTTCAGATGGGCGGTTAAGTAAAAAATAGATGGGCGTAGAGATGTGCTTTAAGCTTAAAAGTTGTTGGGTTAGCACACTTTTCTCATCAACTAAAATCAGCATATCTGGCTTTGCTTTAATCGCATTAGCCACTAATGACTTCATTTCAATATGATTTCGGTTGGCATAATGAATTGTTAAATCGAGATCAAAGTCATTGGCAGCATCACGCATCAACTGCGACACTTCAAACCAAAATGGGCCTGTGACATTGGTATCGGCATGACCTGGGTTTATAAAAATAATTCTTTGCTTGGCAAAAACACTCGGTAAGCAAAGTAGACAGATAATGAAAAATACCGTTTTGAGCATAGTCTTATTAAGTTAAAAGGCCGATAGGGAAGAGTATAGCGCGAATTGGTGGGTTTTAAGTAAATGATTGGAATAGGATAGTTTTTTAATTTCTGATAGAAAAAGGGCTGCACAAATGTGCAGCCCCAAGAGAACCAAATATTTTAACGATTAAAAATCGTAAGATAGTCTTAAGTAGCCGAAACGACCAATATTGTCGTAACTTGCACTACCTGAACCTGTGCCTCTTGTACCGAATGGAAGCTCTCGGTTAAAGATGTTATCAACACCTACTTTCACACCAAAGCCGCTTTCGAAGTTATAACCAACGGTTGCGTCAGAAATAACGTAGCTACCAAACTTCATTAAGCTGTTTGGATTCGGGTTATCTTCTAATTCTTGGTCTGTGTAAAGGCTTACTTCATCTAGGTAACGTGTATCAAAGGTTGCAAAGAAACCATCACGCTTATAAGAGATAGTTAAGTTAGCTTGCCATTTAGCTTCACCCGTTGTACCTGCGTACTCGATGTAATCTTCAGGTTCGTCTTGGAATGGGAACTCTTTACGTTCAATTAGGTAAGTACCAATTAAGCGTGTAGAGAAGTTGCCTTCTAGAGCATCAAAGTCATAACCTAACTCAAAGTCAACACCTGATACTTCTTGTCCAGAAACGTTTAATACCGAGTTTTGGATAAGTGTAATTTCATGTGAGCTGCTATCACGTGTGATTAGATTACAGTATTGGTTATTAATACCGCCTTCAGCGTCAACACAACGGTCAAGAATTTCTTGAGAAGCAATCGTTGTAATTGCGTCTTCTAATTCAATTTTCCAATAGTCGATTGTAACAACTGAGTTTTCTAGGAATGATGGTTGGTAAACTAAACCAATTGTAGTACTGGTTGACTCTTCACCTTTAACATCTTTGTTACCGCTTACTAAACCTTCAAGCGTTTGTGAATCGTAATCTGATTCAAAACCAGCAGGAACACCTAATGCTGCACAGTTTGCACGGCGAACTTCTGAGTTTTGTAAATCATCTAGGTTATCTGCTAAACAAGGGTCATCAACGTTGTAGAATGTTTGGCTCGCTGCACCGAAAATTTCGCCAATGTTTGGCGCACGTAGTGCTTCAGATTGTGTTGCACGAACACGTAATTGATCGTTCACAGTCCAATCTAAACCAACTTTCCAGCTTGTTGCATCGCCAATAGTGCTATAGTCAGCATAACGTACCGCTGTATCTAGTACTAAGTCTTGAACAAGTGGCAAGTCAGCTAGTAGCGGGATTGATGCTTCAAAGTAAATCTCGTTTACATCAAAATCACCTTTGTCTTCACCAAGTGCGTTAAAGAACGTTCCTACTGCGTTATCAGGCTCTTTAGTTTCACTTTCTTCTTTACGGTATTCAACACCGGCAGCAAAACCAACATAGCCTGCTGGTAATTCATAAATTGCTGAGTTTGCAAGTGATGCTGTTACTACTGTTTGAGTAATTTCAGAAGTACCTGTTGATACTGTATTAATGTAATCAATCGCTTCTTGACTTGGTGCGCCAAAGCCCATGATGTTTACTGGTACGCAACCTTCAGCGCGCGCTTCTTCACTACGACAAACAACATTACCTTCGCCATCATCAACTGCGTCAAGAGCATTGTAGTAGTTTGCCATAATCATGTTAGCGCCATTAATACGCTCTAAGTCAGTTTGGCCATGAACAACTGATGCATCTAATTCCCAGTCATTGAATACTGTGCCTCTTAAGCCTGCAACAAAGCGGGTTGTTTCACGTGTGTTGTTTTCAATACGACGACCTAAATCTGTCATCATACGGTTAACCATGATTGAGCTAACACCTTCTTGTTCCATTAGATCTTTAACGCTTGAGTCAAGGTATGGGTTGTCAATCTTGATGCTGTTATTAGGGTTAAAGAAGAAAAATGCTGGCTGGCCAATGCTTTCGCCTTCGCTGTTTACATATTTTGCTTCGAAATAAGCATTCATATCTTCAGCAACGTCATAGTTTACTTTAAAGTTTACGTTGTAGCGCTCAAATTCTGGCTGAATTTCATTGAATTGAGCAAGGTTAAATGAATCACAGTCAGCACATGCAAGACCATCTACTCGGTCACCTATATAAATGTCACGAAGGCTGCCATCTGGGTTGAATGAGTTAACATAGCCATTGCTTGATGCAAAAACACCTGCATTATTAATCGCATAATAGCCAGCATTTGGTGTGTAAATTTTATCAGGGAAATTTGGATCGTCTTTGTTCTCTTCATTTTGAGCTGGGTTACGCAAGCTAAAGAAAGAGCCATCAGTCCACGGGTGATCAAGCGCATTTAATGTATTTTGGCCTGAGTATTCAACAGCAAAGGCAACATTACCGCGGTCATTATCAAAGTTTGTACCGTATGAAAACGTTGCTTTTTCGTTTTTGTAATCACTTAGTTCAGAGGCACCTTTGGTAACACTAACACTTAAGCCTTCGATATTCTTTTTAAGAATAAAGTTAACTACGCCTGTTACAGCATCGGCACCGTATACAGCTGATGCACCACCGGTGATAATTTCAACACGCTCTACCCAAACACTTGGAATTGTATTGGTGTCAACTGATTGAGTACCAGCAGAACTTGAAACATGGCGTTTGCCATCGACAAGAACAAGTGTACGAGCTGTGCCCATATTACGCAAATCAAGAATGTTAAGGCCCGCAGTACCGATAAAACGGCCTGAGTTTGATAGTGAATAAGTATTACCAAGTGCTGGTAATTTATTTAGTGCCTCACCAATATTAACCGCGCCAGTATTAACTAAGTCTTCACCGCTTATCACTGTAACTGGAGCAGGGGCAATAGCACCTTCACGTAAAATGCGTGACCCTGTTACTTCGATACGGTCAATTGATTTTGCGCCTTCTTCTTCAGCAGCTAACGATTGGCTAGAAATGGCAAGTGCCGATGAGCATAGAGCAAGCTTTATGCTAGCACCTAAATAATTATTTTTTATCATTGTTTCACCTGTTACTTTATTGTTTTATCCCTGAGTTGGGGTGTTAACTAAGTGTTCTAATTGTTAACGTGATGCACTTTATCATTGTTCCTATTTTATGCAAATAAAAACTTCGTAGCAATTTGTAGTATAAATAAGCTTTTTTATTACAATATCTTATGAATTTATATGGTTTTAAGTTAGTGCTGTCACCATTTATTATTGATGTAATATAAATGATAATTATTGTTCTTTGATGCGCTTTCTAGATAGTACTATTTTAGTGAAAATTAAGAGAAGCTCATGTATTAGGCCAGTGACATTTTTCGGTTTATAATGGCGACAAGGTTTTACACATGAGTATCTTATGAAATTAATTCTTGTCATTTTTTTGCTGTTTTTTTCTAGTTTGAGTGCCGCCTCCGATATTGACCTTGAGGCCAATATGAAAAACATGGGGCTTGCTTATAAAAACTCAGTGCGAGCAACTGATTTAGCTACCTTTAATACCGCTATCGATGAATTTATTGAGTTGTTAGAGACTGCCAAAACAGCTGATTTTAAACAGCATAAAACGGCGTCTTTAGAAGGGCTTGATAAAGTTATAAATCAAGCAAAGCAAGCTAAGCAACTTGCAACGACCCGTGGCCTTGAAGCTGCAAAAGCGCCGCTTAAATCTATTGATGAGCTACGTAAGAAATACCATGAGCTACATGAGCCGCCAGGTTTTTGGGAGTTGTTATTTGGTAAGTAAGTTATTGAGTTAAAATTACTTTAATTTAAAAAAGGTGCCTAGGCACCTTTTTTAACGCTTTTTCTTTTTACCTTGAACAGCTTTAAAGCGCGGATTGTCTTTATTAATAACATAGACACGACCTTTACGCTTTACGGTTTGGCAGCCCGGGCGGTTCTTCGCGCTTTTTAATGAACTTAATACTTTCATGTTCTTTCCTTATAGCAACTATTTGCTAGCTAAGTTTTTGAAACGACGATTAAACGCAGCAACACGGCCATCGCTTGCAACGGCTTTTTGCTTACCGGTATAAAACGGGTGTGAATCGCTTGATACGTCAATTGGCACATAAGGGTAGGTTCTTCCCTCAAGTTCAATCGTGCGCGAAGTTTTGATTGTCGAACCAATAATAAAATAGCTGTCTGCCGCTGTATCATGAAACGCGACTTGCTGGTAATCAGGGTGGATATTTGGCTTCATAATGCACCTATTTGTTATGTGATAATGTAGCAATTGTAGGGTGGTTGACTGTTTGGGTCAAGATAAAAATGATTCTTATTTATATTGGTTTGTCTTAATTTTGTACAAGCTGAGCAATCAATAAGCAGTTAGATTTAAAAAGCTGGATATTGTCGATAAGGCTGTTATAACTAGGTATGCGTGCTTATTTTAAAGAGGGATATGGAAGTGAATGATAAAACTAGCCGTGAAGAACTAGATCAAAATGTAATGAACACGCTTCGCGATAAAGACCATTCTGTTTTAGCTAGTCATGTAGACACCTTGTCGTGTACTCACAACGATATTATTGAGTTGTTGGCACAGTATTTAGCACTGAGTGAACAAGATGATGATGAGCGTTTCGATACCTGGTTTGATAATCTAAGTAAAGAGCAACACACCGTTGTGAAGACTTTCGAAGTGTATCGTGGTCAGTACGAGCATTTAGATTCTTAATACTTGATCATGTTGTTTTTACATTAAAAAAGCCACCCGAAGGCGGCTTTGCTGATTAGCGCTAACTAATTAATCTAACATGTAAGCTCGCATGGTAATTTGCTCTGCTTGGCTTGAACCATAATCTGAAACAATCGTTCGAATATGGACAAAGTCACCGACGTTTCCAGTATTAGGGAGCGTAGCTACCCATTCACCGTCAATGTGTTCAACTTGTGCATCTAACCAGTTTTCGCTTGAGAACTTCGTTGATACAGGGCAATAGATATAAGCAGGCACGTTAGCAATCGTACATTCTTGGCCGTATGCATATTGGAACTGCACATCTGCCAGCGCCACTTCACCTACACCGTCTAGTAAACCCGTTAATTTAACTTGAGCCGCTTCACCCGCTTTCATGCTGTTATTAATATCAACCGGTAAATCAACCATAGGCACTAAAATTGGCTGAACACCTTGTTGTTGCTCGTCAGCCGTAAATGTATAGAAACCTTGGTAAAGAGAACCTAGCTTATCATTTATTGGAGAGCGCTCACCAACACCACGGGCATAAGAACGCATTTCTAAGGTAATTTGATGAGAGCCCGGCTCAAGAGTTAACGTACCTTGATACGGAGATGCTGGCTCACCATTTACTTTTAAACCAAAGGCTGAGCTACCCATAAAGCCAAAAATACCATCATGGTTTGCGGCATCGCCAAACGAGGCAAGGTTAAAGTAAAGAACATTGGTATCGCGGCTAATAATCGCCGAGCCACTGCTGCCTAAGCTACCAGCACGTGGACCTTTAAACCAAGTGGTGTTTTGCTCAGCACCTTCAGTCATTGCGCGTGGACCATCAAAATAAGCGCCACCACTTTGAATTTTATAGTTTGGCATAACGACATTCGTCCATGCATTTTTTGCACTTGCTGTGTAATATTCATCACGTTGATGAGGCAACATAATTAACTGTGAGCTACCTGTTGAGTAGAACTCCCCCGTACTGTTGGTCATTGCCATAACATCAGTCCATGCAGGGCGCTCGTCATTTTGCGAGTGATAAGACGCACTTATTTTATGCATTTTATGTTCAGCAATATTGATTTGCCCAGAATGAATTCGGCCATCAACAATATGGTTTATTGAATAAGCATAAGGTGAGCGTTCAGCCGCAATACCAGACCAGCTAACGATATTGTTGCCAGCCTCGATTTCTGCCATTAAGGCTTCACCTTGTTCGGTACTAATACCAATCACGGGGACTTTTGGTGTGCCTGTGATTGCCCCTTTATATCGGCCGCCACGACCAGGACGATAAAAGATCACACCACTGGCGCCATTTTTCATCGCATTACCGACCATGTAAGACGTGAGGTAATTAGGGTTAGCAATAAGCGCAATTTTGCCGTCTAACTCAAATTGACTCCAATCAGTGCTGTAGCCAGCATCACCTACTGGCACGACTTCTGCAGAGCCCTCACCGTGAAAAGACAGTGCTAAACCTTGTTTGATGTAATCAAGTTCAACCCCGTTTTGCATTGTGACGGTTGTTTCTGGAGCTACCGCGCGGGTGGTGATAAATGAGCGAAAACGATCGTCATGACCTTGTGACCATGCAAACATATCATTTACGTAATCAGGAGCCATTTCGATAGCTGCAAGCTTCGCAACTTCTTGATCGTCAATCGCGTAAGTAAAGCCAAACGAATAACCTTGTGGATCAAGAGGCTGGTCAGCTTTAAAGGTAACAGGCTGAGCGTTACGTGCATCAAAGTTAATCTCTGTTTTGCCATCAATCTTACGATTTAATACAGCCATTTGTGCCGCTGATTCTACTAAACCAGAGCTGGTTTGCGGATTATCGTAAGTCATAATGTTAGCAATCAACGTATAGTAACCAGCAGGTACATCGATATTGGCTTTACCGCCAGTGAGCCTAACAAGACTGCCCCAATCATCTTCTTCATTTATTAAGTAAAGCTTAGATGGAGAGCCTGCTTGATTACCCCAGCGATCAGTCAGGTTAACAGTTAAATTAACATGAGGTTGGTCAATCCAAAATGACACTGGCACAGTCACTTGTTGGTCGGTATTGCCAACGGTTTTGCCTGTGATACGACCTGTAATTGCACCATAAGCACTGTTATTAAGTGCCACACTAGGGTCAATCCACATAGGGACTTGAGCAACACCTTTGGCTGGGATTGTCACAGATTTAACATCTAACCCTGCCAAGGTCGCCGGTAATTGTGTTTTGCCATCTTCACCGATTAAATCTAATTTCAATTTTAATTTAATATTTTCATCAGAGGTGTTTGTTAACGTGATCTGTGTTTCGGTAAATGCACTATTGGCATTATCAAAGTAGCCAAGTTCACGGTTTGCAGGGGCCACAATAGCTTGGTCAATGGCACGGTCGATATTCATGGCACCGGCACCTTGCTCAAGGACGTGAGAATCACTACTAAATACAGATGATGTAAGCACGTCTTTAATTTCTTTTGGCGTAAGGTTTTGGCGAGCTTGCATTACAATTGCAGCACCACCGGCAACATGCGGGGCAGCCATTGATGTACCTGAATACACGCGGTAGGCCGTATCACCTAAGCCACCAGAAGCCGCGGCAACCACAGAGACACCTTGCGAGGCAATATCTGGTTTTGCTGAGTGGCCATCTGGCGATGGACCGCGTGAAGAGAACGACGCCGTATTGCCATCACGATCAATAGCACCCACGGTTAATGCACTTGGCGCGCAGCCCGGTGAACCAATCGTTTCACGGGTAAAGCTATTGCCCGCAGAGATAACAAATAAAGCCTTATCGCTAAGCGCTTCAACCATCTCAACCAATGGGCCACTACAGGTTGTTGCTGTGCCACCCAATGACATATTTACAATGTCAGCTTGTTCTGAAAGCACCGCCCATTGCATGCCATTTAAAATACCGTAGGTTGATCCTCCTCCAGTATTACCAAGTACTTTACCGATAATTAAATCGGCGGCTGGTGCCACACCGACCCATTTGCCTGCTGACTCATGGCCATTGCCTGCAACGGTTGAGGCTGTATGAGTTCCATGACCATTTAAGTCATCTACACCGTTGCTCGAATACGTAAAATCACGTGATGCAATGACACGACCTAGTAAGTCTGGGTGCTCGGTGTCGTAGCCTGTATCAAGTACGGCAACTTTAATACCTTCGCCATTATAGTTAATCGCTGACTCACCATATGCGCCGGTTAGTGAGACTGTTGGAGTCAGTGTTTCTGACTGGGTAACCTTGTGAGCATGAACGACAGCATCAAGCCAAATACCTTCAACGTCAGCTTGTGCAACCAGGGTTTGCCAAGTTTGCGCTGCTTTGTCTTTGTTGATTGCAAATGCGGCGCTGTCGATTAGCTCAATTTCACCGGTTAATGACATACCAGCAAGCGTTGCTGGGACTGCAGATCCTGCAAGGGTGCCGTCGCGGTATTCAACAATGACGGGGAGCGCGTCGGTTGATGCATCATCGTAACCCGATTCATATAACTTATTAATGTTAAATAACTCTAAATCGATCGCATTTGAATCAACTAAGGCTTGAGCATGGTTTGGAACAACATAGGTGTTGTTACCACGTTTAAAGATACTGGTGAATGTATCTGAACCATCTGCATTCACTAATCGAATGCCGCCTAGCTTGCCGTCTTTATTGACAACAGCCGATACTTTGTCCCCAGTGATCAAAGTGAATGTAAGGGCATCCGCTTTACTTTGTTGTGTAACAAATGATTCTTCTGCGGTTGCTGGTTGGGCAATCGATAAGCCGAGCATGGCTAAGTAGGTCGCCTTTAAGCGACCAAGCCTTGGAAAAGGTTTCATCTTTTCATCCTTTATTTTGATGTAATTAGTTTGGAAGAAAGAAGTTATTGCTAGCTGTTAAAATAACAAATATGACAAGAGCAATAACTCAACCAGACCAATCTATCGATCAAGCAGATGAAAACCTACAAAACAAAGGTAGCAAATTGTATTAACCTATTTATAACAAAATAAACACTGTTGTAACTTTGTGCGATCATTCAGTTTCGCTTCATTTTAAGCGCAAAAATGAGAGGTTATTTTACCGATAGATCGTACTTTGCCACTACGTCATCAATATAACGATGGCGTAAGGTGTTTTTACCTTCGTTGCCCGTACCATGACTTAACGCGCGGTTCATTAATTTGAGCGCCTTATGTAAGCTTTGGCGCTCTTCCACGCTTAAACCTGTTTTAGTGCGTAGTTCAGTAATATCATCAATCAATAACTTAGCCACATCGAGCTGTACGGCTTCTTCAACTAAGCCATTTTGTGTTAGCACACCGTATTTACTGCATAAAAACTGCTGCCAAACTTGCTGTAAGTGCTCGTCAATTTCACTGCCAAATAATTCTTCATCGATAGCAAAGCCTTGCTCAGCAAGCTTACTGAGTTGATTTGAATATTGCTGAGCAAAATAATTAAACGCTTGGCAGGATGAGCTTATGTCATGTTTGATAATTAATTGCCCCCAACTAGTGGCACCACGAGGGTAATAGTCTTGATATTCTTCGCATTGATAAATGCCCGAATACGAACTGCATTCTAATTGACTCTGCAAACAATAACTCGGCTTTGGAAATAAACTACTTTGTTGCCATGCCGATAGCGTTTCCTCATCAATTGAGAGGGTATGGCACAGCTCTTCGGTGGTATAAAAGTAGGTTGCCAAAAATTTTGAAAGTTGCATTATCAAATACTCACAATAAATACTGTTAATTTATACAGTATTTGATTTTGGCTTAACTTTGATTTTTTCTCAAGTATTTTTATTTATTGCAGCACACTACTCGGAAAATGCCTGTGTTTGTGATACAACTAGCGCAAATTTTCCAAACATTAAAAAAGTTATGCGCAACCTAGAAACAATTAAACAAGCAAGTTTGATCACCGCTATAAAAACACCTTATTTAACCAATGGTGAAATTGATCTTGCATGTTATGACGACCTTGTTGAACAGCAAATTGCAGCTGGTGTTGATGGCATTATTGTCGGTGGTACCACAGGTGAAGGGCAATTAATGAATTGGGAAGAACACTTAATGCTAATTGCTCACAGTGTTAGCAAATTCTCTGACCGTTTATTAATTGTCGGTAATACAGGTAGCAACAATACGCGAGAAGCGATTAAAGCAACCGAGTATGGTTTTGCCACCGGTATGGATGCAGCGCTACAAATTAACCCTTATTACGGACGTACGTCGCTGGCGGGTGTGAAAGAGCACTTTAATCGTTTACTTGATATTGGTCCTGCGTTTATCTACAACGTAGCAGGTCGTACAGGCCAAGACTTAACACCCGATATCATTGAGCCACTCGCGAAGCACGAAAACTTTATCGGTGTAAAAGAGTGCGGTGGCAATGAGCGTATTGCTCATTATGAACAGCAAGGTATTGCTTGTTGGTCAGGTAATGACGATGAAGCGCATGATGCAAGACACATTCATAAAGCCCACGGTGTTATCTCGGTTACATCTAATATTATTCCAGGCTTATTCCGTCAGTTAATGGATGAGCAAAATGATGCACTTAATGCAAAACTACAACCACTTATGGGCTGGTTATTCTGCGAGCCTAATCCAATTGCAATCAATACGGCACTTATGATGACAGGCGCGGTAAATCCTGTGTTCCGTCTTCCTTATGTGCCACTAACAAGTGCTCAGCAAGAAATCGGTTTAGGTTACATTAACGAACTCGATGTTGCTGATATAGTAGGTGAAAAAGCACAACTTTTAACCGAAAAAGACGTTATTTTACGATAAAAATGAATGAGTGCTTAATTGCGGCTGTAATTAAGCACCATTGTTTTACTTTTTTGTAGCTAATAGGTAAAATTAGCAATCGTTTGGCGTTATAAGAATAATATTTGTGAAATTTGTTGTTGAGAATTTGAGTTTATGGGTTGCACCCGAGCAACAAATAGCAGAATTAAGCCATCTCAATCTTGCTGACCTTGATTTAAGCTGGGTTGCACCGATGCAGCGCCGCCGCTTAAGCCCATTTATGAAAATGGCGCTTCATACTATGCATCAAGCGCAAGGTGAGTATCAGCAGCTAGCTGTTAATTTTTCATCGCGTCATGGCGACTTACCAAAAACAGCGCAATTGTTACATTCACTTGTCGAACAAGAACCTCTTTCTCCGACCGCATTTGGTCTGAGTGTGCATAATGCTGTCACTGGGTTGTTCTCGATTATTGCAAAAAACAAAGCCCCGATGAATGCTATTGCTGGTGACCAAGACAGCATTATTTCTGCCATGATAGATGGTTTTGCGCGTGTTCATAGTGGTATTGAACAGCAGATTTTGATTGCTCATGCCGAAAGTGTATTACCAGATGAGTACTTACCATTTAGCGACGAGCAACAAATTGCTCATAGTGTATCGTTCGTATTATCAACAGCGCAGACCGGTAAGCCGTATTTTGAATTAACAAAACTACCTGAATCAGAACATACTCAAAGTGACTCGTGTTTACCACTGAGTTTGCAATTAGCAGCTGCTTTAACAAGCAAAGGATCACAATCGCTGCTTTCGCATCAACAATCAGCTTGGATGCTACAGTACCATGGCGACTAACGTTTACATTAAGTTGAATAAAATTTGGCGGGTACTGGCAACCGGGTTTTGTTTTTCTGTATTTGGTTTTGGCGGTATTGTACTCACCTTGCTGGTTTTGCCTCTACAACGTTTATTTGAACCTTGCCAAGCGAAACGTAAGCAAAAAGCCCGTTTAACGGTTCACTATAGTTTTAAATTCTTTGTTGCCTTAATGCATTACACCGGTGCTATCCATTTTTCTGTGCAAGATAAACAGAAATTTCATGACCTGAGAGGGCAATTAGTTCTTGCCAATCACCCTTCATTAATTGATGTTGTGGTGCTGATATCTGTGATTAAAAATGCTGACTGCGTGGTCAAAGCACACTTATTTAAAAATCCATTTATGCGCGGTGTAATTAAAGGCACAGGTTATATTAGTAATGAAGACCCGCAAGAGTTACTGAATGATTGTGAAGCATCTCTCGCTGCTGGAAATAATCTGATAATCTTTCCTGAAGGCACCCGCACAACCCCAGGTGAACAGCTAAAATTTAAGCGTGGCGCTGCGAATATTGCTGCGCGTTGTAAAGCTCCAATTACCTCAGTGCTGATTAGTATGAAGCCCAGCACTTTGACCAAAGGCACACCATGGTATTGCGTTGCTGCAACAAAAGCGCATTTTGAGATGCGCTTTGCCACTGACCCATTTACGTTTAACGACACATTTAATAATGAACAACCCGCCATGCAAGCACGACAATTAACCCGTGATTTGCAACATTACTTTTCAGAGGAACTCAGGCACCTATGACTGAACTAAAGAACAAAATAAAACAATTAATCATTAGCAGCTTAGATCTTGAAGATATTACCGTGGATGATATTGAAAATGACCAACCTTTGTTTGTTGATGGTTTAGGCCTAGATAGCATCGATGCGCTTGAGCTTGGCTTAGCCATTAAAAAAGAGTTTAACGTTAAGATTGACGCAAACTCAGAACAAACAAAAGCCCATTTTGCATCGGTAGATGCACTGGCAGAATTTATTAACCAACACCAATCATAATACAGACTTAGAAGTAGGAATAAGCATGAAAACCGCTGCTGACATTTACAACGTTTTACAGGGCATTTTAGTAGATGAATTTGAGATCGATGCTGATGATATCAGCCTAGATGCGCACCTGTATCAAGACCTAGATCTTGATAGCATTGATGCTGTTGACTTAGTTGTAAAACTACGCGAAATCACTGGTAAGAAAATTGAGCCAGATGCATTTAAGCAAGTGCGTACTGTGCAAGATGTTGTAAACGAAGTAGAAAAACTCGTTTCATAAACATTACTATGCTCAAAGCGATAACCACAACATTGCTCTTAGTATGCTTATCTTTATACCCATTTATTGTGTATTTTGGATTACAGCATATCTCATTAAGGCAAGTGAGCTTGGTATTGATGGTATTGTTAGGTTTAAGGCTTTTACTTAGCAAGAAGTTACTGACATCTATGCCATGGATAAAGCCAGCCTCTATTTTGGCTATTATCGCTTTAGCAACAACGCAGTTTTTTAACAGTGATCTGGGCTTAAAGCTTTACCCAGTCATTATAAATACAGTAATGGCCATAACCTTTGCTTATTCGTTGAAAAGTGGCCCAACAGTCATTGAAAGTTTTGCTCGAATTAAAGAGCCTGATCTTGATGAGAAAGGGGTTAATTACACGCGCCAAGTTACTAAAGTATGGTGCGCGTTTTTTATTATTAATGGCAGTATTGCGTTATACACTAGCCTATTTACTTCGTTACAGACATGGACTCTGTACAACGGATTAATAGCCTATATTTTGATTGCTCTCTTAGGCCTTGTGGAATGGCTTGTAAGACAAAAGGTTAAAAGTAATGGTAGCGAGTAACCTGAAATTTCACCCAGACGCTGCATTTGTTGTTGCAGGGCAGCCAATAACACAAACACAGTTTTTTGCTGATATTGCGGCTTATCAAAGTAAGCTCACAGCGCTTAAAGCTGGCAGCCATGTGGTGTTATTCCATCCTGATACCTACCAATTTGCAGTGCGCTTATTTGCCTTAGCGTGTAGTGGTTATAATGTTATTTTGCCACCTAATGGTCAGCACGAAACCTTAAGTTTATTGCTAGCACAGTCTGCTTTTTTTGCCGGCGATGCGACCAATATCAATGATGATGTGCTATTTACTAACCTTGAGCAAAGTCTTGGTCACACGCCTTTGCAAACTAACCGTTTACAATGGCCAACAAACACAGCGGTTATATTTTATACGTCAGGCTCATCAGGGCAATCTAAACCGATAGTGAAACCGTGGCGGGTATTAAATCGAGAGCTTGCAGTACTTTCAATGTCATTTGACTTACCCAGCCAGTTTACGTTTTTAGCAACCGTTTCGCATCAACATATTTACGGCTTATTATTTCGTTTACTTTGGCCGTTGGCGAAAGGCCATATAATTGATAGTGAACAAATTCAGTATCCTGAACATATTGCGCAAAGACTAAAAAATATTCGTTATGCAGCGCTCGTTTCAAGCCCTGCACAACTTGGTCGTTTATGTGCTGATAATGTGTTAATTCCTGAACGCGACAAAATTAAGTGGTTATTTTCCTCTGGCGGACCACTCAACAATGAACATGCCGAAACTTTATTTAACCAGTTAGCTCGCCCGGCTACCCAAGTATTTGGTAGTACCGAAACCGGCGGTATTGCTTATCGACAAGTTACACAGGCGGCGGTTGATGTACCATGGCAGCCGTTTAATGGTAATTTTTTATCGCTGAATCATGAAGGGCGCTTGATGCTAGATTCTGCGATTTTAGAGCAATCGAATTTCCCTTTAGACGATAGAGCACTCGTTCATAAAAATGGTCAATTTAAACTGTTGGGCCGTATAGACAGAACGATAAAAATTGAAGAAAAACGTTTAAACCTAGATGAGCTTGAGAGTTATCTGCAAAGTCACGACTGGATAAAAGAAGCAAAAGTGGTGGTTATTCCAGCTAAGCGCGTGCAAATTGGTGCGGTGGTTGTACTCAGTGAAGAAGCTAATAAAGAGCTTGAACAACAGGGTAAATTGGCAATTAACCGCGCTTTACAAGCACACCTCTCAAACCGCTTTGAACGTATTTGCTTACCACGTAAATGGCGCTACATCGATGCACTTCCTTTTAACAGCCAAGCTAAATTAAGTTTAAAAACATTGGAGCAGTATTTTGCCAAGCCTGAATAACGTGACCCCAGAGGTGGCCGTTTTATCACAAACAGAAACTAGCGTGAGTTTAGCGTTAACCATTGCGGCTGATTTAGATTATTTTCGCGGCCACTTTCCAGATGCGCCAATTTTAGCAGGCGTAGTACAGCTGGATTGGGCAGTAAAATATGCTCAGCAATATTTGGGTTTTGGCAAACTAGTACAAGATTTAGAAGTGTTAAAGTTTCAGGTAGTAACAACCCCTGATATGACGGTAAACCTCACCCTTGAGCGCAATGCAAAAGGCAAATGTTTGTTTAGCTATCAATCAGAAAAAGGCCAGCATGCGTCTGGTCGAATTGTATTTTGTGATTAAGCCATGAACCAGTTTTGTATTGTTATTCCTAATTACAATCACACCCATGCTATTGCTGCTGTACTCGATGAGCTAAAAGAGCTACAGCTGCCGATAATCATGGTTGATGATGGCAGTGACGCTGATGCCAAACAAGTATTTGCAACGCTTAACGCTAAGTACGATTTTTTAACCTTGATAAGCCATGCTCAAAATCAAGGTAAGGGTGGGGCAGTTCAAACTGGGTTGATGGCTGCCTATCAGCAAGGGTTCAGCCATGCCATTCAGGTTGATGCTGACGGCCAGCATTCGTTAGCAGATATTAGTAAGTTGATTGAACTAAGTAATGCATCACCTAACAAGGTGATCAGTGGTTGTCCTATTTATGATAGCTCAGTGCCTAAGCACCGTTATTTAAGTCGTTACATCACCCATTTTTGGGTTTGGGTAGAAACGCTCAGCTTTGATATTGTTGATTCAATGTGTGGTTTTCGGGTTTACCCCTTAGCAGCCGTTGAACAATTAATGGCTAAGCAAACGCTTGGCAAGCGCATGGACTTTGATATTGAAATTTTAGTCAGGCTTTATTGGCAAGGTGTTAAAGTCACGTTTTTGCCAACCCAGGTCATTTACCCTGAAAATGGCGTATCTCATTTTCGAGCCTTACACGATAACGTGGGAATTTCGTGGCTGCATACGCGTTTATTCTTTGGCATGTTGCTACGCTCACCTAAGCTGCTTTGGCGTAAGGTGGCAGGCTAATGGCTGTAAAACATTGGTCAAAAATGCAAGAACGTGGCAATCGCTTAGGCATGCAAATATTGCTCGTATGTTATCGCGTATTTGGTCGAAAAGGCTTGTGGTTGGTGTTGTTTCCGGTGGTGTTTTATTTGTTTTTAACTGGCAAAACTGCCCGCCAAGCGTCACATGCATTCTTAACCCAAGCGCGCAAGGTGAATGGCAATAGTAAAGCAGTTACTTGGCGCGATAGCTTTCGTCATTTTCGCTGCTTCGCTGACAGCGCCTTTGACAAAATAGATGCATGGCTTGGACGAATTCAGCAACATAATATTCTTTACACCAACGAAGCGCTGTTTAAACAACTTGATGAGCAACAGCAAGGGGCTATTTTTATCGGCTCACACCTTGGTAACTTAGAGGTATGTAGAGCCCTTAGCCAACACCGAAACAGTAAAAAAATCAATGTATTGGTGTTTACGCATCATGCTGTAGAATTTAATAAATTACTGAAAAGTATTAATCCGGATGTTGCAGTAAACCTCATTCAAGTAACCGATCTTGGCCCAGATATGGCAATTATGCTCAAAGAGAAAGTCGAGCAGGGTGAAATTGTGGTGATAGTCGGTGATAGAACCAGTACTACCACCGCAGGAAGAGTTATCGAAGCTGACTTTTTAGGTAAGCCAGCCCCCTTTTCACAAGGGCCATTTATTTTAGCTGCGCTGTTAGATTGCCCGGTGTTTCATCTGTTTTGTTTAAAAGATAAAAAGCCCAATGGCGAAACATTTTACCGCGTGATTTTTGAAAAATACGCCGACAAACTCGTTTTACCGCGTAAAACGAGGCAACAAACATTACAACAAATTGTTAGCGATTATGCGCAAAGGCTCAGTTTTTATGCTGCGGCCTATCCGTATCAATGGTTTAATTTTTATGATTTTTGGCAAAATGACGAGCAAGTGTCTCGTAGTCAAAACAAGGAGAACTAAGGTGTCAGAGCACTCGACTACCGTTTTTGGCAAACAGCGTTTATCAATCGAAGATATTGTTCATATTGCATTAGAGCAAGGTGCTGTTGCGTTAACATCAGACCGTCAATTTGCTAATAAAATAGACAGCGCCGTGGCGTTTTTAGATAAGTTGCTTGAAGATGATGGCGTGATATATGGCGTTACCACAGGTTATGGCGATTCAGTAACCGTAAAAGTGCCACTTGATTTAGTCAATGAGTTACCACTGCATCTTACTCGTTTTCATGGTTGCGGCCTTGGCGATGTGTTTAATCAAGCCCAAGGGCGCGCTATTTTAGCGACTCGTTTAACTTCGCTTTCACAAGGGTATTCTGGCGTTAGCTGGGAGATGTTGAATTTATTACGTGACTTTTTAAATCACAATATTGTACCGGTGATCCCGCAAGAGGGGTCTGTAGGAGCCAGTGGTGATTTAACGCCGCTTTCGTATGTAGCCGGTGCTATGGTTGGTGAGCGAGATGTGTATTACAAAGGCGAAATTAAAAACAGTCTAGAGGTGATGCAAGAACTAGGCTTACAGCCATTAAAGCTACGCCCGAAAGAAGGGCTGGCAGTCATGAATGGCACTGCCGTGATGACAGCTTTGGCATGCCTTGCTTATGATAGAGCAGATTACTTAGCTAAATTGACTAGCCGCATAACAGCCCTTGCAAGCCTTGCATTAAAAGGTAACAGTCATCACTTTGATGATATTTTGTTTTCAGTGAAGCCACATCCAGGGCAACAGCAAGTAGCTGCATGGATCCGTGGTGATCTAAATCATGTAGAACACCCTCGTAATGCTGACCGCTTACAAGATAGGTATTCAATTCGCTGTGCTCCACATGTTATTGGTGTGCTGCAAGATAGTTTGCCGTGGTTTAGGCAAATGGTTGAAAATGAACTAAATTCGGCAAATGATAATCCAATCATCGATGGCGAAGGTGAGCACGTATTGCATGGTGGTCACTTCTATGGTGGTCATATTGCAATGGTAATGGATAGCATGAAAACCGCTGTTGCTAATTTAGCCGACTTAGCAGACAGACAAATCGCATCCTTAGTTGATACGCGCTATAACAATGGTTTGCCTTCTAATCTATCGGCGAGTAATGATGAGCGTCGCTACATTAACCATGGTTTTAAAGCGGTCCAAATTGGCGCCAGTGCATACACGGCCGAAGCATTAAAACTGACCATGCCAGCAAGTGTGTTTTCTCGTTCAACCGAGTGTCACAACCAAGATAAAGTGAGCATGGGAACTATCGCTGCACGAGATTGTTTGCGTATATTGCAGCTAACTGAGCAAGTGGTTGCAAGTACTTTGCTTGCGAGTATTCAAGGTTTGCGTTTACGTATTAATAGCGGTGAGCTTGAATTCGCTAGTTTAACTAGTGATGTACAAAGTATGTATCAAGACATTAGCGAGTTTTTCCCGCTGCTTGATGAAGACCGTCCTCTAGAGGCTGTTCTTCGCTTTACGGTAGACGCTATTCAAACAAAACGTTGGAGTTTATATGCATAGTCGTGGCTCGTTGTTGAGTACTCATGTTGAGATTGAAATTCCTTTTCATGATTGCGATCCAATGAATGTGGTATGGCATGGTAATTACCCGCGCTATTTAGAAGTCGCGCGCTGCGAATTACTGCGTTTGTTTGATTATGATTATGTGCAAATGCAAGAGTCTGGCTATGCGTGGCCGATTATTGACATGCATATTAAGTACGTCGGCTCAGCATTGTTTACACAAAAAATCCGCGTTGATGCGTACTTAAAAGAATATGAAACACGATTACGTATCGATTACGTAATCACTGATTGCGCTACAGGTAAAAAGTTAACCAAAGCAACGACTATCCAAGTTGCGGTTGATATAGAGAAAAAAGAAATGCAGTTTGTTTCGCCGCCTGTACTCCATGAAAAACTTCAAAAGGTGATTTAATGCGATTAAGCGTGTTGTTACTGAGTGTGCTCGTTTTTTTTCCTGTGTTTGCATCAAGCGCAGTAACAGAGCAAGGCACATTTAGCCAAGAAAAGCATTTTAAAGGGTTTAGTAAGCCTTTTATATCAACAGGTTCGTTTGAACTTGCTGAAGATAGCCTCACTTGGCAAGTTGAATCTCCGGTTAAAAGCACGCTATTAATCAAGCAAGGGCAAGTATATACCCTGGATGACCAAGATAAGCCGCAGCTACAAAAAGGTGCAGAGCCTTACGTTAATTTACTGCAAGCAATTTTAAAGCATGATGAAGTGGCACTTGCTGAGCAATTTACGATGACAGAGCATGCAGAGCCCGGTTGTCAGACTTTATTGCCTAAAGATAACTTGCTAAAGCAGCTATTTAGTCAGTTCGAATTATGTGTAGCAGCAGAACAAGTGAGCCGTGTGCGTCTTCAAGAAGCAAATGGTAACTTTACTGTGTTACGCTTTGCTTATCCTCAAAATGAGCATAAACAGTGAAAGCATGGGGCCTAACGCTTGCTTGGCTAAGCCTATTAGTTAGCGCCTTAGTGGTTGTTTTTATTCTAAAACAGCCGACGTTGAATAATGATATTTTGGCTTTGTTGCCAAAGTCAGAACCGCGTTTACAGCAAGTCGAAGAACACTTTTTTTCAGCTAATAAACAGCAGTTGAGCTTTTCTTTTCGGGGTGAGAATAAAGTAAAAGCTTATGATGATTTACATCAGTGGCTGGCGAGTAAACACATTGAGCCTCGTTTTAAGTTACCCGAAATCTCCCAATTGGCAGCATTTTACGGTCAGTACGCTGGGCATTTAGTCTCCGAGGAATATAAACAAGCTATTGGCGATGCTAATCGCTTTCAACAGTATTACTTTAGTCAGTTGAGTAAAGTCGCTGATCCTTTTGTTTCAAGTACTATCAACCAAGACCCAACACTTGCTACAGCAGGGTTCTTATCTGAGGCAATGACACACATACAGCAATTTGAGCTGCAAGATGGCCGAATTAACATTATCTATCAAGGTGATGAGTATTTAATGTTATTTGTGCAAAGTGC
This sequence comes from Pseudoalteromonas sp. UCD-33C, assembly GCF_001306895.1. Classification (NCBI taxonomy): domain Bacteria; kingdom Pseudomonadati; phylum Pseudomonadota; class Gammaproteobacteria; order Alteromonadales; family Pseudoalteromonadaceae; genus Pseudoalteromonas; species Pseudoalteromonas sp. UCD-33C. The sequence goes on along the minus strand of NZ_LJTB01000004.1, from coordinate 73,634 downwards.
TGACAATGCCTTTTCAATAAATCAATCAATAGCGTTGAGCAATGAGATAGTTGCCTATATCGCTGAGCTTGAAGGCCGCTATCCAGATACACAAATTCGCTATGCCGGTGCTTTATTTCACACCGCAGCAAATGCGCAGCAAGCCAAATTTGAAATGACCTTGTTTGGTTCGGTGAGCTTGCTGGCTCTTATTGTGATGGTGGTGTGGGTGTTTCGCTCGATAAACGCATTGTGGCTGGCCTCTGTAACCGTGATAAGCGCCGCTATTGGCGGCACCATTGCGCTGATCAGTATTTTTAGTCAGGTGCATGTATTAACCATGGTGTTTGCCGTTACACTGATTGGTATTGCCATTGATTATGCATTTCATGGCATGCTTGATTTAACCGAGCAGCCGCAAGGTTTTAGCCAAGGGCTTAAACTGGCACTGTTGTTGTCGTTACTAACCACCACACTCGGTTACGCGAGTTTGTTTTTCTCACCCGTGCAGTTACTCAGTCAAGTGGGCGTGTTCGTTGTTGCAGGGCTAGTTACAGCTTGGCTTTGCACACGAATTTTACTGCCTTATTGGCAAGCTGGTTTAACCATTAACACTGCTGCGCATCAATTAGCTAACTGCTTAAGTGGTTATTTAAAACGATTAACGCATTATCGCGTCGCACTCAGTATGCTGACGTTAGTGTTATTGAGTGCTTTTGCCTTACTAAAACCCCCTGTGATTAATGATGATGTAAAGCTGTTAAATGCAAGTCCTGCTGATTTAATGCAAAACGAAGCGTTGCATATGTCTTTATTAGGTAAAGATAATGGCCAAATCATGATTTTATTTGCTGATAATGCGCAGCAGTTATTAGTAGAGCAAGAAGCATTAAAAGCAACTATTCGCGGTCTTAATGGCCGTGCCTTGATGCTTAGTGACTTAGTGCCTAGTAAACAATTACAACAGCAAAACTACGATCAACTGCATTCGGCCCAGCAAGCGATGAGTGTGGTTAGCCAAATGACAGGGACGCCCGTTGAGCTCCCAACATCAATGCTTGATTTAAACGCGGCACTTAATTCACCGTTAGCGCCGTTAATCGCTAACCAAGTGATCTCAAACAACACACTAACCGCAAGCTGGTTTATGGTAACAGGTGTAAATAAATCCGAGCTGATGGATTTAGCCAACGCTTACCCAGATTTAGTTGTTTACGATAAAGTCGCGATGATAAGCGAAGGTTTAAGTCATTACTCAAATTCGTTACTGGTGACACTGGCCATTGCGATGACCTTTGCGTTATTACTCTTTAGCGTTAAATTTGGTTTTAAAACGGCGTGTAAACAAACGTTAGTGCTTGTACTAACAACCGCGGCTGTACTGCTACTATGCAGTGCGCTGCAATCTCAGCTGTCGATTTTTAATTTATTAGGCTGTTTATTGATATTAGCGTTGGCAATCGATTACTTGGTGTTTTATCAGGTCAATAATTTAAGCTCGAGCAATGTACTCGCAATTAGTTTGTCAGCGGCATCATCGATGTGGGTATTTGGCATGTTGGCCGTTTCGAAAACGCCGGCCATTTTCAGTTTCGGATTAACGGTATTAGTGGGGCTAGTTTGTATCTATATCCTGGCGCCGCTCAGTATTGCATTACCTAAAAATAAGGAAAAATAATAGGTGAATAATCAAGTTCAACAGGCTGATGTTGTTATTATTGGTGCTGGCCCTTCAGGTGCCGTGGCTGCCAGTTTACTGGTGAAAAAAGGTTGGCATGTAGTGGTGTTAGAGCAGCAAACCTTTCCGCGTTTTTCGATTGGTGAAAGTTTATTACCCCAGTGCATGAGCTTTTTAGCAGAAGCAGGCCTTGAGCAAGCGGTGCAAACACAGGCACAATCGCTTGGTTTTCAGTTTAAAAATGGTGCGGCGTTTCAACGTCGTGGCGACCACACAACAATCGATTTTACCGAGAAATTTAGCGAAGGCCCTGGCACGACTTTTCAAGTAAAACGCGCTGACTTTGATAAATGCTTAGCCGATGGTGCCATGCAGCAGGGGGCTGAAATTCGATACCAACATAGCGTGTTAGCGTTTACCGATTGTGAGGATGGCGCTTTACTTGATGTTACGGATGAAAACCAGCAAGGCTATCAAATTAAAGGGCGCTTTGTACTTGATGCTAGTGGTTTTGGCAGAGTATTACCTCGCTTACTTGATTTAGAGTCAGCATCAAATTTCCCAGTACGTTGGGCTTTTTTCAGCCATTTTAAAGATAATATTAGCGATACCCAGTTTGACCGCGAAAAAATCTTAATTAATGTTCATCCAGAGCATAAAGATATTTGGTATTGGCTGATCCCATTTAGTGATGGTACGGCAAGCATTGGTGTCGTTGGTAAACCAGAGCAACTTAATGATAAACAACCACTCGCTGGTTTAAATGAATTTATCGAACAAGATAGCTATTTAAGTGAGTTATTAGCCAATCGTGAAGCAATTGGTGAAGCGCGTGCTATTAAAGGCTATTCGGCTAATGTGTCGAGCTTGTATGGTGAGCATTTTGCACTACTTGGTAATGCCGGTGAGTTTTTAGATCCGGTATTTTCATCTGGGGTGACGATTGCATTAAAATCAGCTTCATTGGTTGCTCCTATAGTAGATAGCTACTTACGTGGTGAGCAAGTTGATTTCAAAAACGATTACAGTGAGCCTTTGCAACAAGGGGTTAATTGCTTTAGAACCTACGTCAGTGCTTGGTATGATGGCTCATTTCAGGACGTGATTTTTTACAGTGAGAAAAACCAACAAGTGCGCGAGATGATCAGTGCTATTCTTGCTGGTTATGCATGGGATTTACAAAACCCATTTGTAAAACAAAGCAACAAACGCTTAAATACACTGGTTGAATTATGTCGCGACTAACACGCTCTTTGCTCTTATCTTTGAGCATATTAGTGGCAAGTTGCGCCAGTGAATTTGCAGTAAAAACGGGTGTTGATTTAGCGCCAAATGCAGGGATTTATTTGCTTGATCCACCGCCGTCATTAGTTGCCGATAATTGGCAGCAAGTACTTGAAGTACACCATGGCGATGAGCAGCATACATTACTAGCGCAGCTGAGTTTAAACAGTGAAACGGGGATTAACTTGGCTGTTATGACGGCTCAAGGTATGCCAATCTTTCAGTTAGAAAAAGCGCCACTAGGGCCGATTAAAAGCGAAAAAATGCTCCCTATCAACGCGGTTGATCCTCGCTATATTCTTGCTGATATCATGCTAGTACACTGGCCGGTTACTGTGCTGAACTCGCAACTTTATAATTTGAACTTGGTTGAACAAGGCTCGACACGGCGTTTATATCAAGGTGAACAGTTAATTAGTGAAATTCGCTATTTAGACGGTGCAACAGAACTTGTAAACTTTCAGCGAGATTACAAAATTAAATTTCAAAGGGTTAATTGATTATGCCATTTTGGCTTAACGACTTAGGTATTGTTAGTGCATTGGGGGTTGGTCATCAACAAACAATGCAAAGTATCAGCTTACAACCTAAACAAACACTCACAGAGGTGACGTCGCTTGCATTTGAGCAGCGCCCAACTTTTGTGGGGTTGGTTAATGAACTGCCATTAACAGCATCAATGCGATTTTATCAGCTAATCGATTTAGCGCTGGGGCAAATTGCTGACACATTAGCAAACATAGACATTCCGAGCAGCCGTATTGCTGTGGTGATTGGTACTAGTACTGCTGCAATTCAAGAAGGTGAAAGAGGTCGAATTGCCCATGCAGCTAAGGGAAAGTGGCCAGAGGAGTTTGATTATTACGACCAAGCGCTCGTCGCACCTGCCAATTATATTGCCAAAAAACTCGCTGCGAAGGGGCCAAGTTACAGCATTTCAACTGCGTGTAGTTCAAGTGCCAAGGCGCTTATTAGTGCGCGCGCCTTACTCAGTGCCGATTTAGCCGATGTGGTAATTTGTGGTGGGGTAGATAGCTTGTGCCAACTCACTATTAATGGCTTTGATTCGTTATCGTCTATCAGCGATGAAATTTGTAAGCCGTTTAGTGGCGACAGAGCAGGCATCAATATTGGTGAAGCCGCAGCGTTATTTGTTATGAGTAAAGAGCAGCATACAAAACAGAGCATTGCCTTTTTAGGTGGTGGTGAAAGCTCCGACGCCCACCATATTTCAGCACCGATTGCAGACGGTTCTGGCGCAATTGCTGCTATGACAACGGCGTTGCAAGACGCGAATTTAACGCCTTCAGATATCGACTACATTAATACCCATGGAACAGCCACACCGCAAAATGATGCGATGGAATCTCTGGCAATCAGTGAGGTATTTGGCAAAGATACTAAAGTGAGCTCTTCTAAACATTTGACCGGCCACACTCTAGGCGCTGCAGGTGCCTTAGAAGCGGGCTTATGTTGGCTTTATTTGGCTTACCCAGAGTTTAATCAATTAGTATGCAATCAGGTTATAAAAGACGAATCATTGGCTGAAATTGGCTTAATAACACAACCAGAAACGGCAGAAATTAACACCTGTTTATCAAATTCGTTTGCCTTTGGCGGCAATAATGTCAGTGTAGTACTAGGACATCTAAATGAATCGCTATAAAATTGAGCAAGTAGTCCCTCATAGTGAGCCAATGATATTGCTCAATCGCCTATCTAGTTACAGCGAAGAGTCAGGTTGCTGTGAAGTGGATATTAGTTCACAAAGCCCGTTTTATGACGAGAGCTTAAATGGGGTTGCCAGTTATATTGGTTGTGAATATATGGCGCAAACTATCGCAGCTTATGCGGGTGCGCTGGCAAAAGACAAAGGAAATGAAGTACAAATCGGTTTTTTAATTGGTACGCGCAAATATAAAACCTATGCACCGGTATTTAAAAACGAGCAAACGCTTAAAGTCTCGGTGACAAAATTATATCAAGAAGAATCAGGGTTAAGTGTATTTGAGTGTCAAATACATAGCGATGAAACATGCTTAGCAGAAGCAAAAATTAATGTGTTTCAACCACAAGACCCAATGCAGTTTATAAGAGAAAATCAATGACAAAACGTATTTTAGTCACCGGCTCAAGCCGTGGTATTGGCAAAGCAATCGCACTTAGATTAGCTAACGATGGCTTTGATATTGCTGTTCATTGTCGCAGTGGTGTGGCTGAAGCAGAGCAAACCTGTGAAGAAATCAGTGCGCTTGGTCGTCATGCTAGCTTATTGCAATTTGATGTTTGCGATAGAGAGCTTGCAAAACAACAAATTGAAGCTGATATTGCCGAGCACGGTGCGTATTATGGGGTGATCTGTAATGCCGGTATCACGAATGATATGGCGTTCCCAGCGATGCAAGGTGATGATTGGGATAAAGTGATCCGTACTGGCCTTGACGGTTTTTATAATGTGGTTCATCCAACGGTGATGCCAATGGTGCAAGGTCGTAAAGGTGGCCGTATTGTCACTATGGCGTCAGTGTCAGGGATTGCCGGTAATCGCGGGCAAGTTAACTACAGTGCCGCTAAAGCGGGCATTATTGGTGCGACCAAAGCGCTTTCGCTTGAGCTTGCAAAACGTAAGATCACCGTTAACTGCGTAGCTCCAGGGCTAATCGAAACCGAAATGACAGACGATTTACCGGTTGATGAAATGCTAAAAATGATCCCATTAAAACGTATGGGTTCGGTTAGTGAAGTCGCGGGTACTGTGTCGTTTTTATGTTCAGATGACGCCGCGTATATCACCCGCCAAGTTATTTCTGTGAATGGCGGTATGGTGTAATGAAGCGCGTTGTTGTTACAGGCATGTCTGCCATTACTGCATTAGGTGATACCTGGGGTGAATTTAAAACCGCTTTGCAAAAAGGTGAAAATGCCGTCCAGTACATGACTGACTGGGATGTGGCGCCAGAACTAAACACTCGACTAGCAGCACCTGTTACTCATTTTAGTAAACCAAGCCACTATAAGCGTAAACAAGTTCGCTCAATGGGGCGTGTTGCTATGATGTCGACCCGTACTACAGAGCTTGCTCTAGAAGAAGCTGGGCTATTAGAGCACTCAAGTCTAACCGACGGCTCTACTGGTATTGCTTTTGGCTCATCAACGGGGTCAACGCCACCATTATTGGCTTTTGCAAAAATGATGGAAACCGGCGAAATGACAGGCGTAACGGCCACCAGTTACATCCAGATGATGGCGCATACAGCGCCTGTGAATGTGGGTGTCTTTTTTGGCTTAAAAGGTCGGGTGATCACTACCAGCTCTGCGTGCACATCAGGCTCGCAAGGTATTGGTTATGCTTATGAAGCGATTAAGTATGGTCGCCAAAAAGCCATGGTGGCTGGTGGCGCAGAAGAGTTATGCATCACAGAAGCTGCGGTATTTGACACTTTATACGCGACGAGCACAAAAAATGATGCTGCGAAAAGTACGCCACGACCATTCGATCAAAATCGTGATGGTCTGGTTATTGGTGAAGGTGCAGGCACGCTCATTTTAGAAGAGTATGAGCATGCCCTAGCCCGTGGAGCGACTATTTATGCGGAGCTGGTCGGTTTTGGTTGTAACTCAGATGGTCAACATGTGACGCAACCTACCGCAGAAACTATGCAAGTGGCTATCGAAATGGCACTTAATGATGCACAGCTTACTGCCGACCAAATTGGCTATGTGAATGCTCATGGTACGTCAACAGATCGGGGTGATATTGCGGAGTCTCTGGCGACTTTCAATGCCCTTGGCAAGAAACCTATTAGCTCATTAAAGAGTTATTTAGGTCATACCTTAGGAGCGTGTGGCGCCATTGAGGCATGGGCAAGTATCAATATGATGAATGATGGTTGGTTTGCACCTACTATCAATTTAACGGATGTCGATCCTGAGTGTGCTGATTTAGACTATATCAAGGGCAATGGCCGTGAAATGCAAACAGATTACATTATGAGCAATAACTTTGCGTTTGGTGGCATCAATACCTCGTTAATTTTTAAAAAGTGGCAAGCATGATCAAGCGCTGCATCATAAGTATTTTATTTATTCTAACTTTTAATGCTTATGCTGCACAAGACAGTGTAGAAAAGGGCACTGCAAAAATGGAGTTCGGTGCAGGCCTTTTTTATGCAGATATCCCGCATTATTTAGGTTCAGATGAAAGTGAGCAATACCTATTGCCTGTGCCTTATTTTCGTTATCAAAGCGATAAAATGGCCATCGACCGTAATAACTTCACTGGCTTTTTGTGGCAGCAAGAAAATCTCCATTTAGATTTATCTGCCAACGTAGGTCTTGCAGTTGACAGTGAAGACAACAAAGCCCGAGAAGGTATGGATGATCTAGATTGGGTGTTTGAATTAGGGCCTTCACTTAATTACTACCTAATAGGTGAACCAAACGCTAAACAGCATTTGTATTTAAGCCTGTTTGCACGCAAAGCCATTGCGACAGATTTCTCAGGTATTGATGATATTGGCTGGCGTTATGGGCCAAGTGTGTATTATCGAGTGCCGATCATCGAAAAAGCGGATTCACAATTTTCATTAGCGTTTCGTGGCAATATCAACTTTGCTAGCGATAAATACCTTGATTACTACTATGGAGTGAGTGACTTACATAGCAATGAAACTCGCCAAGCATACTCAAGTCGTTCAGGTTTTTCTGGCGCTGATGTATCAATTGGGGTACATTTTGACACACCAAAGTATTGGTTAGGTGGTTTTGTTAAATATCATCACCTTGCTAACAGTCAACAAGATGCAAGCCCACTCGTGAAGCAAGATTATAATGTTTCGGTTGGTTTTGGTGTTGCATGGAAATTTTATAGAAGGAATTTTTAAATGAAGTTATTGACCCTTGCATGTGTTTTAGCGGCTTGTTTGTTTTCAACAAACAGTTTTGCACGTGATGATATACAAACGCTACCTGTACAAGCATTACTTGAAACCACCAAAGCGAAACAAGCGCTGTTAGATATTCCGCTATATTTCGCTGATCAAAGTCATAACAGCATTAAAACTAATTATGGTGAAGTGATCACCAACAAGAAAACCAACGCATTTAATAAAACTGACCGAGAAGCGTGTGAGTGGGTAATGCTTAGTGCTTTAAAAGCATTACAAGAGCGTGCTGTTCGTGAAGGCATGAATGCAGTTGTAAATATTCAGTCGTACTACAAAAAACGTGAGTTCGTTAGCCAAACCGAATATCAATGTGGTGCGGGCACATTTGTTGCTGGCGTGGCATTAAAAGGCACTTTAGTTAAGTTATAACTAACTAAAGTCATTTTTTTTCTGTATAATTTGCGACCCTTGATATGATGGCCGCAGGTTATACAGCATGAATTTTAAATCATTTAGTTTTTCTTCTGAGCTTTTACAGGCATTAGAAGAGCTTAATTTCGAAACGCTTACTCCCGTTCAACGTAGTGCAATTCCTGCGGTAAGAAAAGGCAAAGACGTACTTGTTAGTGCGCAAACAGGCACGGGTAAAACCGCTGCATTTGCTTTACCACTTATCCAAAAATTATCAGAGTCAGCGGTTAGTGAAAATAATGCACCAAGTGCATTAGTGCTTGCACCTACCCGCGAATTAGCTGAGCAAATTGCTAATAATTTTAAAGCGTTTGCAAAATACACCGAACTCAAAACAGTGTGCTTGTTTGGTGGTATCAATCTAGCGGGTCAAGCTAACGATTTGAAAGCAGGTGTCGACATCGTGGTTGCAACGCCAGGGCGCTTACTTGATCATCTGCGTTTAGGTAACATCAGCTTAGCTAATGTTAAGCATTTAGTGCTTGATGAAGCTGACCGTATGCTAGACATGGGCTTTATCAACGATATGCAAATTGTTATTAATGGTTGTGATGAAGCGCGTCAAATCTTATTGTTCTCTGCCACTTTCCCGGCGGCAATTAAACAATTTGCGAGTAAAGTACTAAAGCAGCCTGAAATCATTCGTGTTGATCAAACAAACAGTACTGCAGAAACAGTGCAACATGTTGTTTATCCAGTTGAAGAGCGCCGTAAGCAAGAGCTTTTATCTGAATTGATTGGTAAGAAAAACTGGCAGCAGGTACTTGTTTTCGTAAACATGAAAGAAACCGCTGATGAGCTTGTAAAAGAGCTTAATCTTGACGGGATTCCTGCTGTTGTTTGTCATGGTGATAAAACCCAAGGTAACCGCCGCCGCGCTTTACGCGAGTTTAAAGAAGGTAAAGTTCGCGTGCTGGTCGCAACTGAAGTAGCTGCTCGTGGTATTGATATTGAAGGGTTGCCACGTGTGATCAACATCGATCTACCTTGGCTTGCAGAAGACTACGTGCATCGTATCGGCCGTACAGGTCGTGCTGGTAAGCCGGGTCAAGCAATTTCGTTTGTGAGCCGTGAGGAAGAAAACACTTTATTCGATATCGAAAAGCTAATCGGACAGCGCATCAAGCGTGTTGTTTTACCAGGTTACGAAGTAAGCAGCCGTGAAGTACTGATTGATAAAATTGGTAAAAAGCCGTCGCATTTACGTCGTAGCCGTACAAATAAGGCTTCGGGTCAGGCAACGGGTGAAGCGCGTGCAAAGAACCGTTCACGAATCGCAAATGTTCGCAAATCTTTGAAAGGCAATAAATTAAGCCTTAAAAAGTAATAAATTCCGATAACAAACGTATAAAAAAGCCCCATTGCTGTTTGGCAATGGGGCTTTTTTGGCCCTGTTAGTAGTACAAATGGAGTATTTTGTTAAATTTTATGACATAAAACCGAAAATTAGATTAACAAATGTACCTTACTGAATTACAATCGCTTTGAAATCAGTCAAGTAGCGTTTCTAGCGCGTCAGTGTCTAAATGGATGTTTATGCAGTACATAAAAAGAATAATAAATAAAATAGTCGCCCCTACTTTTTTACTTAGTGTTGCCTGTATGCCTTTTTCTGCCAATGCATTTGATAAAGCAGAGTTCTCCCTTGCCCATATTAAAGAGTCTATTAGCGTTGATGGTGTGATGGATGAGTCGCATTGGCAATACGCCACAAAAGTACCATTAAAATATCAGAATGAGCCAACCGAAAAAGGCACGCCGCTCGTACAAACCGATGCCTACATGTATGAAGATGGTAAATACTTGTATGTTGGTTTTATTGCAAAAGATAATGACCCTTCGCAAATTCGTGCCGCCCTTCGAGATCGTGATACGCTTTGGCAAGACGACAATGTTGCCTTGATGATTGATACCTTCAATGATGAACGAACCGGCTATGAGTTTTATGTAAACCCTCTTGGTGCGCAAGGCGATATGCGCATGACGGATATTGATGATTGGGTGGAAGATCCATCATGGGATGCCATTTGGGACAGTGCAGGGCAAATTACCGACGACGGTTATGTGGTTGAAATGCGTATTCCATTCACTGCACTACGCTTTCCAAAAGATCAAACAGAGTTAACCTGGAGTTTTGCCGTTTGGCGAAATTATCCGCGTGATGTGTATTATCAAATGTCGAATGTTGGTTTTGACCGAGATGTAAAATGTAGCTTTTGCCAGTTTGATAAACTCACAGGCTTTGCCAACATGACAGAGAGCCAAAACATTCAGCTTACGCCCACTTTAACGGCGCTTCGCCATGATACCAAAGATACAGTGCCGGGTGATTGGCAAAATGGTGATATTGATACTGAAGCGGGCTTGGACTTACGTTGGGGGGTGACGCAAGATGCGGTTATTAATGCCACCATTAATCCTGACTTTTCGCAGGTCGAGGCAGATTCACTTGAACTTGATGTAAATACTACTTACTCAATTTATTATGCTGAAAAGCGTCCATTCTTTTTAGATGGCGCCTCTTATTTTGATACCAGCCAACTAGAACTTTTATATACGCGAATGATTGCTGAACCTGATGTGGGTTTAAAGTTAACAGGTAAAACCGGCGCGCACAGCTATGGCTTTATGTACGCTGACGATCAGAATACCAGTGTCTTACTTCCGACGAATCAAGGTTCTGGCTTTGCTAATCTAGCAGATAAAACGCAAGCAGTAGCGGGGCGTTATCAGTTTGATATTGGCCAAAAAGGCACAATTGGTGTGATGAGCACTCACCGTGAAAATGATGATTATCATAATACGGTGTTATCTTTAGATGGCAGCTACTGGTTTAATCAATCAGATAGTTTGCAGTATCAAGTAGCAAGCACAGATACCACTAACTCAGAATTTTTAGTTGATTATTATGGCATTGATAAAAATCAATCAGATCAAGCTTATGCCATTGAATTTACAAGAACTAAGCGTGATTACGAAGTCTATGCTAGCTACGAAAATATAGGTAAAGAATACCGCTCAGATTTGGGTTATCAAGCTAAAGTTGATTACGAGCAAGTACAACTAGGCGGTGGACAAACATGGTATCGCGATGCTGATGATGCAATCACAGAGTACAGCTACAATGTTGAGTGGGATAAAACATGGGCGCAAAATGGCGACCTACTCGAAGAAGAATACGATGGCTTTTTTACCTTTAAAGGTAAGATGCAGTCGCAAACAGAAATTGGCTTTATTCATCGTAATGAGTTTTATGCCGGCGAGTTTTTTAATCAAAACATAGGTTATATCTATGGCGGTTTTAGACCCATTCGTGACATTAGCTTTTTATTGTATGCTCAATATGGCAGCAAAATTGATTATAGTAATGCAGCTTTAGGTACTATGGTTCGCATTGAACCTGAGATGACATGGGATATAAACGATCATTGGCAGGTGCAACTAGAGCACAGCTACAGCTATTTAGATAACGAGCAAAATGAACGTGTTTATACTGCAAATTTAACGGATCTGCGTGTTTATTATAAATTTAATATGCGCTCGATGCTGAAACTCGTTTTGCAGTTTGAAGATGTCGATCGAAACAATGAAGCTTATCGATTTGATGTAAGCCAAACTAACCGCGATTATGGCAGTCAGTTAGTGTATTCGTACAAGATTAACTCGCAGACACTGTTTTATTTAGGGTATTCTGATAAAGGTTATCAAGATGATTCATTGAAGAACCTTGAGCGTGATCAACGTACCTTCTTCACTAAGCTAAGCTATGCATGGCAGCTTTAAAAAAATTATAAAAAGGAAAATCATAATGAATATTGCAAAAATATCAGCTGTTGCAGTTGCAGCGACCGTACTTGCGGGTTGTGCAGCGAAACAAGATGTAAGTCGTTTTGAAGCGGAAAAACCAAAAACCGTGTGTATTGCAGAGCACCAAGCAGTTAAAGAAGGTGTTGTAACATCACTACAATCTGGTTTTGCAAAACATAATGTGCAAACGCGTGTTATCCCTGCCAATTATGTAATGAAACACCAAGCGTATCAAACAGACATTTCAGCTGCTAACACATATGGTTGTGATGCGATTGCATTTTATGTTGCTAACTGGCATTGGGATTTAGCCCTATATATGGCATATGCCAATATTTGGGTCACTAATGTTGACCAAACTAAAACAATTGCTCAGGCAAGCTATCGTACGGGTGGTGGTTTAGATAAGTTTATTGATGCAAACGATAAAATCATCGAATTAGTTGATTCAATGTTCCAGCAAGTTGAAGCCAAGAAACAACAAGAAAGCCAGAAAAAGGCAATATAAAGCAAGTATGTTGGTCAGCTTATGGCTGACCAACTTCTTCGTTTACTTTACTTCTTACCACTCCTTCAAGGCTTTTTAAGCCCCATTGCTTACCAATCTCAACAGCTTCATCAACTGGCTTTTTCAAGGTTATGGCATTGTATAGCGCAACAAGAGCGCCAACACGGTTGCTGCTCGCGCAGTGAAGTAAGGTGGTTTGCTGTTGGTGCTCATTGAGCAAAGCCTGAAGTTTCGTAGCATTTTCAATGGTAATATCAGCTTTAGATTGCACAGGGATATGGTAATAGTTCATACCAAGCTCAGTGACTAACTCTTGCTCAGACCAATTCGTTTCGTTATCACCGCGAAGGTTGATGATGTTCTCAACACCAAGTTGTTTTAGCTTGGCAAAATCGGTTTGACTTGGCTGACCTGAAGTTAGCACATGCTCAGATTGGGCCTTAAGATTCAAAATATCCAGTTGCGTAGCAGCTGTTTGTGCTGCTAATGCTGAAAATGACAGCAGCGCAGCACAGGCTAATTGTATAAACTTATTCATGTTACTCCTTGAAAAGTGTTTAATTTTTGCTGTAGACGGTTTCACCACGGCTAATGGTTTCTATCACTTGTAAGTTATGTAGCTCTGCAGGCTTTATTTTCAACGGGTTGTTATCAAGGATAATTAAATCTGCTTGCATCCCTTGTTTTAATTGCCCTTTTGAGCTTTCTTCAAAGTGTTGATACGCAGGCCATGTTGTCATTGCTTGTAGTGCAGTATACACAGAAACACGTTGATCTGGGCCTAATACTTGATCTGTACGAGTTGTACGGTTAACCGTTGCATCTAATACACGCAGTGCATTGGGCAGAGCTACAGGCGCATCATGATGGGTACTGAACATTAATCCTTGTTTGCGAACTGCATGGGTGGGCGAAATAAAATCGGCGCGGGGATGACCAAGCACCGAATTTACATGCCAGTCGCCCCAATAAAAGGTATGCATTGGGAAGAGCGATGGAAATATGCCTAATTCTTTAAGACGGTTTACCTGATCTTGACGAATAGTTTGACCATGAATAAGTACGGGGCGGCGGTCTTTTTTACCAAGCTTGTTATTAGCATTTTCAACAGCATTTAAAAATTGTTCAATAGCGGCATCACCATTTGCATGAGTCATCACTTGCCAGTCATTGGCAAAGGCAGTTTCAATATACTGATAGGCTTGTTCATCATTAAAAGTAGGGTAGCCTGCATAGCCTTGCTCTTGGCCTTCAGGTGCTTTTAAGTATGGGTGAGATAACCAAGCGGTTTTTCCTTGTGGTGAGCCATCAAAGTTAAGTTTTACACCACCAATACGAAAATGATTTGTGTAGTTTTTACTGTTATAGGGTGAGTCCATAAAACTGCTGCTGGTAGCCATATCGGCATAGGCTACCACATCAATGACAAACTTATCCGCTTTGGATGCTCTTACCATCGAATCATAAGCTTCTTGAGTTGCTCGGCCTTCTTGTGCTGTGGTGTAGCCGTATTTTGTGTAGAGTTTTTGCCCTTCTTGCAGCATTAAATCTTGTAAGTCAGGATCAAACGACTGCATGAGTTTAAACAGTAAACCAAAGTGCGCGTTTTCTTCGAGCACCCCATTGGGTTCTTGTGAGTTGGCCATACGACGAATTAGCCCACCGTCAGGATTGTCTGTGTTTTCGTCGATGCCGGCCATGGCTAAGGCTTTACTGTTTGCAACACTTAAGTGCCCCGAAGTATGAATGATGATCACTGGCTTTTCGGTGCTAACGCGGTCTAAGTCCATTTTAGTTGGGTATCTATCAAGCTCAGCATCATCGTAACCAAAGCCTAAAATAGCACCCGTTTTTTCAATAAATGTGGTGTAGTCAGGGTTATTTTGTGCTGCGGTAAGAATATTAACGATTTGCTCAACACTATTGGCATCACCATCTGGGCTAGGTAATACATTGGCTACCATGGCTTGCAAACCAACACCATAGACATGGCTATGGCCATCAACAAAGCCTGGCATTAAGGTTTTGCCTTGCAAATCAATCAGCTTTGTTTTGCCAAACTTATGCTCAAGTGCTTTAGTTTTATCACCCACAAAAATGATTTTTTCACCTTGGGTAGCGATTGCTTGTGCATATTCGGGTTTGTCGCCAGTCATTGTAAGAATATCGCCACCATAATAAATGGTATCTGCTGCACTTACTTGCAGTGGTAGGGTTTTAGCTGTTTGTTCAGGGGGGTTATCGCAAGCCGTTAAGGCAAGTACTGAACAAGCGATTGCGAGGTGATGTTTCATATAAATCTTCCATGAATTTTGATTATGTCTAGGAATATAGTCTGTTTAAAAGTTTTGTCTTTAAAAAATAGTATTAAATTTCGTTAAAGTACAAGACAATAGCTGCACCATCGAGGCTACTACCGTTGTGAATATTGATGCCGATACCAAAGTTGTCAAACCACGAGGTCCACTTGCTACTATCCCATAAAAAGCCGATACCGTATTCATAAAAGTGATCGGTCCCAAACGCTGCGCGACTATCGCCGCCTAAATCGATTCGCTGTCCTTTAATGTAAAAAGCTTGCTCAAAAAGCCCAATTTTGAACATGTTAAATTTAGCTTTGATACCATTAAGTGTGCGCCATGTTTCAGGTGTTGCATTGCTTATCCCATCAGGGTGAGAGAGTGCCCAACCATAGTAATAATTAAAATTAAGCTTGTACTCGTAATAGCCCCAATGCCTAGGTAAGCGATAGATCATGGTCGCATTTGGGTTTAACACCAGTGCATTACTATTGAGGTTGGTGTAAAGATTTTCGGTTAAAGGCTTAAAGTTACGCCTAGACTCGGGAGAGTTATACTCATAGTCATTGTTGTAATGTAAGTAGTGAGTGTTAAAGCCAAATTGATATGACCATTTAGAGCCAAGTGCTTTTTCGGCATTAAAACCGATCATGCCGTTATATACAGTTTCTGAAATATAGTCGTCAGCCACATTATCAAATAGCGAAATGAAATCTGATTGATTCAAATAGCTTACCCTGCTGGTCAAACTTAGTTTGTGTTGATAAATTGGCTTATCAAGCTGCCAAGTATAAGGAATACTGTAGAGTCTGAGTTTTTTTCTAAGCGCGATACTGTCTTCATCTTTACTGCTATGTTGTGGGTCAAACAGTGTTTGTGGGTCAAAATCACCCATACCTAAGGTAATACTGTCCCCATCCGTTAAAACCAACGATGTTGCAAATGCGGTTTCAAGTTGCTTAGTTGGATTGGCATATAAATTAAATACACTTAATGCGTGCAATAGAAACCACAGCTTTAATAGCTTTTTCATATAAAATAACAATAAAAATTAATGTCTTAATAATAGTCATAAAGTTAGCTTTCAACAATCTCAGGTACAAAAAAGCCAAGCTAATGCTTGGCTTTTTACCTCTCTAAGAAGATTAAGGCTGATAATAAATTGGTGATTCAGGGCCAACTGGGAAGCCCAGAACAAATACCCATAAATAGAATAACGCAACCCAACCAACAAAGAAGATCATGCTGTAAGGAAGCATGGTCGCAACCAATGTACCAATACCCATGTCTTTCTTATACTTAGTGGCAACAGCCAGTATCAAGCCAAAGTAACTCATCATTGGGGTGATAAGGTTAGTAACCGAGTCACCAATTCGATACGCCGCTTGAATGGTTTCTGGTGCGTAGCCTATTAGCATTAACATTGGCACAAAGATTGGTGCTGTGACAGCCCATTGTGCAGATGAAGAGCCTAAGCTTAAGTTTACTAATGCACACATTAAAATGAATAGCACGAATACTTCAGGGCCTGTTAGGTTTAATGCTTGCAAAAGAGCTGCACCGTTAATGGCTAAAATCGTACCTAGGTTGGTCCATTTAAAAAAGGCAACGAACTGTGCTGCAAAGAAAACTAGCACAATGTACATCCCCATCGAGCTCATGCTTTTACTCATGGCATCAATGACATCTTTATCGTTTTTCATGGTGCCAACAACTCGGCCGTAAACAAAGCCTGGAATACCGAAAGTTACAAAGATAAATACCACAATGCCTTTTAAAAATGGCGAGTGTGCAACAAGGCCTGTTTCTGGGTTACGCAAAATGCCATCTTCAGGAACAATTGTCCAAGCAAGTAATAATGAAACCACTAACAGAGAAACGCCCGCCCATTTTAGACCTGACTTTTCTTTATCGGTTAGCCCTGCAATGTCGTTCTTTGGCAAATCATTGCTTGCTTCATCTGGGTTGTACTTGCCAAGACGAGGTTCAACGATTTTCTCTGTAACTAACGTACCTAGAGTAGCGATTAGAAATACTGAAATCATCATGAAATACCAGTTTGCTTCAGCGCCAACTTGGTAGTTCGGATCAATCATTTGTGCTGCAGGTGTAGTGATACCTGCAAGTAGCGGGTCAATGGTGCCGAGTAATAAGTTGGCACTGTAACCACCTGAAACGCCGGCAAATGCCGCAGCAAGACCGGCAAGAGGGTGACGACCAAGACTGTGGAATATCATGGCTGCTAATGGGATTAGTACGACGTAGCCAAGTTCTGATGCCGTATTTGATAAAATCGCAGCAAACACCACCATAAAAGTAACTAAACGCTTTGATGCGCCCATTACCATGCCGCGCATAGCAGCAGAGAGTAAACCTGAGTGCTCTGCAACACTCACACCTAATAAAGCAACCAGTACCGTCCCAAGTGGTGCAAAGCTAGTGAAGTTTGTAACAAGGCCAGTAACGATGCGCTGAAGGCCTTCAGCACTGAGTAGGCTGACAACTTCAATAACACCATCAGGATCGCGACCAGCAGCACCTTCTGGGCGTGGGTCGATAGCACTTAAACCATACCAATCGGCAATGCCGCTAAAAACTATAATGGCAACGCAGAACATTGCAAATAAAGTGATAGGGTGAGGGAGCATATTACCCAAAAATTCAACGGTGGCTAAAAATCGGTTAAACAACCCATTATTGCCACCCTCATGGGTGTTGTGAGAGTTTATAGTTTTTGACATGTCCAGTTCTCATTATTTCAAAATGGCGCTAACCTAGCATTTTTTACCGGACAGATCATGTTTTAGCGGTGGGATATCTAATAGGTACGTTCCAATACGCCCTTATATAGCAAGGGGTAGCGGCGCAAACGTTTGCCAATGTAATCATCGGCTAAAATTTGCGCACAGATTTGATCTACATCGTTACTTGCTTCAAATACCCAATCAAAGCGCTCAATAGCAAGCAAAAAGCCACGCTTAAGGAACTGTTGTTCGCGATAGTAGCTAAGGTTTTCGCGAATAATATCTAACTTACCTGGGTTAGATTTTAGTTCATTAATAACTTGGTTGATAAATGCCTGCTGTTGCTTTGACTCAGCTTTCACCCGTCGTTTCATTGCTTCTTTACAGTTCCTGTTCTGCGATATAAAGCACTTTCTTTAAAAAGTCTTCTTTGTTCTTTTCATGTTGATAGTCAAGGTGATAGGTATTATGAAAGCCAAAGCGCAGTAACACACCACTGCCTTTTAGATATACCGTATAACCATCGATATCCGAAAAAGCGCAAATACCCTCATAAAGCTTTCCATCTTCATGATCTTCACCGTGTTGAATGATTTTTTCATACACAGATAGAATTAATTTACCGTCTAGCTCATTTTTCATGATGACTCCTTTTTGAAGTAATACGTTTCAGATCTATAAAAAGTTTAGTGCTATTTTATGCAGGTATTAAACGTGCTGTGTGTTTTTAAAACCTTACTTTGCGATAAATCACTAAAATCATATTTAGATAGCAGATGTCGAAAATTTACAATATTTTCTCTTACCTTAAACTTAAGATAGATTTTATTTGAGGGACACACAATGAAATATAAGTTTATACCCCTGATACTACTAACAAGCTTGTTGCTTGTAAGCAAAAGCATATCAGCAAATACAGCTCCCCTGATGTTAGAAAATGAAGCGGGGAAAATAGTTAAACTTGACAGTAGCTTAGGCAAGAAGCCCGTTTACTTAAAGTTTTGGGCGACTTGGTGCAAGCCATGTATGGAGCAAATGCCACATTTTCAGCATGCATATGAGCAATATGGCGATAAAATTCAATTTGTGGCAATTAATATTGACCTTAATGATGACGTAGACGCTGTTGCTAAGGTTAAAGAGCGCTTTTCACTCACTATGCCACTATTTACTGATCACACAGCCCAAGTTGCTAAACATTATGAATTTATGGGCACCCCGTTTCATGTGTTGATTGATAGTGATAAAAAGGTGATTTTTCAAGGCCACGAAGCAGATAAACCGCTTGATAACACATTACGTTTGTTATCACACAATGGCAAAGTTGATAAAGCGCGTTTACTAGGCGAAAAGCAAAGCCAAGCGACTCCTTTGGTTATTCCGAAACAGGGTAAAAAAGCCGTGCTGTTCACCGCTACGTGGTGCGACTGGTACTTAGCCGACACGCGCCCTGCAATGGCAAAACAGTGTGTACTAGCGCAGCAACACGTTAATAAGCTGGCTGAGCAAGGAATTGATGTCGAGGTTAAAGTGAGTCAGCTGTGGACTGATCAAAGTGCAGTGCAAGAATATGTTGATAAATTCGCTGCAACTATGCCGGTTTCTATCGATTATGGTAATGATTTATTTATCGAAAATGGCATTAATTCAGTACCCAGTTTACTTCTCTACAACGATGGAAAAATAGTTTCTAAGCATGCTAAATTTTAGCTCAAAACCGCTTAATTTTGCTTTGTAATTATGCAAATTTAGCCTATGCTCAAGGCTCATTTTACAGTGAGCCTAGAGCATGATAGATAAGGCATTATTAGCAAAAACACGCGAGTTATCTGACCGATTAATCGCATTGCAAACACCCATTCGTATCCTTGATGCGATCAACTGGGATAAACAAATCAAAGAAGAGTTTTTTAAGCATAAATGCCAAAAGAACCCATCGGTTGATCAAGCCTATTACCAACAGCGTGATCTTGGTTTTGTACCAAGCGAGTTGCGCCGCGCGTTTTCTGATTTAAATCGCGATATCATCAGCCAGTTAGGGCAGCTAAACCCAATTGCCCAATACATGAGCAAGATGTGCACTGAATATAAAACAGTACTCAGTATGATTGAGTATCGTGGTACTCCTGAATTTCATGATTTGTCTGTTGAGCTGTTCGGTCATCCAAAAGATTTATTCCATGCTGGGGAGCCTTCACTTTCTGAGCTTGCAACCATGCTTGAGCAGCCGCTAAAAAATATGCTTGATGCGGATATTTTACCGGATGATCCAAAAAACATAGATGCACAAGATGCGGTGAAAATTCTAGCATCACAAGTGGCTCAAACGATGCCGGGTATCGATGTTGAGGTTATTCTGAGTGACGGTATTGTGAGTGATGCTGCAGCAGGTGCAAATAATATTAAACTTAATCAAGATGTTAAATTCTCTCAAAGAGAGCTAGATATTCTTGAAGTACATGAAGGCTGGATCCATGTCGGAACCACGCAAAATGGTCTTGCTCAGCCATATTTAACTTGTTTAAGTAAAGGCACACCGAGCTCTACAGTGACCCAAGAAGGCCTTGCGGTATTGACCGAAATTATTACCTTAAAGTCGACGCCACGACGTTTAGCAAAATTAGTGAACCGTATTCAAGGTATTACTAAGGTTATTGATGGCGCGGAGTTTGTTGATATTTATCGTGATTATGTAGCGCAAGGTTTGAGTAAAGACGACAGTTATACACTTACTCAGCGGGTGTTTCGAGGCAGCACAGCAACAGGCTTACCTTTTACAAAAGATATCGCTTATATCAAAGGTTTCGTGTTGGTGTATAACCTTATACGAGTTGCCATTCAGTTAGGTCGAATTGATCAATTGCACTTGTTATTGGTCGGTAAAATCTCAATTGATGATTTTAGACTGATATCGCAATTACATGATTTAGGTGTGATTGAAGACCCTAAATTTATTCCACCACACTTTAAAGACTTACGAGGCCTAGCAACCTGGCTAAGCTTTGGCCGTTTTATTGGTAACTTGTCGTTTGAACAATTAGAAAACGATTACAAACCACTCTTTCTTTAAACAAAGAAATAAAAAAATGCAGCTGGAATGAGCAGCTGCATTTTAAGAGTTAAAGCATGTTGCCTTACATGCTTTTAGTCGAGGAAACGATTAACCGGTGAGTGCGTCAACATGAACTACATCATTCAGTACGATAACTTCTGCACGTTTGAAGAAGTTAAAATCTGTTGCGGTTGCTAATGTGTAAGCACCCATCATACGGCTGATGATTAAATCACCATTGTTTAATTTTGGTAGCATGATTGACTCACTTACTACGTCGATGCTATCGCAAGTCGGGCCTGCTAACACTGACTCAACACGTTCGTTTGATTGTTTGAACGAGTCGATAGGGTACGAGGCTTCATCAAACAATAAACCACTGAATGAGCCGTAAATTCCATCATCTAAATAGTACCAAGGCTTGCCATCACGTACTGCTTGACCCATTACTGATGCAACACTGGTTACAGCACTGGCTACAATAAAGCGACCAGGTTCAGCAATTACGCGAACTGTCTCTGGTAACTGTGCTAAGGCATCATTAATTGGCGCACAAAATTCCTCAATTGGCAGCACGTCTTTGTTGTAAGGCACAGGGAAACCACCGCCAATATCAAGCGTACTAAGCGCAGGTAATCCTAATGCGGCTACGTCGTTAATCACTTGATTACATGCAGCAATGGCAGTGACATATTTAGCTGGGCTTGCTGTTTGCGAGCCAACATGGAACGACAACCCTTTGATACGAATACCTAATTGTTGCGCATAGCTAATGATTTCAACGGCCATTGCTGGGCTACAACCAAATTTTTTCGATAAATCAGCGAATGCTTCCGCATTACGAAAACTTAAGCGAACAAGTAACTCAACCTGGTTTTTGTATGCAATGAACTTTTCTAATTCGTTGATGTTATCAACCACAAACACATTACAACCGTATTCAAGTGCATCACGAATATCACGATCACGTTTGATTGGGTGCGTGTGAATAGTACGATCACTTGGTACGCCTTGGCTGGCGACTAAGTCAACTTCACCGCTGGTTGCTAAATCAAAGCTGGCACCTTCTTCAAAAAGCGTACGAACAACCGCAGGATGAGGAAGTGGCTTTAATGCAAAGTGTAAAACAACGCCAGGTAACGCACGGCTTAATGCACGGTATTGGTGACGAACAGATTCACAATCTAGCACCATTAATGGCGCGCCATGTTGTGCAACAAGTTGCTCAATAAATTGGTTTGATGGTTGTGCGACTGGTTCGTTTGCAGCAACCGACGCTGCAGGTACTTTGATTGTTAAGTCTTGTGTAAGTGTTGAAATAGCCATTTTACTCTCCGGCAATTAAGCAACTGCTCGGAAAAAAATGGAAGTCCGAGTCAGTTGAGTGTTATCAAGCGCACAGTATGTTCTGTGCAATCAAATACACTCTTGGATAGTTGCTCTATCGCCTTGCTACAAACTGGGTTTGTAATGTACTCGGATTGGCTATCATCAAGAAGCGGCGAGATAATAGATCTGCTTTTTTATTTGCGCAAGTATTTTTTAAATATTTTTTGAATTAATTTTGTACAGTAATTAATAGTCACTTAGTTACTGTTTTCAAAGCGTATTCCATAACTTTTTGAATAAATATCAAGCATGGCATTTGCGTCATCAGGGTGATTACTTTGGCTGTGTAATTGCTGAATATAGGCTGCCATTTCTGCGCTTTTCATATAATCATCGATAAGTGCAATGGCACGATAACCCGCCGTGGTTTTACTGCAGGTAAAAAAGCCATTAATAAATTCAGGGTATTCAGCAATACGTCTTGATGTGAGTTGACTTAGTTCATGAGCAGGTATGTGCGCTTCAAGTGCTTGTTTATAAGCAACAATGTAATCAATACGCTTATTGAGTAATAGTCGACTTAATTGTAAAAATGCATTTTCGCCATAAATAGCCGCAACGTTGTATTGTTTATTAGCAAAAACATCATCGAGTTCACGGTAGCTGGTGGAGCCAATAATGCCAAAACTACCTTTGTTTTTGAGAAGCTTAGTGACAGAAATAGGCGCAGAACCTGACTTTAAGGTGCTCTTAAGTGCATAGACTTGACGCTGCATATGCATATAGGTGGGTATTTTAGAAAATACCATGGACTCTGCCCGTTCAGGGGTTTTGATTGCGTTAAAGGTGCAACTGGCTTCATCACTAGATAAGCGCTTCATTAAGCGCGCATGATTAGTAAAGTCGACGTCTATATCGAATTCATCAGCAAGGGCTGGATTGATAACCGCAGCAAGGTGGAGGTTAATACTGAGTTTATCTGCTTCGCTGGCAAAATATGCATGAGACAAAATTGTAAGCTTGGGTTTTTCTGTTGCCTTTGCTGTGTTTAGGGTAAATAGAATTACGATAAACGCAATTAGTCTCATACATATCCTTGTATACCAACTCGCTTATTTGTACTTAGCGAATTGGTATGTGCTAATTATCGAGCATTGGTGCTCTCAAAAATTTTGTCAGCTGATGCTGCCACAAAACCTGTGTATAGCTCACCATCTGGTTTTGCATAACGCAGAGCGAACTCATAAAAACAACTCGGTACGGCAACAACACCATCGCTAAATTCAACTTCGCTGTCATCAGCAAGAGTCGAAGATTGCTCAAGTAATACTTCTGGTGAACCTTTGATCTCGCCGCCAGATGTATTTAGCGCAAAACCTGCATCTTTAAGTGCTTGGTTTACACTTTCGATATCATCGAATTTAGCCAACTCATTGATGCTCACAGTAAAGTGATTAGCACGGTAACCCCATGCTGACATCCATGCAGCGTATTCGCTTTCTGCTAGCAGCTTTTTGTAAGTGTCTGAACTTACTTGCCAGTGTGTACCTGAATATAGGAAATTATCCGCTGTTACAGCTTCTTCGTCAATCTGTTCAACCATGTCGTTAACGATAGCTTGTAATTCTTCTGAGCATTGCTCAACAAGTAATTCAGAAATGAAAACTTTAGGTTGCTTAGGATCTGAATGTTCGAAGTGCTTTGCGTATAGTTTTTTCGCTTCGAAATGGTACTCGCCGCATTCTTTGTAGCCAACAGCTAAAAAGTGCGCAGCTAGTTTTTCTAAACCGATTTTTTCATGGTTAAAAGTACGCAGTGCGATGTGATCGTTAATCACGTCATCTTTTTGTGTTGAGCCAAGTAACTCATGTACTTTTACCGCCGATGGCGTAACTGATAAATAGTTGTCCCATAAGTTTTCAAATAGGGCGTTTACATCTGTGTGCATGTTTAATTCCTTCAATTAAGGCGGCGAGGCCGCCAAACAATTATTCAATAATTAAGCCCGGCGCAAGGGTCTGTGGTAAGTTAACTTTTTCGGCTTCAACAGAAGCAACAGGGTATGCACAGTAGTCAGCAGCGTAATAGGCACTTGCTCTGTGGTTACCACTGGCACCAATACCACCAAATGGTGCAGCGCTTGATGCGCCTGTAATTGGTCGGTTCCAGTTAACGATACCGGCACGAATACGTTTTAAGAAATGCTGGTAGTCATCGCTATCATCACTTAATAAACCAGCAGATAAACCAAATGAGGTGTTATTTGCTTCATTAATCGCGCTATCGAAATCTGTGTAGCGATAAACCTTGATAAGAGGACCAAAGTGCTCTTCATCAGGCATATCTTTAACAGCCGTTACATCAATAATACCAGGGCTTACAAAACCAGTACCCGGTTCAAGAAGCTTAAGTTCGACAAGTGAGGTTGCTCCCATATCAAGTAACTGCTGCTGAGCTGCAACCATACCTAAAGCCGCTTTTTCGCTGATCATTGCACCCATGAACGGTTGATTTTCGCTGAAGCTGTCGGCTACTTTGATATTTTTTGTTGCAGCAATTAATTTTTCTAAAATTGCATCGCCATTTGCCGAGTTCTCAATGAATAAGCGACGAGAACAGGTACAACGTTGGCCAGAAGTAATGAAACCAGACTGGATAATGTCGTGAACAGCCGCACTTACATCTGCGACATCTTTTACGATCAGTGGGTTATTACCACCCATTTCCAGCGCTAAAATCTTACCTGGGTGACCTGCAAATTGCTTATGTAATAGGTGACCTGTATTTGAGCTACCCGTAAAGAATAAGCCATCAATATCTTGGTGAGATGCAAGAGCAATACCTGTGTCTACTTCACCTTGAACAAGGTTGATGACACCAGCTGGTAAGCCTGCTTTTAGCCAAAGCTTTAAGGTGAACTCAGCAACATGAGGCGTAAGTTCTGATGGCTTAAATACAACTGTATTACCCGCTAAAATAGCTGGCACAATATGGCCATTTGGTAAGTGACCAGGGAAGTTATAAGGACCAAACACCGCAACAACACCATGTGGCTTATGACGAATAAACGCTTTAGCGCCAGGCATTGGGTTTTCTGTGGTCCCAGTACGTTCGTTATAGGCTCTAATTGAAATGGCGATTTTACCCGTCATTGCACCTACTTCAGTACGTGTTTCCCAAAGCGGTTTACCTGTTTCACGGGCGATGATCGTTGCAAACTCTTCGCTGTGCTCTTTAAGCTCTGCAGCAAAGTTTTCAAGAATAACGATACGCTCTTCAAGAGTCATATCAGCCCAGCCCAGCTGCGCACTACGAGCTGCTTTTATTGCATCAGCGACTTGTTCAGCCGTGGCTGTTTTACCTTGCCAAACAACCTCGCCATTACTTGGGTTGATTGAACTAAAATCATGACCAAGGCCAGCTTGCCATTGATTATCGATAAGTTGAGTTGTGACACTCATTTTAAACTCCTTAAGTGGTTACAAACGGAAGAACCGTGCTGCATCCCCTTGTTTTAATTTAAGTGCATCTGCCACTTCTTGGCTGATGATTAAGGTGTGCTTGGCGTGGTTATAATGAGCATGTTTGGTAAATGTGGCTCTAAAGTCATTCACACCATGGTTGCAGATAGCTAATGTATCTGAGCTTTGCTCATTGATATGCGCAAGCTCACCAATCGTGATAGGGCACACTTGTGACTCACGAACACTACGAATATTGCCAAGCTTTGCTTCAACAGTTGGCCCTGCATCGAATAGGTCAACATAACCACGGTGCTCAAACCCTTCTTTTTCTAGAAGTTTTAGCGCAGGCTTGGTTTTTTCATGAACCTTACCAATCACAGCTTGTGCTTTTTTGCTCAGTAAGTTGGCATAGATAGGGTACTTAGGCATTAACTCGCTGATAAAAACTTTATCGCCTAAACCCACTAAGTGATCAGCTTGCGGAAACTCAATGCTAAAAAAGTGTTCTTGTAACCACTGCCAAAAAGGTGAGTGACCGTCTTCATCACTTACACCGCGCATTTCTGCAATAATGGTGTCAGCAAAACGTTCGCTGTGCTGGGCCATAAATAAAAAGCGAGAACGTGATAAAAAGCGACCCGTTAAGCCTTTGCGGTTTTGCTCACGTAAGAACAAGGTACAAATTTCAGAGCAACCCGTATAGTCATTACACATACTCAGAATATCAACCGTGTTATATACGTTGAGAGTAGGTGAATGGTGAACAGTTTTACCTTGGTGGTAATGATACAAAGGAACCGACATTCCTACAGCAGCTTCGATAGCTGTTGTGCCGATAACGTCACCCGTTTCACTGTCTTCTAATACAAATAAATAGGTTTCGTCTTGTGGTTTATTAATATCTTTTGCAAAACTGCGTTCAGCGCGTTCAATTTTTTCTTGTAGTAAATTGTCGTCAACCGGTAAAGAGGTAAAACCATGACCAGATTCAACAGCAATTTGTTTTAACGCAGCAAAATCATTTGCTGTTATAGGACGTAATACTTGCATTAAGTGCACTCCAATGGCGCATGCTAAAGCATGCGCCAACTAGGATTAACCGTTTACAACGTCTGCAACCGCTTTTTCAAAGCGAGCTAAACCTTCTTTGATATCCTCTAATGGAATCACTAAAGATGGCGTAAAGCGCACAACGTTTGTACCAGCAACAAGGCTCATTAAACCGTGTTTAGTGCTTGCTACTAGGAAATCCCGTGCACGGCCTTCAAATTTGCTGTTAAGAACTGCACCTAATAATAGACCTTTACCACGAACTTCACTAAATACGTCGTATTTTTCGTTGATTGCTGCAAAGCCATCGCGTAAAAGCTGTTCACGCTCTTTAACACCAGCGAGTACTTCTTCACTATTAACAGTATCAAATGCCGCTTCTGCTACAGCACATGCAAGTGGGTTACCGCCGTAAGTAGAACCATGTGTGCCTACTTTTAAATGCTCTGCAATGCTAGCTGTTGTGATCATCGCACCAATTGGGAAACCACCACCTAACGCTTTTGCTGTAGTAAGAATATCTGGCGTTACATCTAAGCCTTGGTATGCGTATAAATCACCTGTACGGCCAACACCTGTTTGTACTTCATCAAAAATAAGCAAAGCATTGTGTTTGTCACATAACGCGCGAACACCTTTGATAAAATCGCTCGTTGGCGAAATGATACCGCCTTCACCTTGTAGTGGCTCCATCATTACTGCACATGTGTTGTCACTGATAAGCGCTTCAAAAGCAGCTAAATCGTTATAGTCACAGTGATCAACGGCGGCAGGCTTAGGACCGAAACCATCTGAGTAAGCAGCTTGACCACCTACGGTAACAGTGAAGAATGTACGACCGTGGAAACCTTTGTTAAATGCGATGATCTGGTTCTTTTGCTCGCCGTGTACATCTAATGCCCAACGACGCGCTAATTTTAATGCCGCTTCGTTAGCTTCTGCACCTGAGTTTGCAAAATACACTTTATCTGCAAATGTAGCGTCAGTTAACTTTTTAGCTAAGCGAAGTGCAGGCTCGTTTGTCATTACGTTTGATAAGTGCCAAATTTTTTCGCCTTGCTCTTTTAGGGCATTGACAAGAGCTGGGTGACAATGGCCTAAACAATTAACGGCAATACCACCTGCAAAATCGATAAATTCTTTACCGTTTTGATCCCAAACACGTGAGCCTTCACCGCGAACAGGAATCACCTCTGATGGGTTGTAGTTTGGTACCATTACGTCGTTAAAAAGTTCTCTTGTTACTTGCATTTATTGCACCTAAATCTGGCTTAGTATGAAAAAAGTTAAATTGCAAAAAATAGGTCAGTTAAGCCGTTCCTGCCTAATTAAGCACGATGAGATTATTTTTCTTATCTATTTTTCTTATTATCTGGGTTAGGGACTTAAATTTGCAGTGCTATTTTGTGAAAAATGACTAAAATAAAAAGCAAATTAACGAAAAGAGTAGTCAAAGTGATAACTTCACAAGATGAAAAACTATTAGCTATCTTAAGAACCAACGCGCGTGCGAGTATTTCTGACCTAGCGAGAGCGCTTAATTTATCGCGCTCAACTGTTCAAAGCCGAATGTTAAAATTAGAAGAAACAGGGGTGATCAAAGGCTATAGCGTTGACTATGGTGATGCCTATTTGAGCCAAATGGTATCTGCCCACGTTTCGATTAAAGTGAAGCAAAAACTGACCACCAAAACGAATCTTGAACTAAAGCAAATTGATGCTATTTCACAGCTCTATGCAATTAGTGGTGAATTTGATTTGATTGCTGTTGTGCAAGCACAAAACCTTGAAAAGCTGAGTCACCTTTTAGATGACATTGGTAACTTAGATGGCGTAGAGCGAACAACGTCATCTGTGATTTTAGAGACAAAGTTTAAGCGTTAACCCTTAATCAGGTAAAACCGCTTCTTTTGTCTATAATAACTATTACTCGTTAGTTATTTAGGCTTGTATTGATGCTTGCTTCATTATTGCTGTCACTCACTGTAGCTCAGCCTTTTCAGTTAGGTACTAACTTACCAATTAACGCACCACACAACGCAATTACGCATGTTGAATGTATTTTCAAGCAAATCAATGTGCCATTTCACTTGCAGAAGTTACCTTGGTTAAGGGCTAAAAGGGAAGTGCAGCTGAATCGGCTCGATGGTTACTTTACTGCAAACCTGTTATCGCAAATGCAAGAGTATGGTGAGCTTTCTGCCCCGATGTTTTTAGAAAACTGGTACTGGTTTACCCACGCAGATTCGGCTTCAATAGCTGAACACGAACTTCGTTATGGCGTCGTAAGAGGGAGTCATCAGGCTGATTGGTATCAATTAACAAATCGGAAAATTGAAGTCGAAGTTAACACCACGCAAGAGCTTATAAAAGTATTTAAAAAGCAACGGGTAGATAGAATCTTGCTTGATTTAGAAGAGTTTGAGTTCAATGCTGTGCAGTTACAGATTAAGCCAGATGAATACACGCAAACATTCTATCGTTATGTGCCTTTGGGTTTATTTGCAGCAAATAAAACACTCGAGGAGTTTCCTGACTTTTTAAATGCCTTTAACAGTCACATAAGTAGTTGCTCACAAAGTCCCTTTGTATTGTCAAAAATTGAAAAACTTACTTTAGTGCAAGGGCTTTTAGAAAAAATACAGCAATTAGCGAATTCAGAACAGGTGCAGCAAGCAGTAATTAAAAGTAATCAGCAACCACTCGCGCAGCAAGATCTCGAACAGCTTGATCATCAGTGGGCGCAACAAGTCCGTGACAATACATCTATACTGGCAGAGCGCTACCTAAAACTTGAAGGTTCACAATTCTTACAAGTATGGCAAAAGCAGATGCAAGGTGTCATTACAGAAATAATTGTCACTGATAAACAAGGTAAAAATGTCATTATTAGTGAAGTCACAACAGACTATTGGCAGGGTGATGAAGCCAAATTTTTAAATATGTACCAGCAAGATGATGACTATTACATTGATACAGTGGAATTTGATGAGTCGACCAAACACTTTCAGGTGCAGTTTAGCGTGCCCATATTTGATAAGGAAAATCAGCACATGGGAGTGCTGATTTTAGGTGTAGATGTCGAAAAAGCGCTCTCTAAATAATGTGTTTGGTTATTGATTGGTTTTGGGCGCTTTGCGGATGACCTTCTTTTCGACTTCATCGAGCTTAATGACATAGGCATTACCGCCAATGCCTTTAAACTCTTCGTCTGTAAAAACAATTGTGTTGTCATCGTAAAAAGTGATGGCTTCTTTTTGTGTAACAATGCCTAAGTCAATGCGCGATACATCCCCTGAAAAAAACTTATCGCCTTGATAATTTTCAAATAACCAAATGCTGGTTGAATCTAGTAGAACTAACTTGGTTCTATCAGGGCTCAGAGCCGCAGAAGTGATCCAACAAAGTTTTTCCATTGTGGTGCAAGTTTGAAACGAATCTATTAATTGTGCATCAAAGTTAGCCGCATGATCGCCAACTTTATACACTTTTGTAATAC
This sequence comes from Pseudoalteromonas sp. UCD-33C, assembly GCF_001306895.1. Taxonomy (NCBI): domain Bacteria; kingdom Pseudomonadati; phylum Pseudomonadota; class Gammaproteobacteria; order Alteromonadales; family Pseudoalteromonadaceae; genus Pseudoalteromonas; species Pseudoalteromonas sp. UCD-33C. Next base: position 43,583 of record NZ_LJTB01000004.1, on the reverse strand, counting down.
CATCAAATGGCTCAGTGCGATTTTTAGTAAATAAATAGAGGTGTCGGCCAAGGGCTACAAAGGCTTCTAAATCAAAATTACGTTGTTCTGGTTGAATAGGGCTGCCATCCATTTCAGGATAAGTGAACTTGATTATCTCTGCTTCTGTGGTGTCGCTTTTGATATCGATAGGGTTTTCTATTTTATAAATGGTTAACCATTTTCTATCGTTTTTATTATTGCCAAAGTCCCCCAAAAAGAAGTGACCAAATTTGTTTTGTGTCATATCTTCCCAGTCAATGTTTTTAGCATTGGTTACTAAAATTTCTTTTGCTATAGAGCCATCTTCATTAAGACGGTATAGTTTTGGTTGGTCACCGCTGTCATTAATGGCCCAAAGTCGATTGAACTTATCAAATTCAATACCGGAGATTTCTCTCAGTTTTGGGTCAACAGTTAAACGTTTTTTGCTGTAAAGGGTATAAATAGAAGAGCCAACCAGTATTCCAATGATGGTGACTGACAAGATAAAAACTGTAAGTAAGCTTTTTTTTAACATTAACAAGGGAATGGCTTTGAATAATGTGTTTAGTATAACTTACTAAAGCGGTTGCTGTATATTCCAAACCCCTGTTCCAGTAACAGACATAAAGTTAATGTTATCTTGCAATACTTTGTGGCCAACATTAACAGACGACTCAGGGTGGCTCACTAGGTAGCCTTGAACACTGTTTATGCCCATCGATTTAACTAGTTCAAATTGAGCGAGTTCTTCAACTCCTTCGGCGACAACTTTAAGGCCGAGTTTTCGGCCAAGCTCGCTGACAGAGTGCATGATTTCATTATATTTAAGGTTATCGTTAGCTTGCGCAACAAACAGTTTATCGAGTTTGATCACATCGATAGGTAAATCTGCAAGGGTACTTAACGAGCTAAAACCAGTACCAAAATCATCAATCGCAATGGTGATCCCTTCAATTCTGAGTTTTTCTAACGATTGAATAATCTTGTTGCTTGCTTTGATTAAGGTTGATTCGGTTATTTCTAGCATCAGCGCTTTTGCAGGCAGCCCTGTTTTGGCAAGTTTCTCCATAACCCACTCATAAATATCGTAATGCTTTAATTGCACGCCAGATATATTCACAGAAATAGACACTTTCTTCATCCCCGCATTATACCAAGCAGACATTTGTCTACATGATTCCAGCATGATCCAATCACCAAGTTCTAGTATCAGATTAGACTCTTCAGCAATGGGGATAAACTCGTCAGGCGTGATTGAACCTTCAACAGGGTGATCCCAGCGAACTAATGCTTCAAAGTAGTCAATTGCACAATCATCTACATGTACAATAGGTTGAAAAGACAAATGAAAACTGCTGCTAGCAATAGCAAGACGCATCTCTTCTAGCAAGTAATGATAGCGCCTAATCTTTTTACCCATTTCAGGAGAATAGACTTTAAAAATACCACGACCATCTGTTTTGGCTCGATACATTGCTACATCAGCCATTTGCAGTAATGCTTGTGGGGTGGATGCACTATCTGGGTAAACCGCAATACCTATACTAGCGCTAATTTTGATTAGCTTGTTACCTAAAACAAAATCACGTTCGATTTCGTGCAGTACATTTTGTGCAACCTCTAGTGCTTTGTCTTTATCATCTTTTAAGTTAATGAAAATAGAGAACTCATCACCACCAAGGCGCGCTAAGTTTTGTTCTAGTTGACTAATTGGGGAAATATTACTTATTTTATGGTGGCGTAAAACACTGCTCAAGCGTGTTGCTACTTGAATTAACACATCGTCACCAAAACTGTGACCAAAAGAGTCATTTACCTGTTTGAATCCATCTAAATCTATAAATAGTAATGCACAGCTGAATTTATCCATCTCAGCAAGTCTCAATTGTTTGGCAAGGTGTTCTATATAGGCATGTCGGTCAATAAGGTGGGTTAACTTATCTTGATAAATACTGACTTCAGATTCACGTGTGTAATTAGTTATATGGGTTGTAAGTGTTTGAAAATTTACTTGTAACTGTTCAAGTTGTGTATGCTTGTTTAGACCTGATTCACTGGCTAAGTTTAGACTATTGAGTAATTCAATTGATTTAGTATTGAGCATCTTGAGAGCGTATTTCTCATGATTATTTTGAAATCTTAAGTTAACTAACCAACTGATGGCTAATGCTAACAAGATTAAAATGATAATGTTTACCGGTGAGAATAATGTAGTGAGTATAAGATCAGAAGTCGCAGCTGTTACGACTGACTCATTTGTTGTATTAATAACAATATAAGAAATATTATTATCGTAAACTAAATGCTGGCCACTTAATACGAGGTTGTACCAAGGAGCTGTTACCACTGTAACATCTGTACCTTGAAAGGTATGTAGTTCTAAGCCTTTTGGCGCGTACATCAAATCATTGACCTGTTTAGTCAAGAAGATATTTAAGCCGTATATAAAAGCTATTAAAGTTATAATACTTATTGATAAAGTTCGAAGAGCATTGGCCATACATTACTACCATTGTGGTGTCTTTGTTTTACAATAAAACCTCACCAGTTAATACATCGAGTATATTGTTTGTATCTAGATTAGACAAAACCTTTCTCATACTTTGGGGCATGGATGAGTATAGAATGTGAAAATTCATAGTCATTAGTGTTAATGCTCTAAAATTTTTTTCTTATGCTAATTAATTGAAGCCTTACTTTTATACTGCATTATTGCTATTCATCGAGCAAACTTTAGCACTGTTTCCGACAAAAATGCTTAGATACTTTCATACTAATAGTGTTTATGGTTATTGTTTAGCTAAACAATAAGTCACTACTTTGTATTTATTTTATTATCTCTTATGGCTGTGTGTGGAATTTATTATTTTTTCGGTTAATTGTTAATTTTTAAATGTTATATACCAACTTTTGCTATGGCTTGCTAGTTTTATCCGAAACAGGTTTTAAGCTAGCTATTCTTGTGGTCAGAAAAAAGTGGTTATAACATTGCTGAAAAGCAGCACTGTTAATGCTTTCAGGGATTGGTAGTCCGTTCGAATTTACGCTTTTCTACTTATTGTGTTTGTATATGCACTGAGATAATTTTTAAAAAAGTTAATTGGGTAGTGCGGGATTAGCGTCTGGTTTATAAAATTAAATTTTCGTTGCGTTTTATAAGTTTTCCTGTGATAAAAAATTAATAACCAGTCAAAAAATAAAGATTTTATTACCATCATGTTTGTTAATTTATTTAACAGGGCTATACGATGTAAATCTGTTTTGTCTTGTTTTTATAAATAGTTGGCAGTGTATTTTTGACGAAAGAAGTAGTGTTTATTTTAGTGTGATTGCTCTAACTTTCCACTTCAATTTTATTCACTTTACCCAATCTAAATTGTTATCTACTTTTTTATAAGTTGCGAATAAGGTTGATAAAAAAGGTACTGAAAATAAAGTATATTTTATTATCAACTTGGTTCAGTTATTGCTCGTAATAATACAGCAATATGATTGTTGTAGTTTTTGTGTGTTTTATGCACTATGGTGGTGCGAAAAACATACAGATGCACTGTCATAATGCGTAAATATAGGTTTGGTTTACTAGATACAAACTTGATGTTTTAGTAAGCAAGTTAAGAAACCTGAAACGCACAGCTTCCGCTGAATGAGTCGTCGAATGCGGTACTGTGGCAAGGATTAATTTACCAATTGGTTGAATTGGAGCCCACTATGCTAAGTAAACGTTTTTTTAAAACTAAAGACGAAACAGAAGTTACCTTTGAATTCCAACACCCTGACGCTGATGATGTGCAATTAGTTGCAGAGTTTACAGATTGGCAGCCAGTGCCAATGAAGTTTAATAAAAAAGAACAAGTATTCAAATGCAAGCAGCGCTTACCGCTAGATCAAGAATTTCACTTCCGTTACTTAATCAATGGCGAAACATGGGACAATGACCACCAAGCAGATGGTTATATTCCTAACGGTTTTGGTACTGATAACAGCATTGTTAATACCCAACGCGCTTAGGTGTTTTGATGCAGTCACTTTCGCAGTTATATTACCTGCATGGCATAGGCTATGAATATACTAAATACACTGGTGAGCATGTTATTTTCGATGAAAGTACACGCATGCAGGCACTTAGTTGTTGTGGTGTAGATACTCAGGATACTGATGCAATTAACCAACTTAATTTTGCATTAGATGCAGGTACATGGCTGAATTTGTTGCCTCATACAAGCATTATTGAGGCACACCACCCAATTTTGAAAGTACGCGTTGATGAGCGTTTATTATCACGCTCATGTACTCTAAGCGTGCCTTCGCTTGATATTCACTTTACTTGTGAAAACTTACAAGGTTTAGCTATTCTTGGTGATTATGGTCTAAACGGTATTCGTTATCTTGAGCTTGCATTGCCAGTTCCTGAAATGCCAATTGGTTATCATGATGCACTCATTACTGTGGCAGATCAGCAATCTCACAGTCAGCTATGGATCACACCTAAAGAAAGCTTCTCTATTGATGACAAAAAGCGTTTGGGCTTATCCATTCAGCTTTATAGCTTATGCAATGAAGAGGGGTTAGGAATTGGTGACTTCGCTGACTTAACAAAGCTTATTAAAGCAGCCGCGACTAAAAACATGGATTATGTGTTGCTTAATCCACTGCATTTACTGTTTGAACACAGCCCTGAGAGGGCGAGTCCCTATAGTCCAAATAGCCGAGCGTTATTGAACCCGCTGTATATTGCAGTGTCATTATGCGAAGACGCAAAAAATAATAATGCACTTATTAAATTGTTAGCGGATAAACCGCAAACCGATGCGACTTACATTGATTATACATCAGTTAGTGACTTTAAATATCAAGTGTTTAGCTGTTTATATCAACACTTTTGTGAATTTGGCTCAGCAGAGCGAAAACAGCAGTTCACTCGTTTTTGTGAAACCCATAAACACAGCCTGTCGACCATGTTGGTTGGGGACCGTGATTATGCTAGCTATTTACAATGGCAAGCTCATCTTCAATTAAATATCTGCCAGCAAGCTGCCCGTGACAGTGGTATGGCAATTGGCCTTATTAATGACTTAGCCGTTGGCTGTGCAGGTGATGGCAGTGAGTTCAAGAGCCAAAATGAATTATTTGCCGAAAATGCACATGTTGGAGCTCCGCCAGACCCTTGGGCTGAACATGGTCAGAATTGGGGCTTGCCGGCACTTAATCCACAGAAGTTAAGTAAAGACAATTTTGCGTTTTATCGCTCACTTATCCGCGCCAATATGGAAGATGTTGGTGGACTTAGAATTGACCACGTTATGGCGATACGCCGACTTTGGTGGTGTTTTGAAAATAATTCCCAGCAAGATGGTTGTTATGTCTATTATCCCTTTGAACAACTATTAGCAATTCTAAAGATTGAATCTCACCTCAATCAATGTGTGGTTATTGGCGAAGATTTAGGCGTGGTACCTAATGAAGTGCGTGAAGCATTAAAAGCAAGTGCAATCTATTCAAACGGGTTGTTCTACTTTGAAAAGGATCACCAAGGTGAGTTTTTAGCGGCTGAGCATTTTGCTCCTCATAGTCTTTTAATGATAGCCAACCATGACGTACCACCATTCAAAGGCTGGTGGATTGGCCATGATATTACGATTAAACAACAATATGGTTTGCTTGATGATGAGCAAACTCGGGCTCAATTCGATGCGAGAAACATTGAAAAGCATCGTATGCTTAATTTTATAGCACGAGAGTCAAATCAGCATTTATCGTTAGAAACAGATGCCTTTACGGTTTATGAAGCGTTGGCATCCTCATTAGCGGCAGCACCAGCAAAGCTATTTACTATTCAAATAGATGACTTAGATCAGCAAATACTGCCTGTAAATATCCCCGGTACTGATAAAGAGTACCCAAATTGGCGGCGTTTATTGTCGCGTCCAGCGGCGCAGATTATCGAAGCGCAACAGTCATTCTTAGCCAATTTAATTTCGATAAGGAATCAATAATGCGAAGTCGTGTTCGTCAAGAGCAAAGTGCACAACCTGTTATTTATCAAAAACAAATCGATGCATTAGCCAGTGGTTGTTTTAGAGATCCTTTCAGCTTTCTTGGGGCGCATAAAAGTGGCCCTACCAGCTATGAAATTCGTTGCTTTTTGCCTGGCGCAAGCAGTGTTTCGATTCTGCTTGGCACAGAAAAAATCGTTGCGCAGCAACAAGGTGATAGTCATTTATTTATCGCAAATATTAAATCAAAAACTAAGCCTGACTACCAGCTAGATGTTAGCTATAGCAATGAATTTACTCATCAACAATACGATGAGTACAGCTTTGAAAGCAGCTTAGATGAACAGGCAATGTATCTGTTTAATGAAGGCAGTTTAGAGCATGCGTATCAACATTTTGGTGCACATTTTGTGACTCAACAAGGCGTTGATGGTGTTCGCTTTACAGTGTGGGCGCCGAATGCCAGTAGTGTATCGGTTATTGGTGAATTTAACTATTGGCAGCGTAATCGTCATTTTATGCGTTTTCATCCTGCCAGTGGGGTATGGGAGTTATTTATTCCTGGGCTTAAAGAGCATCAATGCTATAAATTTGCTATCACCACTCTAACAGGAGAAGTGCTTGATAAAGCCGATCCATTTGCGTTTAAGATGCAACAAGCACCGGGTACGGCGTCAGTGCTACAAAAGCTAAAAACAGGTATTCAGCTTTCTGAAAAGGCGTTAGCAAATCGTGCAAAACGAAACAGTATTGATGCGCCTGTTAGTATTTATGAAGTGCATGCGGGTTCTTGGCAAAGACGAGATGATGGCGAGCGCTATCTCACTTGGCGTGAACTTGCTGATAATCTTATTCCTTACACAAAAGAGCTCGGTTTTACGCACCTACAATTAATGCCAATCAGCGAGTACCCATTTGATGGTTCTTGGGGTTATCAACCTGTTGGATTGTTTGCCCCAACCAGTCGCTATGGCAGCTTTGAAGATTTTGTTTACTTTGTCGAGCAATGTCACGAAGCAGATATTGGTCTCATACTGGACTGGGTACCTGGTCATTTCCCAAGTGATCCTCACGGTTTACATCGCTTTGATGGCACCCATTTATACGAACATGCCGATGTTAGACAAGGTTTTCACCCTGATTGGAATACCTATATCTACAATTATGACCGCGCAGAGGTTCGTAGCTTCCTAATTGCGAATGCAATGTACTGGCTGCATGAATTTGGCATTGATGGTTTGCGCGTGGATGCGGTTGCCTCAATGCTTTATCTAGACTATAGCCGTGAAGAAGGGCAATGGGTTGCAAATCAATTCGGTGGCAGAGAAAACTTAGGCGCCATTGAGTGCTTAAAACAAGTCAATATGCGCTGCTATGCAAAAAATCCGGGCATTATGATGGTGGCCGAAGAGTCTACAGCATGGCCAGGTGTTACGCGCCAAGTTGACCATGATGGTTTAGGTTTTGGTTATAAGTGGAACATGGGCTGGATGAACGACAGTTTGCATTATATGCAGCGCGATTCAATTTACCGTTCGCATCACCACCATGAAATGACGTTTTCAATGGTTTACGCCTACAGCGAGAACTACATTCTACCGCTTAGCCACGATGAAGTGGTGCATGGTAAAGGCTCATTAATTGAAAAAATGCCAGGGGATGACTGGCAAAAGTTTGCGAACTTACGTGCATATTATGCCTTTATGTGGGCGCATCCAGGTAAAAAATTATTGTTTATGGGGGCAGAAATCGCCCAGCGTAAAGAGTGGAATCACGACCAATCGCTTGATTGGCATTTACTTGAACATATTAGCCACAGTGGTATGCAGCAAACGATTAAAGATTTAAATGCTGTATACACTAGCACGCCAGCTTTATACGAGCAGGATACAAGCCCTGCGGGTTTTGCGTGGCTTGATAGCAATAATGCTGAGCAAAGTATGTTTAGCTTTATTCGCTATGCAAAAAAAGCTGAAGACTTTGTGGTGGTGATCTGTAATTTAACGCCGCAGGTGTATCACGACTACGTGATTGGTGTGCCAAAAGCTGGTACCTATCAAGTTATTTTGAATACCGACAAAGAGGATTATTTTGGTTCTGGCGTTGAAGCAACTAATCATGCAGAGCAAATAATTGTAAGCCAAGCGAAAGAAAGTCATGGCTTTAATCAAAGTATTAGTGTTTCTTTGCCAGGCCTTGCGACAATTTACCTTAAGAAGGTGAGCGATGAGTCATAGTGTCGAACTAGAAGTCGGTGTGAGCTCACCTTTAGGGGCGTCTGTTGTTGGTGAGGGCGTAAACTTTGCTGTGTACGCACCACAAGCACAACATATGTCTCTGTGCTTATTTGATAGCAGCGGTCATTCAGAAGTTCTTACCCTTGCGATGCATATGAACGAAGGTGGCATCTGGACACTGAAAGTGAGCCCTTTGAAAAGTGGCGCCTTGTATGGCTTTCGCGCTGATGGTGAGTACGCACCCGAAAAAGGACTATTTTTTAATAATCACAAATTGCTGTTAGACCCGTATGCCCGAGATTTGTATGGTGAGTTTACTTGGAGTGAACGTCACTATGGGCAAATGCCTGTAGGAAAGTTAAGTCAGGTTAATAATGCCATTGATATGCCAAAATCACGAGTCCGTGAACTGGCACCTTACACAGGTAAAAAACCGAATCACTGCTGGGGAAAAACGGTAATTTATGAGTGTCATGTGGTTGGTGCAACCTGCCGCCACCCTGAGATCCCAAAACCGTTACAAGGTAAGTTTTTAGGTTTAAGCCACCCTAGTTTTATAGAACATTTACGTACTATTGGTGTGACTTGCTTAGAGTTATTACCCGTTCATGCTTTTATCAGTGAGCAGTTTTTAACAGCCAAAGGCTTACAAAACTACTGGGGCTACAACACACTTAATTTCTTTACACCGCATAAAGAGTATCTGGTTAATGATGATATTAGCGAGTTTCAAGAAATGGTGGCGGCGCTTCACAAAGCAGATATCGAAGTAATACTCGACGTGGTCTATAACCACACAGCAGAGGCGGGCACAGATGGACCTATCTTGTCGCTACGTGGCTTAGACAATCTAGGTTACTACCGCACCGTTGCTGATAAACCCCAGCATTATATTAATGATACCGGCTGTGGTAACACCGTAAATATTGATTCGCCTCGCTCTTTACAGCTGGTACTTGATAGCTTGCGTTATTGGGTTGAAGTGATGGGAGTCGATGGCTTTCGTTTTGACTTAGCGACCATTTTAGCGCGTAACCCTAATGGCTTTAATCAGGCACATGCGTTTTTCCAAGCGATTAATCAAGACCCAGTACTAAGCCAAGTTAAACTGATTGCAGAGCCGTGGGATATTGGCCCAGGTGGTTACCAATTAGGGGCTTTTCCTGCGCCTTGGCGTGAATGGAATGATAAGTATCGCGATACGATAAGACGCTTTTGGAAACAAGAGCAGGGCGTAATTGGCGAGCTTGCAAAACGTTTACATGGTTCGTTTGACTTGTTTGAGCACAACCTACGTGGGCCACTTAACAGTATTAACTTTATCACCAGTCATGATGGCTTCACGCTGGCTGATTTAGTCAGCTACGAGCATAAACACAACGAAGCTAATGGTGAGCAAAATCGTGATGGCCACAGTGGCAATCACTCATTCAATTGTGGTGTCGAAGGGTTTACCAACGATCCACAAGTGAGCAAATTACGCTTACAACAACAAAAAAATATGCTGTTAACTTTGTTACTTTCTAAAGGCGTGCCTATGCTTTCATTAGGAAGCGAAATGGCACACTCACAAGGCGGTAACAATAACGCCTATTGTCAAAATAATCGCACAAGCTGGCTTGCATGGAAAGACTCACAATTCAGTCATCCTCTAACTCGATTTATTGACGATGTTCTGCGCATTCGCAAGCAGTTCAGTATTTTTAAACATCGCTTTTTTGTTCACGATAATGACCCGCGTTATGACGTAGCGTGGTTCACCGAATCAGGCTCCAATATGCAACAAGACGATTGGCATCAAGGTGATCGCCAAGTGTTGATATACAGCCTGACCGACAAGCATACAAATCAAGCTTTATTGATCATATTAAATGCAGGAGCAGAGCCGGTAACTTGCCAACTTCCTAGTTTAGAAAAAGGAAAGTGGCAGTTAGCACTGACCAGCATTCATCCTATGTCAACACAATTTGTTGATAAGGAACACCAGATTGCTGCAATGAGCAGCTGGGTTTTTACCGCCAATTCAGAGGATCTAAATCATGGCTAAAAATGCCGATCAAGTATGTATTGTAAAGGGCTGGCAGGATGCGCCTACAGTTGATGAAAGTACGCTAGATGATGACTTATCACGCCATTTTTATTACACCCTTGGGCGAGACAAAGTGGGTAAATCACAGCTGTATTTATACCATGCATTAGCATTAACTATTCGTGACCGATTAGTTGCTCGTTGCCGTGTGACCAAACAGCAAATCCATGAACAAAAACGCCGTAAAACAGCTTACTTATCACTTGAGTTTTTAATGGGGCGTGCACTTGGCAATGCGATTTTGAACTTAGACTTAGATGAGCAAGTCGCTAAAGCGTTACAAGAATATTGCACAGAGCTCGAGCAAGTTGCTGAGGCTGAGCATGATGCAGGTCTTGGTAATGGTGGTTTAGGGCGCTTAGCTGCATGCTTCTTAGATAGCTGTGCAAGCCTTGCATTACCTGTGGTTGGTTATGGTATTCGCTATGAATACGGCATGTTTAATCAAGCTATTGAAAATGGTCATCAAATTGAACAACCAGATAACTGGTTACGTGAAGGACACCCGTGGGAACTAAGTGCACCTGAACAATCAAAGCGCGTAAAATTCTTTGGTCATGTTGAAAGTTATACTGATAAATATGGTCGTGAGCACCGTCAATGGTTAGATTCTCACGATGTCTTAGCTGTGCCATATGATGTGCCAATTCCGGGTTACAAGAATGATATTGTAAATACCTTACGTTTATGGAAATCAGAAGCAACAGACGAATTTGATTTGAGCGAATTCAACGCAGGTAGTTACTCAGAAGCGGTTGCGCGTAAAAACTTAGCTGAACAAATCACCATGGTACTTTACCCAAATGATAGCAGCGAGAATGGTAAAGAACTGCGTTTACGTCAGCAGTACTTCTTATCATCAGCGAGCTTACAAGACATCATTGATACGTGGGTTAGCAAACATGGCGAAGACTTCTCTGATTTTGCTGATTACCATGTTTTTCAATTAAACGATACACATCCAAGCATTGCTGTCGCTGAGCTTATGCGTATTTTGGTTGATGAGTATGAGCTAGATTGGCAAGAAGCGTGGTCTATCACGACTAAGACCATGGCTTATACAAACCACACTTTACTTCCTGAAGCATTAGAGAAGTGGTCAGTATCTTTATTTGCCCGATTATTACCGCGTATCTTAGAAATAATCTACGAAATCAATGCGCGTTTCTTAGCTGAAGTTGCGTTAGCGTGGCCAGGTGATGTTGAAAAACAACGTGCGCTGTCGCTTATCGAAGAAGGCCCTGAGCCACAAATTCGCATGGCATATTTAGCGATTGTTGGTAGCTATTCGGTGAATGGTGTAGCTGCACTTCACACTGAGCTACTTAAAGCGGGCCTATTCAATGAGTTTTATCAGCTATGGCCAGAGAAGTTTAACAACAAAACCAATGGTGTAACACCTCGTCGTTGGTTAGCACATTGTAATCCTGAGTTGGCTAAACTGCTTAATCAACATATTGGTGATGAATGGGTTGCAGACTTTAGTAAAGTTAGTCAGGTACGTCGTTTATATGACGACCCTAAATTCCATAAACAATGGCAAGCTGTAAAACACAGCAATAAGCAACGCCTTGTTGAGTTAGTGAAAAACCGCTGTGGCGTAGAGTTTGATGCCGAAATGATGTTTGACGTGCAAGTGAAACGTATTCACGAATATAAACGTCAGCTATTAAACGTATTGCACGTTATTCACCTTTACGACCGTATTCGCCAAGGCGATACAGCAAACATTGTTCCTCGTTGTGTGCTATTGGGCGGCAAAGCTGCACCAGGTTACTACATGGCGAAGAAAATTATTAAATTAATTAATAACGTAGCAGAAGTGATCAACAAAGATCCGCTTGCTAAACCGTATTTAAGAGTTGCTTTTTTACCTAATTACAACGTGACAGCAATGGAAACTATTTGCCCAGCGACGGATTTATCTGAGCAAATTTCTACAGCAGGTAAAGAAGCATCTGGCACAGGTAACATGAAGTTCATGATGAACGGCGCATTGACTATAGGTACGTTAGATGGCGCTAACATCGAAATTCGTGATGCTGTGGGTGCTGACAACTTCTTCTTATTTGGTGCACGTGCAGAGCAAATTGATGATATCAAAGCGCACTATAATCCTGAGCAGATTATTCACCAAACTGACAGCCTCTATAAAGTAATGCAATTACTTGAGAGCGGTCACTTCAATTTGTTTGAGCCTAATTTATTTGACGACATTATTGCGGCGATTAAGAGCCCGCACGATCCATGGTTAGTTGCTCATGATTTTGCCAGCTTTGTAGAAGCACAAGAGCAAGTTGAACAAGCCTACTTAGACACAGCTCACTGGACCAAAATGAGTATTTTGAATACTGCAGCCAGTGGCATGTTTTCGAGCGATAGAACCATTAGTCAATACAGTGAAGATATCTGGCATTTGGAGCCATTACTGGACACTAGTGCACAGCAAAACACACAGAAGAAAAGCAGCTAGCTTAAGACGGAGAGAGTTATGCCAAGTTATGCAAACCGATACATAAGTAGTTTAACCAGAGAAACGTATGCCCTAATTCTTGCCGGTGGACGTGGCTCACGTTTACATGAATTAACAGACTGGCGTGCTAAACCAGCTGTCTATTTTGGTGGTAAACACCGAATAATCGACTTTCCATTGTCGAATTGTATTAATTCAGGTATTCGTCGAGTTGGTATTGCTACTCAATATAAGTCGCACTCGTTAATTCGTCACGTAAACCGTGCATGGGGTCACTTTAAGAAAGAATTGGGTGAATCTGTAGAGATTTTACCTGCATCTCAGCGATATGGTGACGAGTGGTATTGCGGTACAGCTGATGCGGTATTCCAAAATATGGATATCATCCGTCATGAACTGCCTAAGTATGTCATGATCCTCTCTGGTGACCACGTATATTGTATGGACTACGGCGGTTTGTTAGCAAAACATGTTGAGACAGGTGCTGATATGACGGTTTGTTGTATTGAAGTACCTTGCGAAGAAGCTGCAGATACATTTGGTGTAATGACGGTTGATGAAAGTAATCGTGTCCGTCGTTTTGATGAAAAGCCTGCTGAGCCAACGTCTGTACCGGGTAAACCAGGAACCTGCTTAGCATCAATGGGTAACTATATTTTCAATACTGAGTTCTTATTTGAACAATTGAAAAAAGACGCAGAAACGGAAGGCTCAGGCCGTGATTTCGGTCACGATATCATTCCAGCTATCATCGAAGAGCATAACGTGTTTGCATATCCGTTTAGAGACTCTAACACAGATGGTCAACCATACTGGCGCGATGTGGGTACGCTTGATTCATTCTGGGAAGCTAACATGGAGCTGGTAATGCCAGAGCCTCAGCTTGACCTTTATGATCCAAAATGGCCAATCTGGACTTATCAGGAGCAGTTACCACCTGCTAAGTTTATTTTTGATGATGATGACAGACGTGGAATGGCTGTTGATTCAACAGTTTCGGGTGGCTGTATTATCTCTGGCTCTAAAGTTAAAAAGTCACTGCTGTTCTCGAATGTATATGTTCACTCATTCTGTGAAATTGAAGAGTCTGTGATTTTACCTGGTGCGAAAATACAGCGAAATTGCCGAATTAGGCGTGCTATTATTGACCGTAATTGTGAGATCCCAGCAGGTCTAGAAATTGGCTACGATCACAAAGCTGACAAAGAAAATGGCTTTAGAGTCTCGAAAAAAGGAATTGTGTTGGTAACTCGTGATATGTTGAATGAACTTGCAAAAAAGTTAAAACAACAAGAACAAGATAATAAACGACTTGCTTAAGCAATCGCGTTAAATGAAAAAGGGAGGGCATGTCCCTCCCTTATTTATATTTGAATAATACCAATTCGCTTAATTAAGTATTATTGCTGATTGGTATAACAGTTTTATGGAGTACTGCAAAGCATGCATGTATTGATGGTAGCTGCAGAGAATGATGCATTACCGAATGCAAAAGTCGGTGGTGTAGCGGATGTTGTTAGAGATTGTCCTAAAGCGTTAGTAGAAAAAGGCCTTACTGTTGATGTGGTGATCCCTGATTATGGCTTTGATTATTTAGAGCGTCATCACATAGGTGTAGTACATGTGCCATTTGCAGGTCAAATGCAAAAACTGGATGTGTGGAAGCTCGCTCAAAGTGATGAAGGTGTAACGCAACTACTTATATCTCATTGGGAATTTAGCCGCCATAATGGTGCTGTTTATTGTAATGATGAACCAGGCCGACCATTTGCAACCGATGCAAGTAAGTTTGCTCTTTTCAACGCTGCTGTTTGCGAGGCCTTATTACAAGGGCTTATCCGCACGCCGGATGTTGTGCATTTACATGACTGGCACAGTGCCTGTGTTGCTCTATTACTAAAAACAGACAGCCGTTATAAGAAACTATCGCACTTATTTTTAGCTTACACAGTACATAACCTTGCATTGCAAGGGATACGTCCTTTTAAAGGCGATAGCTCAAGCCTAGAAGCGTGGTTCCCAAGCTTAGGCTATAACGGCGAACGATTATGCGATCCGCGTTATTTTGATTGCTTTAATCCAATGCGTACAGCAATTAATCTGGTTGATAAAGTACACCTCGTTTCGCCAACGTATTGCCAAGAAGTATTGCGCCCTAGTGATGCTGAAAAAGGCTTCTTTGGTGGTGAGGGGCTTGAAGCTGACCTACAAGCTGCTTATGAACAAGGCCGCGTAGTGGGCATTCTTAATGGTTGCGAATACCCTGGAATGAAGCTTGAGGACATTAGTTTAGCGAGCCTTTATCAACATGCCGAAAATGCATTATTTCAATGGATGGCAAAAAGTCCGGTTTTAGATTCAAGCTATTACATAGCGCATCAACGCTTACTTAAATTTAAAACTCAGCCGTTTTCAGGGCCATTAGTAACCAGTGTGGGCCGTTTAACGGACCAAAAAGCACTGTTACTTCGCCAGCCTTTTGATAAAGGACTGGTGTTAGATGAGTTGTGTCAGCGCTTAAAACAACATAACGGCTATATGATTATTTTAGGCTCAGGGGATGCTGAACTTGAGCAAATTATGACATCGGTTATGGCTCGCCAAGAAAACCTGCTATTTTTAAAAGGGTACGCACATTTTGTTGGCGAATATATGTATCACTTAGGCGATTTATTTTTAATGCCAAGTTCGTTTGAGCCATGTGGTATCAGTCAGATGTTAGCAATGCGAGCAGGTCAGCCATGTTTAGTCCACGGTGTTGGCGGTTTGCGTGATACGGTAGAGCATCATGTGAGTGGTTTTAGTTTTCAAGGTGAGAGTTTAGCATCACAAAGCTACGAACTTGTTACTAGTTTTAGCGATGCGCTTGAGCTTAAAAAATCACAACCAGAACAATGGTGTGCAATATGTGAACAGGCTGAAAATGCCCGTTTTACGTGGCAATCTGTTGCAGAAGGCTATTTATCAGGCTTATATCAATAAAAAATGCGTGATTCATGGTAATTAAGTGACTTTTTTGTCAATTTCAGCTATTAATTACTTAGTGTGAGATAAAATATAAAAAGTAGGTAAAGTGGCTGTATTTGTTGCTAGGCAAGCGGTCTTTAATCGTCGTCAACAAGTTGTCGCCTATGAGCTACTATTTAGAGATAGTTTAAAAAATAGTTTTCCTGATGTGTCAGAGAGTACGGCAACGGCTCGACTCATTATGGAAAACCAGCTCAATTTAGGTACCCGACATATTACGTCGGGCAAAAAAGCATTAATTAACATAGGTCCAGAGTCTTTGAAGCTGGACCTTTGCGCGTTTTTGCCAACTCAAGATGTGGTGATTGAGTTACTCGAAACTATGGAACCTACCGACGAAAATTACGAATATTGTCGCGAGCTTTTTCACAACAACTACAAGTTGGCACTGGATGATTTTGTCTACCAACCTGAGTGGGATCGCTTTTTAAAACTTATTCGTCTTATCAAGTTTGATGTTCAACAAACACCCTTTGAAGAAATTGCCCCTGTTGTAAATAAGCTTAAAAAACATAAAAAAATAAAGCTTTTGGCAGAAAAGCTTGAAACAGCCGATGATTACGACAAAGCCTATAAAATGGGCTTTGATTTCTTTCAAGGTTATTTCTTTGCTAAACCCAAAATGATTCAGCATCGCGATATTGATTACAATTACGCGCTGGTATTATCAATTTATGCTGAAGTCATGCGCCCAGATCCAAATATAAGTGAAATTGCGGGCTTGTTCTCGTTAGATACCGCACTTGCTTATAAATTGCTGCGCTTAATTAATAGCGGCGTGTTTCCTATTAAAAGCAAAATTGGTTCTCTAAAACAAGCGCTTGTATATTTAGGCCATGAACGACTGAAAAAGTTTGTTAGCCTAATTATTACTGCCCACAGTGCCCAGTCAAAACCAGCCGAGCTTACTCGGCTTTGTGTTGTTAGAGCGCGCTTTTGCGAATTAATAGCGCAGCGTGTTGCTAAGCAACAAACAGGTGAGGCATTTTTAACGGGACTGTTTTCGTTGCTCGATGCCATATTAGATCAGCCAATGGAAAAGCTATTGGATCGATTGCCGTTTCCTGACGAAATTCATGCTGCTCTCATGCAAGAAAAAAATATCCTCTATTACATACTAGAAACTGTCAAAGCTTACGAAACTGGCAGTTGGTGGGCACTTGAACAGGCTGTTGCCTATTTAAGTATTGAAAGTGCTGACCTTCCCAAGATATACGAAAATGCGGTAAATTGGAGCGATAGCTGCAGGCAAAACCTATAAGGGATTTATGCGCAATATAAATATGGATGTTTTACGGGGTATTGCGGTACTCGGCTTGATGTTTATGAACATCTACACCTTTGCTGTGTTTGAGTATGACTATACCCCAAGTGCTACGCCACCATTTTCAGATTCACTCATTTACACCATCAATACAGTGTTTATTGATGGGCGTTTTAGAAGCCTTTTTTGCCTGTTATTCGGTGCGTCTTTAGTTATTCAATGGCAACTTTGGCAAAGCGTCGAGAAGCAACATAAGCGGCTAAAAGTTTTGGCATGTATAGGCCTTGTCCATGGTTTTTTATTTTGGGCTGGCGATATTTTGTTTATTTATGCTTGTGCAGGCTGGTTAACGCTTAAATTTAGTCAGCAAGATGACGAAAAAATACTGCGTATGGGCATGCTGTTTTTACTTCTTGGTGCCTTCATTTCATTTTTACTCTCCTTTATAGAGCCAGAGTTTAGCCCTGTAACGAGAAGCTCTGAGAGTTTTTTAATGGCGTATGACGCGGCTTACTCTTCTTATTTTGCAGGATTCGTCAGTAACTTTCTGATTTTTATAATAATGCTTATTGCTGTGCCGCTTATCACTATGTGGATGGCTGCAGGGTTAATGCTGGTGGGCGTTTATTTATATAAACAAGGGGTATTTGTTAAAGGTTTAACACACTCTCAGCTTAAGTTGATTACTGCTGCAGCGATAAGTTTTACGGCTCTAAGGTTGATGATAGAGCCTGACCAAAGTGTATTCATGTACGCGATTGCTGAACCGATTAATTGGCTTGCTGCTTTAGCTATGGCCATTTGTTATTGCCACATCATTGTGAAAATAGTTAAAAATTCCCCCAGTAACTGGTTACTGCTACAGCAAGCTGGACGCATGTCATTAACGCTATATCTAATGCAAACAGTGATTTTTATCCTGTTTTTTAAAGTCGCATACCCAAGCGCAGCACTTAATTTTGATCGCATAGATTATTGGTTGGTTATTGCTGTTGTGCTTGTTTTTCAATTGTTTTTTTGTAAAGTGTATAGTCAGTACTTTACACATGGTCCGTGTGAATTAATTTGGCGGAAATTGTCTAGATAATTCCTCGTATACTACAATCAAAGAAAAACAAAGCGGAGTGGTAATGCGAGTTTGCTTGTTGGTTTTTACATTGCTTTGCTGTTCACCACTTTATGCTGGCGAGCAATTCTCTGTGCTGTTAGTTAATCCCTCTGTTAAAAGCGATGTATTTTGGCAAAAAGTGACTGATGTGATGCAGGTTGCTGCCAAGCAAAATAATGTTTCCCTCACAACAATTTATGGTGGTGGAAATCGCCACATTCAATTAGCCGAACTAAAACAATACCTGCAATATAACCCTAAACCTGATTACGCAATTTTAATCAATTACCCAGGTGGCGCAGAGCAGTCAATGAGCTTGCTTGAACAACACAAAGTAAATTTTATCACTCTCGAAGAAACGATTGTTGGCGTAGAGCGAGACGAAGTCGGTAAACCCCGTCAGCGCTTTAAATATTGGTTAGGTGAAGTATTTCACGATAACTTCAAAGCGGGTGAACAACTTGGCAAAGCCTTACTTGATGAGGCAATAAATACAAAGCAAACGCCTCACTTTGTCGCTATCAATGGCCATTATGGCACTGAATCTGACACCCGTAGTGACGGCCTTGTTCATTATTTACGAAAACAAGATGTTGAGCTTGAGCAAGTTGTGTATGCCAGTTGGAATAAGCAAGAAGCCGAGAATAAAGTGAGCCGATTATTACAACGATACCCAGATACGAATGTGATTTGGTGTGCGTCTGATTTGATGGCGCAAGGTGCCCTAGAAGCAGTAAAAGGTAAAAAAGATAAAGCCTATTTCATTGGTGGCATTGATTGGCTTGATGATAATTTAGACTTAATAGAACAACAAAAACTCACAGCCAGTGTTGGCGGGCATTTTATGATGGGAGCGTGGGCACTAATTAGCGTTATCGATCATCATAATGGTAACCCTTATTGGCAAAATCACGATGCGATTAAGTTTCAGCTTGGGGTGATCACAAAGCACAATATTCAAAGTTACAGCTGGCTAAGAAACATCAAAGACTGGTCGGTTATCCCTTTTGAAACCTTCTTACTGCAAAACAGCAAAAGCACTGAGTACGCTTTCGATTTTGATACACTACATAGTTTATTGAGCGAAAAGCCCAAAAACGCAGCACTACACTAAAAGTGCAATGAAAGAGCCTAGATTCTACCTAGCTTGGTAAAGCCTTCTGGTATAAACTAGCGGCTTTAAAATCCAGACAGAAGTGTGCCATGACAGAGTTAAAGCGATTAAATAAATTTATCAGTGAAACAGGTTTTTGTTCACGCCGTGAGGCAGATAAATATATTGAAGAAGGTCGTGTTACTGTTAACGGCAACTTGCCAGAAATGGGCGTAAAAGTTAGTGACGCCGATGATGTACTTATAGATGGCAAACCTTTAAAAGCAAAGCCTAAGCTGGTTTATATTGCCTATAACAAACCAGTTGGTATTACTTGTACGACTGAGCGAAAAATCCAAAGCAATATTGTTAAAGCAGTTAATTACCCAGAACGTATTTTCCCAATCGGACGCTTAGATAGACCTTCAGAAGGCTTAATTTTCTTAACTAACGAAGGCGACATCGTTAATAAAATTCTTCGCGCTGGTAATAATCATGAAAAAGAATACGTAGTGACAGTTGATAAGCCACTTAATCGCCAGTTCGTGAATAAGATGGCAAACGGTATTCCTATCCTCGATACCGTTACTAAAAAGTGTAAGGTCAAGCAAACTGGCCCACAGCAATTTACCATTGTACTAACACAAGGCTTAAACCGCCAAATACGTCGTATGTGCGAATATTTAGGCTATGAAGTGGTGACTTTAAAGCGCACACGAATTATGAACGTGACCCTAAAGGGTTTAAAAGTAGGGCAGTGGCGTCACTTAACCGAACAAGAAATGGCTGAGATCAATAACTCAATTGCCGACTCAGGTAAAACACAAGAGCGTTCAATTGATGAAAACAAACAGCCAACGCAAGCTCGTGCTAAGCAAAAGCCACGTAATGAAGAAGAAAAAAAGCGCGACTTTTCTAAATACGTGAAAAAAGCACGCAGTGATGCTAAGCAAGGTCAATCAAGAGCAAAGGCTGGCAATTCACATTCATCAAAACCAAATCAAACTAAGCGTAGCAGTACTAAACGCACAGGCACATTAAGTCTGAAAAAGTAAGCTCAGCGCATTAGAGCCCTGGCTAGTATTTACTCGTAATCTTCAGGGTTCTTTAATGATATATAGTGCAACCTCAGCCTTCATTAGGGTCAGTGGCATCAGCTTCAAGACGGTCTCTTTTCTGTTGAAATTCTTTTTTAGTGAGTTTTTTCGCGATAATATCGATAAGTTGATGTTTCCTTACAAAGAACAGCTCTTTTGTATTGTCATCTTCAAATAGTAATAGTGTTACTTTATTGTTTTTAACACTTGCTTCAATCAATTTGAATCCATTCACAATTAGCTTAGGTCTAAAATAAAGAGCAATCTGACTGTTTTGTAGAAGTCGTAATGAGATTCAACAGTCGGACTTGAAACAGAATCACACCCGAGCTCTAAATCGGGTGACTGTTGCCCTTCACAAATATGCGATTGGTGTGCCTATTTCCCCAAAAATCCATCTTGAGTTAAATATCAATCCATTTTGTCCTTCAATTGCTAAAACAGCATCAGATAAACTTTCAACGGCAACGTGAAAAGCTACATTAGACTCATGCTGATAGTATGTATTTTCATTGGCGCTTAAGGTACCACTGAATATTGCAATCAATAAGTAAAGTACTTTTCTACGCATCTTAGCCCTTCAAGTCTTAAATAAGCAGCAATAGGTTAGCACACAAGCTGATAGGTTAAGCATTAAATAGACACCCACTTTAAACAAACCTTTTGGCAGCTTAGAGCATACTTGCTAAGGTACTCTCACTGATAGGTTGATTTATTGAATAAAGCTGGCGCTAATTCTAGGTAGTTAGTGTTGATATTTGGGTAGGCTGTACTGGTTTTATCTGCATAGTATTTTTTAAAAGGTTGTTGATGGTTTGAATCAGGTGAAAAAATAAATGTTATTTACTTTTCTTGTAATCTCATTTTTGGGATTTATATATTTTAAGTTATTTGCGAGGAAAAGAAGTGGGCTTGCGACTTGGCTATTTTATATTTCTACCGTCATTTTTGGCGTCTTTTCGATGAATATCTATATGGAGAGTGAAGAAATGTTTTATCTTGGAGTTCTCTCTTTTTTTATCTTCGTAATTACTATTTATTTGATGAGTGTGAGAATAAAAAATAAGTAGAAGCGCGTCTTTCCATTTATCATATATTACCTTTTAAAAAGCTATCAAGCACAGTTAACCTCAGTAGAACTGATGAGCACTTGCTGACATTTGCAGTACAATCAGTGCCATTAGTTAAACAGACAGCCACTTTATTCACAACCATAGCTAGACCACCATAAATGGACACCCACTTTAAAGATAATCATTAAACAGACACTCACTTTATTTAAAACCACAACCAGAACATCAAAAATGGACACCCACTTTAAATGGACATCCACTTTAACTTTAAAAGTAACTAGACACCCACCTTAAATAACAAAATACTTATGCTAGACACAGGCGAGCTCTCGGCATCCGACTTTACCGAGAATAATAAATAAGTTAAAAATTGATAGCTGACCAATTTTCACGACTAATAAACAGGGTTATCAATGGCTAGCTTTCAGAATGCATTTATCTTTATTGCATCCCTATTGTTTGTTGGTTATGGGGTGTTGGGGTTATTAACGAATAAAATTCGTGTAGGTAGCCGAAGTTATACAGGGAGCATTAGCACCATTTATAAGCACCAAGAACCAGTGCGCTTTTATTTTTGGTGTTGTTTATTTTTATTTGCTGGCTGTGGCGGATTTTATTACCTTTTTGCTTATTAAAATAAAAGGTAATAAAGAAAAGCCCTAACAGTTTGCTGATAGGGCTTTAGGTTGAGAGTCAATCTGTATTAATTAGCGTGACGCTGTTTAGGTACTTTGATCTTAAACAGCATGGTATAGAGCACAGGCACAACAATTAGTGTCAGCACTGTCGCAAAACCAAGACCGAACATAATGGTTACCGCCATTGACTGGAAGAACACGTCAAATAGCAGTGGGATCATGCCTAAGATGGTGGTAATTGCAGCCATCGCTACAGGACGAACACGGCTTACACCAGAGTCAAACACTGCTTTGTAAGGGTCTTTGCCGCTATCGAGTTCAAGGTTAATTTGATCGACTAATACAATGCCGTTTTTGATGAGCATACCGCTTAAGCTCAGTAAGCCAAGCAATGCCATAAAGCTAAATGCTGCATTCATTAGTAATAAACCAGCTGATACACCTACAATGGCTAGTGGCACTGTTGCCCAAATCACTAAAGGCTTTTTAACTGAATTGAACAGCAATACAGTTATAGCGAACATGGCTAAGTAACCTAGCGGTAATGAGCCGAAAATAGCTTTTTGCGCATCTGTTGATGACTCATACTCGCCGCCCCATTGCAATTCATAGCCACGAGGTAGTTCAATAGTTTCTATGTCTTTGCGAACACGTGCAAACAGCTTCGCTGGAGTTTCATCGCCAATAACATCGTGGTCGGCCATTACAGTGATGGTACGCTTACGGTCACGTCGCATGATCAAGCTGTCTTCCCACTCAACAACAAAATCATCAACCACTTGTGTCACCGGTACAAACACACCTAACACTGGGCTGTAAATTTGTAAGTCACGTAAGCTTTCAACGTTTAAACGCTCTTCAGCAGGTGAGCGAGCAATAATTGGCAGCATTTGTGTGCCGTCTTTATAAACGCCCACCTGTTTACCCGATAAGCTAGTTAACAGCAGCTGATCAAGGTCAGATTTAGCAATCCCTAAACGACGGGCTTTTTGCTCGTTAAATTGTGGACGAATTAACTTCGAGCGAGCACGCCAATCGTCACGAATATTAAATGCCCCCGCATCTTGATGCAGAATGTCTTTTGCCTCTTTTGCTAATTGGCGAAGTACCACAGGATCAGCACCAGAAAAGCGCGCTTCAATTTTTGCATCTGTTGATGGGCCAATTTCCATACGTTTAACTTTAAGCTGAGCATCAAGTACATGCTCGTGTTGGTAATCGCGTACTTTTTTGATCATGGTTGTAACAGCTTCGCGGTCTTTTACTCGAATAATCAATTGCCCATAAGCAGGGTATGATTTTTCAGGTGCGTAAGTCAGCATGAAACGCGGTGCACCTTGACCAACCGTTGTGGTTATTTCTTCAACCAGTGGGTCGGCTTGTAAGAATTTTTCGAGCTTTGCAACACCATCCATAGTGGTATGAATATCAGCGCCTTGCGTATGCCAATAATCAACATAAAACATAGGAGTATTCGATGCTGGGAAGAACGACTGCTTGATAAATTTAAAGCCATAAACTGAGCTAACAAGCAGGATCACCATCAGCAGTAGCGTGGTTTTACGGTACCGCATTGCTGTATGTAACACGCCTTTATAAACATTAAAAATAACACCTTGATAAGGGTCTTCATCGTGATGCGGCTGTTTTTCAGTGGCTTGTTTAAACATTAAATCAGCGAAGAAAGGCGTTAAAGTAATGGCTGTGATCCAGCTTAGTAACAATGAAATAAACAACACCCAGAACAAGCTGCCAGCAAACTCACCACTGGCATCTGAACTCAAGCCAATCGGCGCAAAGGCAGTAATAGCAATAACCGTAGCACCCAGTAATGGCCACTTGGTTTGATTAACAATGTTAGTCGCCGCTTGCAGTTTTGTTTGTCCGCGCTTGAGGTTTATTAATATGCCTTCGGTTACGACAATGGCATTATCAACCAGCATCCCTAGGGCTATGATCAAGGCGCCAAGCGAAATTCGCTGTAAATCAATGGCAAATAACTTCATGAAAATGAAGGTACCTAATACCGTTAGCAGGAGTATTACACCAATCAATACACCGCTCTTAAAGCCCATAAAGACTAAAAGCACGATTATAACAATAGCAACGGCTTCAAGCAGGCTGATAATAAAGCCACTTACTGACTTTTCAACTTCGGCAGGTTGGTTATAAACGCTGTTTATTTCCATACCATGTGGTCGTTGATATTCAAGTGACGCTAAATGGGCATCAATATTTGCGCCTACATCAACAACGTTAACGCCTGTGCTAAATGACACGCCAACCAGTAATGCTTGTTGCTGGTTATAGCGAATAATATTGTTAGGGACTTCGGCGTACTCACGAAAAACGGTAGCAACATCACCCAAGTAAATAAGCTCATTTTCACCTGGTTTCGAAATGAGTAGGTTTTCGAGCTCTTTTACGTCTTTAAATTCACCGGTTGGGTGTAAGCGAATTGATTCATCGCCAACGCGCACTTTACCTGCGTTCGACACGCTATTTTGAGTTTGTAAAAGCTGATAAATACGATTAGGCGAAATACCTAACTGGGCAAGTTTGCGGGTTGAAATCTCAACCATGACTTGTGCTTGTTGCTCACCACCCACGGTTACTTTACTAACGCCATCGACTAAAACCAGTTCACGTTTTAAATAATCAACGTAATCTTTAAGCTCATCGTAAGAATAACCATCACCAGTGACTGCATACATCACTCCGTATACATCACCAAAGTCATCCATAATTTTACTAGGATAAACACCAGAGGGCATCGACGATGCTTGATCATTGATTTTACGACGCAACTCATCCCATATTTGGCGTAAGTCTTGTTTACGATAATTGCTTTTCATCTCGACGGTAATTTGCGATTTACCCGGTGATGAAATACTGGTTACGTAATCAACATACGGTAGCTGTTGAATTGCATTTTCAATAGGGAAGGTGACTTCTTCTTCAACCTGCTGTGGTGACGCGCCCGGATAAAGGGTGATCACCATGGCTTTTTTTAGGGTGAATTCAGGATCTTCTAGTTGTCCTAAGCCAAAGTAAGCGACGGTTCCACCAATCAGTAAAAACAGCGCGAACATCCAGCTAATGACTTTTCTTTCAATAGCGAGTGCAGCAAAGCTCATTATAAGCCTCGCTCTTTTTGCCATGGACGCACTTTCATGCCTTCTTCTAAAAAGTGCACACCAGCAGCCACAACGATTTGCCCTTCTTTGATACCTGAGAGTACTTCAATGCCATCACGGTGTAATTGGCCAACTTCAACAGCTTGCTTGTGCACTAAACCTGTGTTTTCGTCATAAAGCCACACATAGCTGTTGTTGTTTTCAGACTCAGTAGGTTCTGAGAATACCGCCTCAACAGGCAGTAATGTATAAGGTGACTGTGAGCTGGTGATTTTGCTTAAGTCTATATCAACGCGGCCAGTCATACCGGCAAGTAGATTAAAATCTTCTGGCACAGGTAATGAAAACACAACTTTATACGTTAAAGTAATTGGGTCGGCTTGGGTATCAAACTCTTTAATGGTTAATTGATATGACTTGTTTGGGTAACCATCAAATACAACTTCTGGTTGGTAATGTACGTCTTTATCGATACGTGCAATGAGCTTTTCAGGTACTTGAATAACCACATCCATCAGGTCGCGGGTTTCAAGGCGAAGAATGTTTTGTTTTGCTTGAATATTTTCAAAGTTTTTCACAAACACCTTTGCCACAGTACCAGCGAACGGCGCGCGTAATTCACTATTATCTAGGTTGGTTTTGGCAATTTTTAGCGCTGACTCAGCAACCTGTTTATTGGCAAGGGCTTGGTCTAACTCAGATTGACTGGCAATGGAGCGATTAAAAAGCTTTTGCACCCGCTCAAGTTGAGACGCTGCAAGTTCAAAACGTGCTTTACGCTCTTCATACTGCAGTTGAAAATCTTCAGGATCCAGTTTTGCTAAAAGCTCTCCTTTTTCAACGTGTTGGCCCGCAAGAGCAGGGAACTCAAGTAACTCACCATTTACTCTAAAAGCGAGATAAGAACCTTGGTTAGCAACAACTTCAGCAGGAAAGCTGCGAATGCTTTGTTCTGAATTATTGCCAATATTAAAAAGTTTAACAGGACGTACTACCGGCTCTGCTTCATCTTGCTGTGCTTGCTCTGAACATGCCGCAAGAAGCAAAAACATGCTGCTCATTAACGCGGCGGTTGCCAATCTCATTGTCTTCTCCATAGATAAGAAAGCATAAATTTGCTGCAGGATACGCTGCAAAGATATAAAATAAAAATTATTAAATTTTAGAAACAGCATAAATTTTATTTATATAGTTTGCCATTAATGAATTTAAATCAATTAATCATTCTAGATGCTATTGTGCAAAGCACTAGTTTGAGCCAAGCCGCACTTAAATTACATAAGACTCAACCTGCGCTCACGTTAGCTATTAAGAAGCTAGAATCAGAGCTAGGGTTTGAGCTACTAGACCGAAGCCAATACAGGTTACATTTAACTGAGAAGGGCCGTATTTTTTATCGTGAAGCCAAGCAATTACTTAATGCAAACAGTGAGTTAAGCTCACTTGCTAAAGAGCTGGCACTAGGTAATGAAGCCAATTACAAAATATGCTACGAGCAACTTTGCCATCAAAATAGTTATAACCAAGTGATCAGCCAAACCTTCAAACGTTTTGCTAGTACTGAGTTTAGTATTTCTTCAGGTAAGCGCTTTGTATCTCTAGAGCAGGTTAATAGCCATCAGGCTGATTTAGGAATTGGCCCTTGGTTTGATTTGTTTCATGCAACAGGGGATCTCGAAAGTTTACCGATTGGTAAATTTGATATAGGTATTGTTAGCGCGCCTGATGTAGTGCCAAGTGAAATCAGCTTTGCTGATATTCAAAACTACCCGTGTTTGGCCATGTTTGAAAGCGACTTGAGTTTTGACAGTGATAGGCTTTCTTATACGCTAGGCTCTGCATTAATGAAAATTGACGATATAACCAGTGTTAAGTCGTTTTTGCTCTCTGGTGCGGGCTGGGCAATGATCAGTTTGCAACATTGCCAAGCAGAAATCGATGCTGGTTTATTACAACAAATTAAAATTATCGATCGTGAACACCAGTTTGGTGCAGAAATTCGTGTATTTAGACAGCACTCGGTTCATCATGGCCCTGTTGCAAGAGCCATTTGGCAGGATTTTAGCGAGGTCAGTAAACAGTATTTGGAGTCGAGTCGTGCAGCAGGCAACTAAAGAAGATTTAATTTATACCATTATTTGTGCCATTCCTGAGGGGAAAGTTGCCAGTTATGGGCAAGTAGCAAAGCTTGCGGGATATCCTAATAACTCAAGGTTAGTGGGGCGGTTATTAAAAGTGATGCCCGAGGGCTCAAGCATTCCATGGCATCGGGTGGTTAATAGCCAAGGTAAAATATCGTTTCCAGAAGGCAGCAATAAACACCTTGAGCAACGACAAAAACTACTCAGTGAAGGTGTTACTTTTAATAAGGCTAAAATTAATATGCGCCTGCATCAATGGGACTAATAAACATACAAACTAATTGATAAGTAGTGACAAACACATCCAACTAGCACAAATACATGCCAAATTGCATGGCTGTAATGGCGGGTTTTAGCGCTGTAAAACACAGTGCCTAAACTGTAGGCAATCCCGCCAGCTAGCAGCCACCATAAAGCGCTTAAATCAAGGTTCAAATAAAGTGGATAAACAAGTGCTAATGCAAACCAGCCCATTAATAAATAGGTAGCGAGTGAGACCTTTTTATTCGTGTTTTTGACCAGTAATTTATATGCAACACCACCAAGCGCTAAAGTCCAAATAAACACCAAAGCAGCAATTGCCCAAGCCCCAGATAACGAAATAACCAAATAAGGCGTGTAGGTACCTGCAATAAGCAAGTAAATCGCACAGTGGTCACATTTTTTATAAATGGCTCGTATACGCTCTCTGGTACTGGCGTGATATAAGGTCGAGGCTAAAAATAATACCAGTAGGCTTGAGCCATACACGATGGCACTTACCGTAGCTGACACAGCTTTAGATTGTGAAACTAAGTCCCACAGTACATATACTGCAAACAGGACTCCCATGCCGTGAGTAAGCACGTTAAGTTGTTCTTCTTGGCGTGAATAAGGGAGTTGCTCTGTCATACTTATCTACTAAAAATGAGTGAATAAAACATTTTCAGTGTACAAGTGTGCGCTGAAAATGGCAATGCTTATTTTTTCGCTAAATATTGGTCAAAACATTTAAATTCGTTGGTTTTATTAACCAATACTGAATAAGCTTAAAAAATAAATTAATTTTTAATCTATTAAAAATCAATGGTTTAAAATTTATTTTCAGGGTGGCACAACCTTTGATTAAGTAATTACGACTAATTACTTAAAGAGACAAGGAATACCACTATGAATAACTCACTTAAATTAACTACTGCTGCGTTACTTGTATTAGGGTCAACTCAAGCAAGTGCTACTGACTTTGAATTAGATATCAGCAACACAATTACACAATCTGTTAAAAGCTATGTTCAACAAGCGAGTAACGAGCTGAAGGAAAGTGTAATGAACAGCATTGAGTTTGATGCTCAAAAGTTACTAGATACTTACATGAGTGAAGATGCAATTGCTTCGAAAGAAGAAGAGTTAAAAGTTGCTCAAGCTCCGAAAGCAACAAACAAGCAGTAAGGAAACAAGACAATGAGTAGTGAAATCAGCTTATTTTTACTTATGGTTGCACCGGTTTTGAGTTTACTCAGTGCATATGCATCTATCGAATTATTTCGTAACGTTGCACAATGGTTCAACTTCTAAGGTACAAAGTAGATATTAAGATTTCATGAAATATTGATCGGCGGATTAAAAGCGCACGTAATTAAAGGCATGTGGTTTTAGAATAGTAGACTTTATGAAGCGTGCGATTTTTCCTTTACCGGTTTTTATTTTACCTGAAGGGTTCACCAAGCTA
Source organism: Pseudoalteromonas sp. UCD-33C (assembly GCF_001306895.1). Lineage (NCBI taxonomy): Bacteria > Pseudomonadati > Pseudomonadota > Gammaproteobacteria > Alteromonadales > Pseudoalteromonadaceae > Pseudoalteromonas > Pseudoalteromonas sp. UCD-33C. The sequence goes on along the minus strand of NZ_LJTB01000004.1, from coordinate 14,499 downwards.
AGAATTTTTGAGCAGCGTTACTTAACGATGGTCAAAGAAGCTGTACAAGATAACACTGGTTTTGTGCTGTGCACTTACCAACACGATACAGATCTTAACTTGCCCGAAATTGGTTGTTTAGTGCAAATAACCGACTTCAATCAAGATGATAATGGTCGATTATTAATTGATGTTTATGCTGAGCATGCAGTGTCTATGCATAACGCTTTTCAGGATAAGCAGCAACTTCGACATGCTGACATCGAAATAATTACGTCACCTTCATGGTACGTAAGCACGCCAATTAATGACGAAAACACTTTATTGAGTGACACACTTCGTGCTGTATTTGCAAATCAGCCGGATTTAGCAGGCCTATATAAAGCCCCACAATTCGATAACCTTGCTTGGGTTGTTGCCCGTTGGCTTGAAATTTTGCCAATATCGTTAGTTAAAAAACAACAACTTGCTTATAAATCTAACTTTGAAAACTTGCTAAGTTTCCTCCATACTCTAATCAACAACGAATTTACTGATTAATGTGATCTAACATCAACTATTTGCCGTATTACTTTAAACGACAATAATTGGATGACATAAAGATGGTAAGTCAACAACTTCAAACAGGTTGTAAACCTAACACAGGTCAATACTCTGCCATGCCAGATACTCCAAGCAAAGAGCTTGCTGATGCTTTATTTGCTGTTGCTGAGCACCGTGATAAACGTGCGTTTGCAATACTTTTCCAATATTTCTCACCAAAAATTAAACGTTTTGGAATAAAGCAGTTCGGTTCTGAAGCACAAGCGATGGAATTAGTTCAAGAAACACTAACCTCAGTTTGGCGTAAAGCACACCTTTACCACAAAGAAAAAGGTGCAGCGACAACTTGGGTATACACAGTAATGCGTAATGCCTCTTTCGATATGCTAAGAAAAATGAAGAGCAGCAAAGAAGAGTGCATTAGTGAAGATATCTGGCCATTGATAGATGAAGCCGAGCCGGGCCAGCACGAATTCAGTGACCACTTAGAAGATAAACAGATCAAACAGTACCTTGATAAACTACCGCTTGCGCAACGTGAAGTTGTGCGCGGGGTGTACTTTCAAGATATGTCGCAAGAGCAGCTTGCTGAGCATTTAAATATTCCCGTAGGCACAGTGAAATCTCGTCTTCGCTTAGCCTTGCAGAAGTTACGCAATGAAATGGGAGATCACCATGATTAAGCACCATCCTAGCAACGAATTGCTTGCCAAGTTCAGTGAAGGTAATCTACCTGCCACTTTGAGTGTTGCAGTCGCTATTCATGTTGAAATGTGCCCTGTGTGTCAAAACGAACTCGCTGCGCTTGAAGCGAAAAATGCTGATAATGTTTTTACTGAATCAGCTACCGACTTGGATGATATGTTCGATAAAACACTTTTTGATGCCATCACCGCTGATGAATCAATTGATGAAGTGTACGAGCAAGAACAGGTGTCAGTTGATGTTAAAGATAAAACCTACACTTTACCTAGAGCACTTACACGCATTGGCCACAGCAATTTTATGCAAATAGGCAAACTTGCCCGCTCTCGTATTGATTTAGAAGATGGCCCATTACGAGCAAGCCTGCTTCATATTGATGCGGGTGGTGAAATACCTGAGCACACTCATACTGGATTTGAGCTCACTTTATTATTAGATGGGGAGTTTAGTGATGAAGACGGACACTATGTACCGGGTGACTTTATGATGTTAGATGGTCGTCACAATCACACACCTAAAACGATTGAAGGGTGCTTGTGCTTTACAGTTGTTAGTAGTGCCCTACACTTCAATAAAGGTATTAGTAAATTACTGAACCCAATTGGTAATCTTATCTATTAGTAGAGTTTATATGCAGCAATCGACAATTAAAATTGGTTTAAGCGCCTGCTTAGCAGGCGACAAAGTTCGCTTTGACAGCGGGCACAAAAAATCTAATTTTTGCATGGATGAGTTGGCTAACCATGTTGAGTATAAAAAGTTTTGTCCTGAAGTAGCGGTAGGCCTGCCAATCCCTCGACCAACTATTCGTCAAGTGCGTGTTGGCGATACTATTAAAGTGTGCCGCCCAGATGGCACTGGCGATGTTGGCCCTAAATTAACAGAATACGGTAAACGTGTTGCGACAGAGCAAACTGCAGATTTAAGCGGCTTTGTATTTTGTGCCAAAAGCCCTAGTTGCGGAATGGAACGTATTAAAATCTACAACGAAGCGGGAACGGGAAATACCTCAGAAGGTATCGGCTTTTTTGCAGAGCAAATAATGGCACATAACCCATTGTTACCTTGCGAAGAAAACGGTCGTTTAAATGATATGCACCTTCGCGAAAACTTTGTAATGCGTGTTTATACCTATAAGCACTGGCAAACATTAAGCGAACAACCACTCACAGTACATAGATTGACTCAGTTTCATGCCCAATATAAGTACTTATTGATGGCTCATAACTACGAAGCTTACCGTAGCTTAGGAAATCTGCTTGGTACTTTTGATGGCGAAGATATCCAAACTTTGGCTGATGAATATATTTTGGGGTTAATGACAGCCCTTAAAAAACCAGCTTCACGTAAAAATAACGCTAATACATTAATGCACTTGCAAGGTTATTTTAAAAAATCGCTTTCTAAGATTGAAAAGCAAGAACTACGTGATGCCATCGATGAATATCGCCAAGGGTTAGTGCCACTTTACGTACCTCTTACGTTAATTAAGCATCATTTAAAAGTGCACCCAAACGAGTATCTTGCTAAGCAAGTGTATCTTGACCCCTATCCGAACGAATTAAAACTACGCTACGGAATTTAATGAATACATTATTTTGGTTTAGGCGCGATCTGCGCCTTTTTAATAACGACGCTTTGTATCAGGCAATCGAAAATGGTTGCAGAAATGCGGTATTTTTTATTACTGAAAAGCAATGGCAAAAGCATGATGTGGCTGATATTCAGCTAGATTTATTAAAGCGTAGGCTTAGCTTCTTGGGGAAGCTTTTAGCAAGTAAAGGTATTGAATTACATATTATTGATGCAGCTGATTACGCCGGTTGTGTTGAAAAATTAGCGTCATTTTGCGAGCAACACCAAGTAAAAAATGTATACGCTAACAACGAATATGAGCTTAATGAAGTAAACCGAGATAATGCCTTTTTACAGTACGCTGATAGTAAAGGGATTGCTTTTTGCGCATACGACGGCGATGTAATTGCGCCGCCAGGGAGTATCAAGAATCAAAGCGGCGAAATGTTTAAAGTATTCACGCCATTTAAAAATGCATGGCTAAAAGTTTATCAAGACACCCACTTTTATTTTGCTGAGCCGCCAGAGATGTTCGAGCCCATTGAGTGGCAGCCAAGTGAGTTATTAGCCTCAGACGGCAACTCAGAAAAGTGGCCTGTCGATGATGAAACGCTCAGCCACGTTTGCGCGCGCTTTATTGAAGAGAAGCTAGCAACATATCAAGACCAGCGTGATATCCCAAGCATTAAAGGCACTTCAGGTTTAAGCCCTTACTTAGCACTTGGCATTATTAGCGTTCATCAACTATTGGCACTGATCCAGCAGCGCCACCCAGATGTACTGCGAAGTAGTAAAAGTAACTTGTTTTGTTGGGTTAACGAACTGATTTGGCGTGAGTTTTACCGTCATCTTATCGCTATCTATCCAAATCTAAATAAATACGATAACTTTAATGAGAAATACAACGCCGTGAAGTGGCGTGATGATGAAAGCGACTTTAAAGCATGGTGCGAAGGTAAAACAGGCTACCCGTTAGTCGATGCTGCAATGAGGCAGCTACTGCAAACTGGCTGGATGCATAACCGTTTACGCATGGTGGTCGCGAGCTTTTTAACTAAGCACTTATTAATTGATTGGCGTAAAGGCGAACGCTTTTTTATGCAGCATCTCATAGACGGCGACCTTGCATCTAACAACGGTGGCTGGCAATGGGCTGCAAGTACGGGGTGTGATGCTCAGCCGTATTTTCGAATTTTTAATCCTATCACCCAAAGCGAGCGATTTGATCCAGATGGTGAATTTATCCGTAAATATTTACCAGAGCTGGAAAAAATACCTGCTAAACAAATCCATTTTCCGCATGATTATTTAGCGAAACAGGGTAAGTCGAGCAGTTATTGGCCAGCAATTGTTGATCATAAAGCCGCGCGAGAGCGAGCGCTAAACGCATTTAAGGTGTGACATGGACAAGGCGATCCTTGATAGGTTTATTGATGTTTATCAATCACTCAATAAAGACAATTTACAGTTACTGGATGAAATTTATCACCCAGATATCCAGTTTGCAGATCCTTTGCATGCAGTAAATGGTCTTGGGGAGCTGCGTGACTATTTCAAAAACCTCTACGCCAATGTGCTTTCTTGTGAATTCGCTATCGAAGACAGCTATGTTACTGAAAATATTCAGAGCAAAGACGACACCGCTTTTATCTATTGGACCATGTATTATCGCCATCCAAAGCTAAACAAAGGCAAAGCAATCTCGGTTGCGGGTCATAGCCGTTTAAAATTTGCTAGCAATAAAATAATTAATCACCGCGATTATTTTGATGTAGGCGCTATGCTTTATAGGCATATTCCAGTGCTTGGCTCGGCTGTGAAATACATCGATAAAAGAGCGAGTGCATAATGACGACATTAATTACAGGTGCTACCTCAGGTATTGGCGAGTCATTAGCAAAGCTTTATGCAGACAATAATGAACAGGTCATTGCATGCGGTAGAAATACAGAAAAGCTTGCTAAATTGAGCCAGCATCAAAATATAGAGTCTTGCCAGTTTGACGCAACCGACCTTCAAGATATTCGTTCGAGCACAGTGGCTTATACACAATTTGACCGGGTTATTCTCAATGCTGGCAATTGTGAATACATTGATGATGCTCGCAATTTTGACAGCAGTTTGTTTGAGCGGGTGATCACGACCAACTTACTCAGTATGGGCTATTGCCTGGAGGCGTTATTACCAAAAATAAAGCCCGGTGGTCAGCTTGTAATCGTAAGCTCTAGTGTGACTTATTTACCGTTACCACGCAGCCAAGCATATGGTGCGTCTAAAGCCGGTGTAAGTTATTTAGCCAATAGCTTGGCGGTTGATTTAAAAGATATCGATGTCACTTTAGTTCACCCAGGTTTTGTTAAAACGCCGCTTACAGACAAAAATGACTTTCCAATGCCAATGGCGGTGAGTGCAGAAAAAGCGGCAAATTATATTTATAAAGGGGTCGCGAAAAGGCGCAAAGAAGTGCACTTTCCGCACCGTTTTACCTTCATTTTAAAATTTTTAAGAATGCTTCCTACGCCACTTTGGCTGAAGCTTGCAAAAGGATTATCACGTTGAAAAAAGTGGCTGTTATTGGATCTGGCATAGCGGGTTTAAGCTGTGCGCACCTATTGCATAAGCACTACGATGTAACCGTATTTGAGAAAAACGACTACATAGGTGGCCATACTGCAACCATAGACGTAAAAGTTGATGGCGTTGAGTACGCTGTTGATACAGGCTTTATTGTCTTTAACGACCGAACTTACCCATATTTTGAAAAACTACTTAAGCGCTTGGGTGTTGAGCGTCAGAAAACGCAAATGAGCTTTAGTGTGCATAACGAACAAACCGGCTTTGAATATAACGGCCATACTTTTTGGAGTTTGTTCGCACAAAAGCGCAATATCTTTCGCCCTAAATTCTGGAAACTTTTAAAAGACATTGTGCGCTTTAATGATGTGTGTAAATCATTACATGCTGAAAAAAATTATAAAGAAAATCAAACTCTAGGCGAGTTTTTAGACGAGCATGACTTTAACGAGTTCTTTCGTTTTCATTATATCTTGCCGATGGGCGCTGCTATTTGGTCTACAAGCATTAAAGAAATGGCACAAGTTGGCGTAGAGTTTTTTGTTAAGTTTTTTTATAACCACGGTTTGTTGGATATCACTAATCGCCCGCAGTGGTATGTTATTCCGGGTGGCTCTCGCGAATACATTAAACCTATGATCCAAGGTTTTGCTGATAAAATTCGTTTAAATAGTAATATCAGCTCGGTATCTCGAAAAGATGATAGTGTGCATGTCCATTTCGATGATGGTCATAGTGAAACATTCGACAAAGTTGTGTTTGCTTGTCACTCAGATCAAGCTTTAAAGCTGTTATTAGACCCTAGCGAAGACGAAAAAAGCGTTCTCGCAGCTATACCTTATACGGCTAATTCAGTGGTACTACACACTGATACTACACTGCTACCTAAACGCAAAGCCGCATGGGCGAGCTGGAATTATCTGTTAAATAACAACACAGACAAAGCTGCTGTTGTGACTTATCAGATGAATATTTTGCAAGGCATTAAGAGCGACACGCAATTTTGTGTCACGCTTAACCACCTTGATGGCATTAAAAAAGACAAAATTTTACGCGAGTTTACCTATCATCATCCGGTATTTAATAAACAGTCGATTGCCGCTCAGCAGCAAAAGCCTCTTATAGACGGTAAAAATAATAGCTATTTTTGCGGTGCGTACTGGTACAACGGCTTCCACGAAGACGGTGTAAGAAGTGCTGTGAATGTGGCAAAGCAACTCGGAGTCGAGTTTGAATAGCGCCATATATGTAGGTGATGTTCGCCACAGGCGCTTTGCCGTCAAAGAGCATCACTTTAAGTACCCGCTTTATATGATGTGGGTCGATTTAGCTAAGCCTTATGAACTTAATGGTGTTCATCCTTGGCTTGGCTTAAGTGGTTTTAAGGCGCTTAAATTTAATCAGAGCGACTATTTTAATTATCAAACCGATATGCAGCTGCCACTCAAGCAGCGTGCACTCAATAAAATTAAAGAGCTTGGGATTGACGATGAATTTACCCATGTTTTTATGCTCGGACAGGTGCGCTGTTTAGGAATTTATTTTAGCCCGGTTAATTTTTTCTTCTTTCAAACTGGTCATGGCGATTTCACTCACATGCTTGCTGAAGTGAGCAATACGCCTTGGAATGAGCGTCATTATTATGTCGTACCCCTTGAAAAAAAAGTGAACTTTAAAAAGGTTTTCTCCGTATCACCTTTCATGAACTTAGATATGAACTATCATTGGCATATTAGAATGAATTCTGATAACACCATGATTCATATTGAAAATAAAAAAGACGACACTCTTTTGTTTGATGCAACCCTGCGTTTGCAAAAGCAGCCTCTCACGAAAGAGCAGGTTAGCGCCGTGCTTAAACAGTTTCCGGCTATGACGTTAAGTATTTTTAAAGGTATTTACCTTCATGCTTTGAAGTTGTTTTGCAAACGTGTGCCATTTATTGGCCACTCGGGCAAACAAGAGAATTCAACTAGGTGATGTGATGGAAAAAGTATCAAATTTAACACAAGCCCAAACGACCGGCTGGATGACAAAGCTTTATAAAAAACTGGTAATAGGTGCATTCAACAGTATCAATGTAGGTTGCATTACCCTAAAAGAGGGTAACCAAAAAGAGCAATTCGGTGACATTACAAGTGATTTACATGCAACGGTCACGGTAAATGATGCTGCTATGTATAAGTCATTTGCGTTATCTGGCAGTGTGGGGGCCGGAGAGGCTTATATTCTTGGCTATTGGGATTGTGACAACCTCACTAAACTTATTGAAATATTTGCTCTTAATCAAGATCAGCTAGATGCATTCGAGAAAAAATTCGCCTTTTTGAGTGGCATTGTGCACCGAGTTAATCACATTAAAAATAAAAACTCAGCAAGTGGTTCAAAAAAGAACATTGCGGCGCACTATGATTTAGGCAACGACTTATATAGTGCATTTTTAAGTGACGAAATGTTGTATTCATGTGCTGTTTACCCTTCAAAACAAGCTAGCCTTGAACAGGCCCAAGAGCACAAACTAGCATTGATTTGTGAGCAGGTTGATTTACAACCAGGTGATTCGGTGATTGAGATTGGCACAGGGTGGGGCGCCTTTGCGATTTATGCAGCAACACATTTTGATTGCCATGTAACAACGACCACCATTTCTGATGAGCAATATGCCTATGTTGAACAAAAGGTTAAAGAGCTTAACCTTGAGCATAAAATTACTTTATTAAAGCAGGATTACCGCCTCTTAGAGGGCAAGTACGATAAGCTTGTATCAATCGAAATGATTGAAGCTGTCGGTCATGAGTATTTGCCTGGCTTTTTTGCAAAATGTCAGTCTTTACTAAAAGACAGTGGTGCCATGCTTATTCAAGCAATCACCATAGCTGATCAGCGTTACAGCCACTACCTTAAAAATTCCGATTTCATTCAGCAGTACATCTTCCCGGGTGGTTGTTTGCCTTGCTTAGACGAAATGAATAAGCAAATAAAGCAGCAAACAGACATGGTTGTGCATAGTGTAAAAGATATTGGTGTTCACTATGCAAGAACACTGGCTGATTGGCGCGAGCGCTTTGTCGCTAGCTGGCCTGAAATAGATAAAGTCAAATTTGACCAGCGATTCTATCGTTTATGGTTATTTTATTTAGCTTACTGTGAAGGTGCGTTTAGAACCCGTGCTATCAGTACAGTTCATTTAGTTGCCCGTAAACCTCGTTTTGGCCATTCTGGCGATGATATCGCGCTCGATTATTAATTTTGCTTTGTTTCAAGGAGTCTGGTTTATGGCCTTACTCCTTGAGCATAATTCTCTGATACCCGCTTTAGCTGTTGTCGCTTTGATGATTTACCTATCAAAGCAACGCCAGCAAGATAGTTGGCTACTTTTATGTGGCTTGCCTCTCGCTCTGGGCTATGAATGGCTCGCCAGCAGCTTTAATTTACTTGCCTTTAAAGTAAGCCCCTTTCCTTTATGGCTTGTTGTACTTTGGGCTGCACTGCTTTTAACCATTAATACTTCGATGCAGTTTCTACAAAAACTGCCTTGGTATATTGCTTGGGGTGTTTGCGCGTTATTCGCTCCTGCTAGTTACTACGCTGGAATGCGCTTTGAAGTGCTTAATACTGAGCTCGTTCTTTGGCAGTTTTGGCTGGTTTATGGTTTGGGTTGGGCAAGTATGTTTATGGCTATAATCGCTATTAATAGGCGATTTTTAGCGGCTAAATGATCAGTTTTAGGTGGTTTTTCGTAGTGTTTGATAACACAACTTTAAGGATTATTTGATGAAACAGTCACTTAATTTAAGTTTATTTGCTGCGTTATTGTTCTCTGCGGGAGTGTATGCAAATGGCTTTAAAACGGTGGGCCAAGCGAAAATGGAGTATCTGTTTTGGGATGTTTATAACGCTAAATTAGAGACTCCATCGGGCTCGTATCAGTTTGGCCAACACCCCAGCAAACTTACACTCACTTATTTGCGGGATTTCGATGCGAAAGACATCGTCAAAGCAACCAACGAGCAATGGCAACATTTAAAGCTCAATGACATGGTAGGTGTTTATGACAAACAGTTACTAGCTCTTTGGCCTGATATCAAAAAAAACGATTCGTTGTCTTTTCAAACAAACGAACAAGGAATTGGTACTTTTTACTTTAATGACAAAGAGCTAGGGCAAATCGATGATAAAAGATTCGCTGACAACTTCTTAGCAATTTGGTTAAGCGCCGACACGTCTGAACCATCACTTCGTAAACAGCTTATTGGAGGGAAACATGATTAAGCTCAAAGCACTCTTTATTTTCGCTATGGTACTGTTAATTACCAGCTGCTCTGCGCCTGATGTTGATTATTATCAAGGAACAGAGCCTAAGTTTGACTTTAAGCAGTTTTTTAGTGGTGAGCTCAAAGCCTACGGCGTTGTGCAAGACCACAAGGGCGAGTTAACACGTAAGCTGGTAGTTGACATGCAAGCATCTTGGAACGGCAATCAGGGAGTGATTGACGAGCAATTTGTTTATGATGATGGCGAAACGCAAACCCGTGTTTGGTATATCACCATTAATGATGATGGCAGTATCACAGGGACAGCATCAGATGTGATTGGCGAAGCAAAGGGTGAGAGCAATGGAAGCGTGTTCCATTGGACATATTCTGTCGAGCTTCCATATGATGGTAGTACTTTAGTGGTAAATTTCGATGATTGGATGTACTTGGTAACACAATCACGCTTGATAAACCGTACCGCTATTGATAAGTTTGGCTTTGAGGTCGGGGAAGTTACCTTGGTTATCGAGAAAATTGAATGATGGTTTAGCTATCATAAAATTTTGTGATGGAAGTTAAATTAAGTCTTTATTAATACTGATGTCACTAACCTTGTGATTGATAGTTAAATAGTAGTCATTTTTGAATAAATTACGTAAAAATAGCAATTTGCTGTTGCTAACTTCTCAAAAATGCATAAAGATAGGTTTTGCGAAGGCAAAATAATAACGAATAGGAATCTAACAATGAATAAAGCTCAATTAGTTGAAAAAATTGCTACTGATGCAGAAATCTCAAAAGCGGCAGCAACTCGTGCACTAGATGCATTCACTGGCGCAGTTACTAGCTCTCTTAAAGAAGGTAACTCAGTAGCATTAGTTGGTTTCGGTACTTTCTCAGTAAAAGAGCGCGCAGCGCGTACTGGCCGTAACCCACAAACTGGTGCAGAAATCCAAATCGCAGCAGCAACTATCCCAAGCTTTAAAGCGGGTAAAGGTCTTAAAGACCAAGTTAATCCTTAATAGGGTAACTTACTAATTATTGAAAAAAGGGCTTATAGCCCTTTTTTTGTAACTGGCGTTTTGTTGCGATAGCGAAAAAGACTTATGCCTTTAACGCTTTATCACCACGACCAATACCAACAGCACCTGAACGTACAACTTCAATAATGTCTGATTCATGACGCAGGGTATCAAGGAAAGATTCAATCTTTTCTGTGCTCGCTACAAGTTGTAGTGTGTAGCTGTGGCGCCCCATATCTAAAATAGCACCTTGGAACACATCAGCAACACGCGTTACTGCTGCTCGAGTGGTTTCATCTTGGGCAAAAACTTTCACTAATAACAGCTCACGCTCGATATGTGCCATTTCGGTTAAGTCAATAATCTTTAGAACATCTACAAGCTTGTTCACTTGTTTGGTGATTTGCTCAACGATGCGATCATCACCCATGGTTGTAATGGTAATACGCGAAAGAGAATGATCGTCAGTTGTGCCAACAGTCAGACTATCGATGTTGTAAGCACGCTGTGAAAATAAGCCTACAATGCGGGATAACGAGCCAGGTTCGTTTTCTAATAAGATTGATAAAATACGGCGCATTATGCTTTTACTCCTTTACGTAACCACATATCATCGACTGCCCCTAGCTTGATTTGCATAGGGTAAACATGTTCTTTTTCATCTACACAGATGTCTAAAAATACCAGTCTGTCGTTAATAGACATGGCTTTTTCAATAGCAGGCTGTAATTCATCAATATGATCAACGCGAATACCTACGTGGCCATAGCTCTCTACTAATTTTACGAAATCAGGAAGTGATTCCATGTAAGAAGATGAGTGACGACCTGAATACATCATATCTTGCCATTGACGTACCATGCCCAGTGAGCGGTTATTCAACGACACAACTTTCACAGCTAAATTGTATTGTAAACATGTTGATAGCTCTTGAATGTTCATTTGGATAGAACCATCACCCGTTACACAGATAGACTCTTTATCAGGGAAGGCAAGCTTAACGCCCATTGCTGCAGGTAATCCAAAGCCCATGGTGCCTAAGCCACCAGAGTTGATCCATTGGCGAGGGTGTTTAAACGGATAATACTGAGCTGCAAACATTTGATGCTGACCTACATCAGAGCTAATGTAAGCATCTCCATCGGTTGCTTTGTAAATTGCCTCGATAACGGCTTGTGGTTTGATTTTATCGCCATCAGTGCTGTAGCTTAGGCATTTTTGTTCACGCCAGCTAATAATTTGACGCCACCAGTCTTCTTGTGCCGAACGATCAATTGAAATAGGGCTCTTATCAATCGCCGTTTGTAACTGCTCAAGCACTGTTTTCAAGCAGCCAACAACCGGGATGTGCGCTTTAATTGTTTTAGAAATAGAGGTTGGGTCAACATCAACATGAACAATCGTGGCATTAGGGCAGAATTTTTTAACGTTATTCGTTACCCGATCATCGAATCGAGCGCCTAAAGCCAAAATAACATCTGCATTTGCCATGGCTTTATTTGCCTCAAGGCTGCCATGCATACCTAACATACCAATAAAGTTAGGGTGAGTACCGCTGATACCACCTAGGCCCATTAAGGTGTTAGTGATTGGCGCATTTAATGATTCAACCAAGTGAGTTAGTTGCTCAGAGGTATTTGATAGAATAATGCCGCCACCTGAGTAAATAACCAGTTTTTTAGCTTCTAAAATTGCGCTAACTGCTTTGCGAATTTGTTTTGAGTGGCCTTTAGTGTTCGGGTTATAAGTTCGAAGCTCAGTTGTTTTTGGAAATTCGAATGGAAACTTTAGCTCAGGGTTAAGCATATCTTTAGGTAATTCAACCACAACCGGGCCAGGGCGGCCTGTGCTGGCTAAGTAGAATGCTTTAGCTAAGATTGTTGGAATATCTTTTGCGCTACGACAGTTATAGCTGTGCTTTACGATAGGGCGAGAACAACCAACAATATCAGTTTCTTGGAATGCATCATCACCAATTAAACCAGTAGGAACTTGGCCAGATAACACCACCATTGGGATAGAATCCATGTACGCTGTCGCGATACCTGTTACACAGTTTGTAGCGCCAGGGCCAGAAGTGGCTAGCACCACACCGACTTCACCAGTAGCCCGGGCATAACCATCAGCCATATGAGTTGCGGCTTGTTCGTGACGTACTAAGATATGTTCAATATCTTCTTGTTGAAATAACGCGTCATATAAATCAAGAACAGACCCGCCAGGGTAGCCAAAAATATACTTAACATTCAATTCTTTAAGTGCCCGAACAACTAGTTCGGATCCATTATATTCAGTTGTACTCATCCTCATTCCTCTGTGTGTGCAAGCATAAATGCATAAAAAAACCCCCGCATATGGCGGGGGTTTTTTAAAAAGCGTGCTTTCACCTTTTAATAGCCTCCCGCTGGGCTTGTAACTAAGACCAGTACGAGGACGTTGACGACTAAAAGGTGACGGCGAATATTCATTATTTTTTAATTTTCTTCTAAAAAATGCACAGCCGACTAGATGGCTGCTGTTTAAAAAATGTTAGGAGTATTTTTAAGCGTTTTGGAAACTGATGTCAACCGCAAATGTGGCTTTTTGCATTAATTTTTCAGTATTTAAGTTTTTTGATATTTTTGTTGCACCCACATGCTTAATTGTTATTGTTTTTGGGTGGAACTATGCATTGAATTGTTCGTGTGGCAAATTGCTAACTATACCAATAGATAATGCATTTACGTTACTGCCTTGCATAACTTAGCTACTATCAGAATAGGTTTCTTTTTATAATTAGACACCCATCTTAACACCTCGCTACAATAAGGTTTGGTTAATTTTTAAAAAGACAGCCAACTTAAATATTTAACCAGACACCCAACTTATTTTTAATAAGAATCAGCTAAAGATAGATGTGAATTATTCAGAACAAGTTGAATTGCTATAAAAATAGTGATTTTTCATTGTCATTAATTAAATTTCAGTCTTATGTGCTGAGTTATTTTTTTAGTTTTACACACTGGTCAGTGCTAGTTGCAATAGTTGTTATGCTTCTAGAATTAAAAGGATTGGATTTGTAAAATTGATTTCTAGTGTCGAATGTGTAACTAAGTAAATAAGGCTAAGCTATTAGCTATAGAGCTTCTTCGTTTTCGCTTCATGTGATTTGTATAAGCTGTGATTGCTTGTTCTTTACCTGCAGTATTTTTAAATGAGCGAGTAAAGGAAGTAGTAAGTGTGAGCCAGTTTTCTGCACAAATGTTTAATCTTTCAAGTATTGGTAACGTATTATCTGGGATTTTCCCAGGCTTATTTTCTCGTATTGAGCGGCCTGTCCAATCAACAAGTTGCAGGTATGTTTTGAGCTCAAATGGTAGTCCCTTAGGCATATGTTTACGAGGTCTACCTGCAAAGCGCATAAGCGGTTTTGGTTGCTTATTATTTTGAGCTGCATTAATTCTAGATTTAATACTGGTGTAGTCAGATTGCTTAGGTAAATCAGCCGCTTTTGCTCTAACAGGATTTAAATCTACATAAGCAAGGCATGCAGCAAGTGCAGCTTCATCAAGTAAAGCTTGTGATTTAAAGCGACCTTCCCAAAACCGTCCTTTGCACTCATCTTCTTGATTCGCTTTTCGTGCAATACCCTCGTTAAGGACTCGCATAAACCAACTAATACTGCTGAGCCTCTCACGATATAAATTTACCCTGGTATTAACCGCAGAAAGCTCTGCTTGTGTTAGTAATTCGCCATTTAAGAACCGTTGGCAAAGGAATGTACTTTTGAATAATTTGTGCCATCTAATAAGAATCGCTTTATTATTTAGACGCTTAGCTTTTGCTATATCAATGTGAAGAACCAG
>NZ_LJTB01000032.1:0-748 GCF_001306895.1 Pseudoalteromonas sp. UCD-33C | reverse complement strand
AAGCGCTTTTTACTAGCTTGACTAGGCTTATCGCAAGTTAATACGTCCTTCATCGCCTCCAACTGCCAAGGCATCCACCGTGTACGCTTAGTCACTTAACCATACAACCCAAACGGGTCTTTGTTAGTGACAGCTGTTAACTTCGCCAGAAGTTAATTCATCAAATAATGATGAGAATACTAAAGTAGATACCAATTAATCTTTCGATTAATGGCATATTTTTACTTTTGAAAACTCTTTATAGATACGAATATCTATAAGAATTTTAATATCAGCTTTCCAAATTTTTAAAGAGCAAGAGAATAAACTTCTCAAAATTAAACACACTCTATTCTCAAGCAGTTTATTACCTGATTAAGAATGTTTATTTTTAAGGAGTAAAAGTGGTGGAGCTAAGCAGGATCGAACTGCTGACCTCCTGCGTGCAAGGCAGGCGCTCTCCCAGCTGAGCTATAGCCCCACATATGCTGGTACTTATTGTCATTTTGCCACTTCATAAGAAGTGGTGGGTCTGAGTAGATTTGAACTACCGACCTCACCCTTATCAGGGGTGCGCTCTAACCAACTGAGCTACAGACCCAAACAATAAGTGTTGTTCTCTTTACAATTAACAATCATCTGTGTGGACACTACGAACAAATAAGTTCTAAATCGTATAAGGAGGTGATCCAGCCCCAGGTTCCCCTAGGGCTACCTTGTTACGACTTCACCCCAGTCATGAATCACTCCGTGGTGAACGTCCTCCCGA
>NZ_LJTB01000031.1:0-767 GCF_001306895.1 Pseudoalteromonas sp. UCD-33C | reverse complement strand
CGCCTCCAACTGCCAAGGCATCCACCGTGTACGCTTAGTCACTTAACCATACAACCCAAACGGGTCTTTGTTAGTGACAGCTGTTAACTTCGCCAGAAGTTAATTCATCAAATAATGATGAGAATACTAAAGTAGATACCAATTAATCTTTCGATTAATGGCATATTTTTTACTTTTGAAAACTCTTTATAAATAACAATGTTATCTATAAGAATTTTAATATCAGCTTTCCAAATTTTTAAAGAGCAAGAGAATAAACTTCTCAAAATTAAACACACTCTATTCTCAAGCAGTTTATTACCTGATTAAGAATGTTTATTTTTAAGGAGTAAAAGTGGTGGAGCTAAGCAGGATCGAACTGCTGACCTCCTGCGTGCAAGGCAGGCGCTCTCCCAGCTGAGCTATAGCCCCACATATGCTGGTACTTATTATTTGTAACCGACTTTGTTTCCAGACAAGGCATGGTACTACGACGTTTAGTCCACTAAACGAGGCGTGCCATAACGAAGTATGGGAGCAAAGTGGTGGGTCTGAGTAGATTTGAACTACCGACCTCACCCTTATCAGGGGTGCGCTCTAACCAACTGAGCTACAGACCCAAACAATAAGTGTTGTTCTCTTTACAATTAACAATCATCTGTGTGGACACTACGAACAAATAAGTTCTAAATCGTATAAGGAGGTGATCCAGCCCCAGGTTCCCCTAGGGCTACCTTGTTACGACTTCACCCCAGTCATGAATCACTCCGTGGTGAACGTCCTCCCGA
>NZ_LJTB01000030.1:0-795 GCF_001306895.1 Pseudoalteromonas sp. UCD-33C | reverse complement strand
CACCCGTGCTGCGCCTGCGAAAAGGCCGTAAGGGCAATTTCTGGAAGAAATGTTACCGCTAACGGCGGCCTTCCCGGCGCAGTTTGGCGTTGTCACCGACCCAGCCGTGGATCAGGTCTCGGCGAATGGCGGCGGCGTGTTGAATGTCCGGCAGTGGGCGATGTTCGCTGGGGTCAACCGGGTCAAGCGCGCCGTAGGTGCGTTCGAGATAGGCCGGCAGCAGCTTGTCGAGGTCGCCGACAATGATCAGGGTCATGTTGTTGGGGGCGTACCAGGCCTTGCGCAGCTTTTCCAACTGGTCGCGGGTCAGGTGCTCGACTTCGGCCCGCTCGGCGCATTTGAGGCCCAGCTCGACGGCAAGCTGACTGCTGGCCTTGTGGCCGAGGTCCTGGCGGTCCAGCAGGCGTTGCAGGTGTGAGTAATGGCCGCCGTCTTCGCGCTCCACCACCTGTTTGGCGGCGTTGATGTTGGCGTCGGTCAGCTGGGTGCGGGTGATGATGGCCAGCAGCAGGTCGAGTACCTTGCGCTGGTTTTGCGCCGGGGCCTCGATGACGAAGGTAGTGTCGGCGTTGCTGGTGTAGGCGTTCCAGTCACCGCCGAGGGCTTGCATGCGTTCTTCCAGCTCACCTTCACCACCGCCGTCGATACCGCTGAACAGCAGGTGTTCCAGCAGGTGTGGCAGCTCCTTGTCTTCGCAACTGAAGTCATCGAGGCCCACACCCACCACCAGGCGAATGGCCACGTGGCCGCGTTCAGTGCCCGGCTTGAGCAGCAACTGCAGGCCGTTGGGCAGGG
>NZ_LJTB01000029.1:0-878 GCF_001306895.1 Pseudoalteromonas sp. UCD-33C | reverse complement strand
GCATGTCGTCGAGCAACTCCCAGAAACCGTCCAGGTAGCGCCGGGTCATATCGTTCATCGCCAGCTTGCGGCCCAGGTTGCCGATGATCAGGCCTGCCACCACCATCGCAATCGGTGCCGAGACGTGCAGTTCGGTGGCCATCGCCGAGCCACCGATCACCAATGCCAGGGTCAGCATCACTTCGATCTGGTGCTGTTCGATGCTCTTGATCATCAGGTAGACCAGGTAACCGATCAGCCCGCCAAACACCACGCCGCCGATTGCCTCATGGGCGAACAGCATCGCGGTGGCGCCCACGGTGGGCGTCTCGCCCAACTGTGCGATACCCAGCAATACGGTAAACACCACTACGGCTGTACCGTGCGCCAGCGCCGTAGCAGCAGGATCGCCGGGGCCACTGTCAGCAGGCGCGACAGCAGGATCGCCACCGCCAGCAAGCTGGCCGCGAACACATGCAGCCAGTTGAACGGCAACAGCAACAACTCCATGCCGATCAACGCGAACAGCAGGGCGTTGAGCATGTCGTCGAGCAACTCCCAGAAACCGTCCAGGTAGCGCCGGGTCATATCGTTCATCGCCAGCTTGCGGCCCAGGTTGCCGATGATCAGGCCTGCCACCACCATCGCAATCGGTGCCGAGACGTGCAGTTCGGTGGCCATCGCCGAGCCACCGATCACCAATGCCAGGGTCAGCATCACTTCGATCTGGTGCTGTTCGATGCTCTTGATCATCAGGTAGACCAGGTAACCGATCAGCCCGCCAAACACCACGCCGCCGATTGCCTCATGGGCGAACAGCATCGCGGTGGCGCCCACGGTGGGCGTCTCGCCCAACTGTGCGATACCCAGCAATACGGTAAACACCACTACGGCTGTAC
>NZ_LJTB01000028.1:0-886 GCF_001306895.1 Pseudoalteromonas sp. UCD-33C | reverse complement strand
CAGAATGATGCGGTGAATACGTTCCCGGGCCTTGTACACACCGCCCGTCACACCATGGGAGTGGGTTGCTCCAGAAGTGGATAGTCTAACCTTCGGGAGGACGTTCACCACGGAGTGATTCATGACTGGGGTGAAGTCGTAACAAGGTAGCCCTAGGGGAACCTGGGGCTGGATCACCTCCTTATACGATTTAGAACTTATTTGTTCGTAGTGTCCACACAGATGATTGTTAGTTAGCTAAGCCGCTTTGGTTTAACTAATTAATATGCTCTTTAAAAATTTGGAAAGCTGATATTAAAATTCTTATAGATAACATTGTTATTTATAAAGAGTTTTCAAAAGTAAAAATATGCCAGTTAATCAGCAATGATTAATCGGTATCTACTTTAGTATTCTCATCATTATTTGATGAATTAACTTCTGGCGAAGTTAACAGCTGTCACTAACAAAGACCCGTTTGGGTTGTATGGTTAAGTGACTAAGCGTACACGGTGGATGCCTTGGCAGTTGGAGGCGATGAAGGACGTATTAACTTGCGATAAGCCTAGTCAAGCTAGTAAAAAGCGCTTGAGACTAGGATTTCCGAATGGGGAAACCCACCTGCTTGCAGGTATCGTTAACTGAATACATAGGTTAACGAGGCGAACGCGGAGAACTGAAACATCTAAGTACCCGTAGGAACAGAAATCAACCGAGATTCCGGAAGTAGCGGCGAGCGAAACCGGACCAGCCCTTAAGCTTATTATGTGTTAGTGGAACATTCTGGAAAGTTTGACGATACAGGGTGATAGTCCCGTACACGAAAATGCATCTTAAGTGAAATCGAGTAGGTCGGAGCACGTGAAACTTTGACTGAATATAGGTGGACCATCATCTAAGGCTAAAT
>NZ_LJTB01000027.1:0-1255 GCF_001306895.1 Pseudoalteromonas sp. UCD-33C | reverse complement strand
ATGGCAAAAGAAAAGTTTGAACGCGTAAAACCGCACGTAAACGTTGGTACAATCGGCCACGTTGACCACGGTAAAACAACTCTAACAGCAGCAATCACTAACGTACTTGCAAAAGTATACGGTGGTGTAGCTAAAGACTTCGCATCAATCGATAACGCTCCAGAAGAGCGTGAGCGTGGTATCACAATCTCAACTTCACACGTTGAGTACGATACTCCAACTCGTCACTACGCACACGTAGACTGTCCAGGACACGCCGATTATGTTAAAAACATGATCACTGGTGCTGCTCAAATGGACGGCGCAATCCTAGTAGTTGCTGCGACTGACGGTCCTATGCCACAAACTCGTGAGCACATCCTACTTTCTCGTCAGGTTGGTGTACCTTACATCATCGTATTCATGAACAAATGTGACATGGTTGACGACGAAGAGCTACTTGAGCTAGTTGAGATGGAAGTTCGTGAACTTCTTTCTGAGTACGACTTCCCAGGTGATGACTTACCACTAATCCAAGGTTCAGCGCTTAAAGCGTTAGAAGGCGAGAAAGAGTGGGAAGACAAAATCGTTGAGCTTGCAGAAGCACTAGATTCTTACATCCCAGAGCCAGAGCGTGACATCGATAAGCCATTCATCATGCCTATCGAAGACGTATTCTCAATCCAAGGTCGTGGTACTGTTGTAACTGGCCGTGTTGAAGCTGGTATCATCAACGTGAATGACGAAGTTGAAATCGTAGGTATCAAAGAAACTACGAAGACAACTTGTACAGGTGTTGAGATGTTCCGTAAGCTTCTAGACGAAGGTCGTGCGGGTGAGAACATCGGTGCACTTCTACGTGGTACTAAGCGTGAAGACGTTGAACGTGGTCAAGTACTAGCTAAGCCTGGTTCAATCACTCCACACACGAAGTTCACTTCAGAAGTATACGTACTTTCTAAAGATGAAGGTGGTCGTCACACTCCATTCTTCAAAGGTTACCGTCCACAGTTCTACTTCCGTACAACTGACGTAACAGGTGACGTACAGTTACCAGACGGCGTTGAAATGGTAATGCCTGGTGATAACATCAAGATGACTGTAGAACTAATCTGCCCAATCGCGATGGACGAAGGTTTACGCTTCGCTATCCGTGAAGGTGGCCGTACAGTTGGTGCTGGTGTTGTTGCAACTATCGTTGAGTAATCAACTATAGTGATGCATTAAGCATTAAGAAAAACCCGAGCTTAGTCTCGGGTTTTTTTATGGGTGAAAA
>NZ_LJTB01000025.1:0-2301 GCF_001306895.1 Pseudoalteromonas sp. UCD-33C | reverse complement strand
TAACATTTTAGTATTTATGCGACACGCAGTTTGTGTTGCATAATCGCTTGTTGGACTGAGCCGCTACCTGCTCGGTGTGTCAGAGTTGGTGTTGTTTATGCTATGGGAATTTGCTTTTTCTGGCCTAAGCGATATCAAGCCAACGTTACTGGCGAGCCTATCGCATCTAAGCTATCCCTGCTTTACTCAGCGTTTATTATGCTTCCATTACACCTAAATTTGCCTTAAGAAGCAATTATATTTTTACGCACACAGAGGTCGTTAGCCTGAGCAATTAAGCAGGTTAACTCATTCATTTTAAGCAGCAAGCAAGGCTGCTAACTCGTTCGCACTATTTCATTTGTCGGCGTATCTGAATTCATCACACCAATAAATCGTAAAATACCAACCTTGCATGACTGACAAAACCAATGCGGTACCAATGATTCTGTTTCTGGCTTTGTCTGCACTAGTTTGCATTTGTGTGTTGATTGAGCCTTTATTAACGCTAACTTTCGCTTGCGACACGCATTAGCTAAAAAACCGTAGTGGCGAATGCGCATAAACCCTTTAGGCAATACATGTTGTAAGTAACGTCGCAAAAATTCATCACAACTCAGTGTCATGACTTTATCGCGGTTGTTATCTGCATAGTCGCGATATTTAAATCTCACTGTTTCTTCAGTCGCTGACACTAATCGCGATTCTGACATCACACCTTTTCGGGTATAACGAGCAAGGTAACTCACTAGCTTTTCACTGTATGTTAAACAGGACTTGCTATACACACACCATTTTGTTGGCGTGTTTATCTTCGCCAATGAACTATCACACTCATTGAGTTCCGCCAGCATTTTCCCTCTAAAGACTGTTGATAACGCTTTTACGGGATATAAATAGCCTTTTTCTATTTCATACCAGTGCGCTTTGTTTATCGCACCTGCGGGTATCAAACAATGTAAATGGATATGCTGACTTAAATTTTGCCCCCATGTATGCAGTACGCTTGTCATGCCTAATTGACCATGTCCTTTTCGGTTGGCAAATTTACTCAGCGTTTGCCATGTGGCCTTGAATAAACACTGATACAACATATTTGGGTTGTAGTGCGCTATGATATTGAGTTCATGGGGGAGCGTAAAAACAAGGTGGAAATACCTACACGGTAATAAATTTTCCTGCTGTCTTTGCACCCACTTAGCCGTGGCTATGCCTTGGCAACGCGAACAATGACGGTCTCGACAACTACACCCAATCTTTTGCGACTCACCACAGCTATCACATTGCCATGCTTGGTAACCGAGCCGACCCGTTCTGCAAGATTGAATGTGCTGGCAGACGCGTAATTGCTGATAGCTCATTGTATGGTGTTGACGATAATGTCCAAGACTCGAATATAAAATATCAGCTAGGTGCAAAGTGCTCATGATTTAACCCAACTTACGAGTAAATCAACACCGCCATGCCCCAATTCAGGTAACCAATGTAAGTAACTTTGCGTGGTTTTAATGTCGCTATGACCAAGCTGGTGTTGAAGTTGATGCAGTGGCATACCCGATTCAAGTTGATGTGTTGCATAAGCATGGCGTAGTGCATGTGGATTACAGTGTTTTAAGCCGCATGCTTGTGCGTGTTTTCTCAATGGCTTCCTAAATGTCGATGCTGACATAGGTTTATCCATTAACAATCGCGAGTAAAACATCCAACCCGTTGGGTGATACATTTTCCAGTAACTTCGTAATTGATTTAGTACGCTATCTGAAACGACAACATAACGCGATTTATCTCCTTTACCTTGTTTAATCAATATAGTTTTACGTATTCCATCAATGTCTTGCACTTTAATATGTAGAAGCTCACCAATGCGTAAGCCACAGCCATAGCAAACCACTATTAACGTTTTTAATCGCATATCCGTACAGCTTTCTATTAGCAGCCGAACATCGTCTCGAGATAGATAGGTTGGTGCACGAGTCTTCGCTTTTGGTAATGCGATATCTAGGTTCAGCGGTCGATGTAAAATATGTTTAAACAAAAACCAAATACTGTTTATCTGTACTTTTTGGCTTGCTCTAGAAAGTTTACGAATAGCAGGATCATTAAAAAACGCATTCAGTTCTTTATCGGTAATTAAATCGAGTGGCTTATCAAAATAATGACTCAATTTAAGTAAATGCTCGCAATAACTTTTACATGTACGTTGCGAATAACCTCGATAGGCTATTTCTGTTTTGACTTGTTCTATGAGTGGGTTCATGACTTACCTCCAAGTTATAGGATAACCCCAAGGTAAGTGTGGCTCAGTTGGTGAGCATTGGATCT
>NZ_LJTB01000024.1:0-2466 GCF_001306895.1 Pseudoalteromonas sp. UCD-33C | reverse complement strand
TAAAATAAGAGCGGAATAGATAATCCTTGCCCAGTTGCGCCCACAGTTGATTTTGTAAGCTAGCCAAATAACTAATAAAGTTGTTACGCCGAATGAGGTGTATTTTGCTATTACATTCGGCATTAACTCTTTAGTATTGAAAGAAATAATGAGAATAGAAGCCAAACTGACCAGCCAACCAAGAAAAATAAATATAGTTGTGAGCTTTATACTTTTAGGTTTATCCATAACCATCCTATACACATAACGCCCGCATAATGGGCAATAACACGTAGGCTAAAATTGGAGCGAAGCGACTGAGCCTATGTGTTATTGTCCCAGCGAGCCCGCGAGCGAGTTAATGCGATTGTTATGCATCTACTTGCGTTTATACAACAACCCCAACGAGCCTTTTTTCCATGGCTCGGAGTAAAAATCTCCAACTTTTAACGCTGTATAATTTTTCTTAGATACATCGAGTTTAAGAGTTTTTCCGTTATCTACTGTTTTTATGAAGACATAGTAACTCGTTCCAGCTTTTGTGCTTTCATAAGTGTCTAGCTTTACAACAGAGCCGCTTAACTGAAAATCAGATTGGGGGCCAATGAAATTATTGAACCCTAGAACAAAGCCTCCACTCATAAGGAGGAGCATTGCAGCAACAACAGTCGTTAGTATAATTCCTTTCAATTCTCCAGATTCGCGGCGAAGGTTTGGGATTCTTTTAAAGTAAACGTAGAAGCAAATAATAACGATAGGAACTGACAAATACTTAAACGCCCATACAAATGACGAATTTAATACTGTTTCGTACATCAGCAGGGGAACTATCGAGATGACCATAAATAGGCCGAATGACTTATCTCCGTGCTTTTTTAAAAAATACTCCAATCTCAAATTCCTTTTATGCATAACGCCACAATATGGGGCGCGAAAAATCTTGGCTATAATAGGAACAAAGTGACGCAGCCAAGCTTTTTGCGTCCCATTCATTATTGCTTTGTTATGTTTCGTGCATATTTTCACAAAAACTCTTAGTATATTTAAACCCTTTACTTACTTGAGCTGAATCACCTAACGTAAATAACGCACCATCTTCAATGATTACATCAAATTTTATAGTTAAGTTTTGAGCTAAGGTAACACCTAAATTTTTTGCCCGCTTCCTAATTTGAGCAAAATCAGCTTTAAAATGGCAAGTTAACTCACCACAGCAGTATGTATGATTTTTTAAAAAGCTTAATTTCACCGTTACCAGAGAGTTTAAATTACTTAATGAAGTAACTTGCACCCCATAATTATTTTCGAAATCTTTGCCCGTAAAATAGTTTACGAATAAGTCATTAATGGTTGCGACTTCAGGTTGCATAATTTTTTCAAGAAACATAACGCCCCATTCAGGGGCTTTTAATTGTTGGCTAAAATAACGAACGCAGTGAGGAAAGCCAACTATTAAAAGTCCCGCACTGCAATGGCTTGTTATATTGCAGCTACGCCATAATAGATCATGATTATTGCCATAGACGCTGCTACTAGTGGTGAATATAAATATACCAACCATTTACGCAAAGCTGAAACCTGACCGTTGCGATAAATTTTATAGCTTTTAATTGAGTAATTAATAACTGCAACAATACAAGCTAGAAAGCTAATTGCAGCTAAACCCGACCAAATATTCGGAATAGCGAAAGAAAGCATAATAACCCAGAAGATATAGGCAAAATAGATCACTTAGCTAGATTCCTTTCACAAAATTTCAATTGCAATATAACGCTTTGCTAAGGGGCAATTAACAGTTGGATATACTTACGCGAAGCGCCAAGCCAACTGTTAATTGTCCCAGTGAGTGTACGAACGAACTTTAGCAACTTGTTATATTTCATAGCATTGCCTTTAACATTGTTGCTATTGCAGCTTTTTTCTGCGGATCAGTTGCTTCTTCGAATATCTTTACTAAATGAGGAGTCACATGCTTTTTTTCTTTATTGGACATTAAAAATGAATCGTCAAACCAAATTTGATTATCGCTATCAAGCATAAGCGTAAAAGCATCATTATCACTCTTTACGATGAGTCCAATCACTTCGCCCTCTACAAAGGTTCCCTCATAGATCAAGTTGCTTTTTATAGCTGAAACTCTTGGGTTCATCTCACTCTTAGCCATCGTGGCGCTAACAAAAAACAATGAAATTACTAGAGTCCAAATCTTCGACTTCACCGACTCACCTTGATTGAAATATAACATTTTAGTATTTATGCGACACGCAGTTTGTGTTGCATAATCGCTTGTTGGACTGAGCCGCTACCTGCTCGGTGTGTCAGAGTTGGTGTTGTTTATGCTATGGGAATTTGCTTTTTCTGGCCTAAGCGATATCAAGCCAACGTTACTGGCGAGCCTATCGCATCTAAGCTATCCCTGCTTTACTCAGCGTTTATTATGCTTCCATTACACCTAAATTTGCCTTAAGAAGCAATTATATTTTTACG
>NZ_LJTB01000023.1:0-17170 GCF_001306895.1 Pseudoalteromonas sp. UCD-33C | reverse complement strand
TAATGAGCGATACCAAATAAATTATAATTATTTTTTATAATAATATAGCTCGGAGTTGCAGATATTGAAATATTTTTTAGTAAAAAGGAATGAGCGGAAACAGGGTGTTTCCGCTCTAGAGTCAATTACTTATTCATTGCATTTATTAAAAATGCTGAGATTTTAGCGCCTTCTCTTAGGGTTGTTTCAGAACTTGTCTGACCGATTAATGAGCTATCTGTGAATGGTGCAATTTCCATCATGTCAGCACCAGTAATTGGGAACTCGTCAGCCAATGCAACTAGAATGTCTAATGCATGCTGAGGTGTTAAACCACCGGCTTCTGGTGTTCCTGTCGCTGAAGCAAAGCTTTCATCAAGTGCATCAATATCAAAGCTCACATAAAGCTCATCAACATTATCTGCTTTTAGCTGCGCAATAACTTCTTCAGCAACAGCTTTAGCGCCACGTTCGATGATTTCGTGTGCCCAATGTTGTTTAACGCCAAACGTGTCTTCCCAGTGTTGCTTAGGCTTACCACTAGAGCGAATACCAAATTGAATTAAGTTACGTGGAGCGGGTAAGTACTCAAGAATATGTGTACACCACGAACCAAAACATAAATCGATACCTAAACGTTCAACTAATAAGTCTGTATGAGCATCAAAGTGAATGATTGCAGTGCGTTTTCCTGCGTCACGTTTTGCTTTTAAGTAAGCTTTAGTCAGCGGGTAGCTAATTGAATGGTCGCCACCGATACCAAAAATACCCTTATCTGGGTAATTTGCATAAAAGCCATCACAGACATCTTCAGTGATAGACAAAGGCGATACATGATATTCGCTGTCTTCATCAGCATATAACGCTTTTTGACAGTTTGTAATGGTTGCATCGTTAAGGTATTTATCATGCAATAAATGCGGGATCACACGAACATCACCTAAATCAAAAGCGCGCGCTTGTGGTTGTTGATCAATCAAGGTAGAGCGTAAAAATAGTGGACCCCAGTTAGCACCACGTAAAATACCACCGCCACAATCAGAGCTAATACCTAAAATTACCGCTTTGTGCTCAGACTCTGCCAGTGTTTCAAGTGACTCTTTCCAAAGCACATCAACATTATCTGTTTGGCCGTATAATTTAGTGCGCAGCGCATCTTTACGTTCTTTTGCTGTATTAACTGTAAATACGCCATCGCCAGGAGGACAAAGACACTGACTTAGTTTTTCGTGGAAGGCTTTTTGTGTGTTACTCATCTCTACTCCGCTGATCTTTATCTGCATATTCATGCGTAATTAAAAAACTTACGCAATCAGGTTTGTGTATAGTCTGGATTTTTGAGACTCAGCAATCACTTGCTCAACCAAACCTATAACTTACTGATATTAAATGGTTATAATTTTAATGCAGATGAATTTAAACTGCTCTAGTCAAATAAGAGCGCTGTATTTTGGCAGGTATAACATGCGCGAAAAGAAAGTCAAATTTTGCGGCAATCTAGGTGATTGCCGCTATAGATTTATATTCAAACGAAGTGAATACTCATTATTCGTAGCCTCTTGGCTTCTTAGTTTTGATAACGGCAATGTATGCATGCCAGCTGGCGTAGCTCAATAGAGGCATAATAACGATAAACCCAGCAGTGCCTGTAATAAAGCCGACAAATACCAAACATAGTATCAAACCAGCCCAGACAACCATGGCACCAAAATTTGTTTTAACCGCGTTCATCGAAGATATTACCGCAGTCATAATATCAACACGGCGTTCCATCATAATTTGTGGAGTAAACGCTGAGATAGCAAATACAGTGACCAGTAAGATACCACCGACAATACTACCGAGCGTTAAAAACGCAGATAACTGCTCGAAACTCGGGTTAACAACGTTCGGGTACAATGCATGAATAAGCGCAGCTAAGCGCATCCAAACGATCATAATTACCATTAATAACACTGCAAAGCCCCATTCACCTGCTGGGTTTCTAAACATCGATTTAAGGCTGTGCATCAAGGTGGGTTTGTGGCCTTTTTCAAGCTCCCAAGCAACATCGTAAAGTCCGGCAGCAAAGGCAGGGCCAATTAATGCAAAGCCCACTACAGCAGGTAATATAACTAAGTGTGTATCAAACTGATAAACAAAATACATGATAGTGGCAGGTATCAAGGTAAATACTAATCCGTAGACTAGACTCAGTATGGGCGCATTAGCGATATCTTTAAATGCAAGTGCTAACCAATGAAAAGGCGCACCAATTGAAATTTTCGAGCTTTCTAAACAGCGTGCAAACTCATGGTGTTTACTCATAGAAGATGAAGCAGGCATAATATATCCTCTTTTATCGTTACTTCTTTAGGTTTAGGTTATCTGTGCAATTCTTGCAACATTGGTGATCTAATAGGACATCTGTCCTGTACTTTAAACACATATGATTAAAGTATTACGCTTTAGACAAAAATAAGGTTTAATAATGGAAAAGGTATTTCACTTAGGGCTTACTCGTCAGGACTTAAACGGCGCAACCCTTGCGATTGTCCCAGGCGACCCTGACCGCTCAGCACGCATTTCAACTCTTCTCAATAACCCAGAATGCTTAGCGAAGACCCGTGAATTTCATGTATACCGAGGTGAGCTAAACGGCCACAGCGTTGTAGTTTGTTCAACCGGTATTGGCGGCCCATCAACATCAATTGCTGTTGAAGAGCTTGCTCAGCTAGGTATTGATACCTTTTTGCGCATCGGCACAACCGGTGCAATTCAGCCACACATTAACGAAGGCGATATTTTAATTAGCCAAGCCTCAGTACGTTTAGATGGTGCTAGCCAGCATTTCGCACCACTAAGCTACCCTGCTGTGTCTGACTTCTTTGCAACACAAGCGATGGTAAATGCATGTGATAAGCTAGGAATTAATTTCCACATTGGTATAACTGCATCGAGTGATACGTTCTACCCGGGTCAAGAACGTTACGATACTTATTCTGGCTATGTTCCTCGCTCATTCCAAGGCAGCTGTGAAGAGTGGCAAAAACTAGGTGTGATGAATTATGAAATGGAATCAGCAACACTATTTACTATGTGTGCTGCCCTTGGCTTACGCGCAGCCTGTGTTGCAGGGGTATTAGTAAATCGGACTAAACAAGAAATTCCGAATGTTGACCACGGCGAGATTGAGAAAAAATCAGTCGCCGTCGTCATTGAAGCTGCAAAACTATTGCTAGACTAACCTTCAACTAGTTTAGCAACACAGTGCTCAAATGCTGGTGGGTTTGCAAAGCTTGCCAGCACACTTTTAGCCACCTCATATTGATTTTCTGCCCCTTGTGTTTCTAACAAGGTGATTGACTTAACTGTTTTATCATCAAAGGTTAAGCCCGCAAGATAAAACTGACTCAATGCACTTTGTAATGGCGAAAGGCTTGGACTATAGGCAGCATTTTCAGCATAACTTCCGTAAAAGTCACCTTCATCAAAAGTCGTTAATTTAACCGCACTAAAGTTACCTGTGTAAGGCACGTATGCATTGAGTGCCAATTGAATAAGTTTAGCATCATCAATCGAAAGCTCAGTAAACTGTTTATCGCTTTGCTTATTAGAAAATAAGCACGCTTCATTGCCTAGGTCTTTCGGGCCAAATGAATAAGGTAATAACTCATGTAAATTAAAGTCACGTTCTGGCAATAAAATCTCAAGTGAGTCTGCGGTGCTCAATTCATTCATAAATTGACGGCAGTAACCGCAAGGTGCATCGCTAATAGCAATTTTTAACACTGCTTGCGCGCCATTAAGCCATGCATTATTAATGGCTGATTGCTCAGCATGAACGACCAAACTCAATGCTTGATGAGAAAACTCAACATTTGCGCCAAAATAGAAATTTGTTTCGCCTTGCTTGTTTAACCCAACTGCAATGGCGCCCACATAGAATTTAGAAATAGGCGCGACAGAAAATAAACTTGCGACGGGTACACAGGCTTTTAGTAACTCAAGTTGGCTAACTTGAAACTGCTGACAAAGAGAAGAAATATCAGATTGAGATAAGATGCCACGTTGCTGTTTAAGCTGGGCAAAAAGAGAATTTTTTTGTTGATCATTGAAGCTAAACGGCTCTGAATTTTGAGCTAGTTTGCTTGCATCTATCCTAGTTGCTGTCATAACAAATTATAATTATTAATTGGCTAAACAGTTTAAAAGGTTACGTAATGAATTGCTAGGTTTTGGCGGTAAACATCAAGGTAAATCGCACAATAAAAGCTAAAAATTAGCGGTATTTGTAAGCCCAAATATACACAACAAAATAGCGATGACTAGCTCGACCAATTATTGACGAACCAGCCAATTTTTTGCTTTGTTAAAACATTCAAAGTTTTCAGCTTGTAAGTTATAGCGCTTTGCTTTTTGCATAAATAAGTCATGCATAAAACCATCAAAACTTACGACAATTGCTACAACAGCTTCTTTCAAAGAGTTTGCTACTGCCGGCATAATGGTGAATAAATCAGCAGGTGCGAAATTGTGCGTCAACTCAGACACATCAACGAGTATTTTATCTGACCCATATAATACTGAGTATTGCTGGGCGATTTGGTAAAAATTTATCACATCCTGTGCACTAGCAGTCCCTCTTAACGTCATCATCACGAGTGACGTCGATGCATCATAAGTGATGCAAGTAGACACGTTTGGCATAAGTTACTCTAAAAAAAGCGTGGGGGTTAATTTGGCTTAACGGTAGCTGAATCAAAAAGCTGGGCTATTTTATTAATATCGCCTCTCTAGTCAATACCTAGCAATAAAATAGGTATGACCAGTCATAAAATTCAGATTTTAGGATTAGATCTACTTTAAAGAGTTGTTATGCAAATTCATATCTTATTTACTTTAGACACAAGTATGAGTTTTCCTTTCATAGAATCAGCTTTTTCAGATAAACCTATATTTAATTAAAATTTATAATATTTAGCGTTATTTAGACAGCAAAATGGGTGAGCGTTTTTTATGCTCATTTTTAAATGGATTGGTGTGTCATGAAAGCGCGATTGGTTATATTATTTGGCTTTACCTTGTTGATTTTATTAATTTCAACAACACCTAAAGCGATGCCGATTAAAGAGTTTGAAAAGCTTAGAACCTCAATAAGGCAAAGCTACGCCAGTTCACCTCAAGAAGGGCTTGAGTTTGTCAATGCGCTGATTGAAACTACCGAACTGACACTAGAACAAAAGATTATAGTCACTAATTATAAAGCTTGGTTTTTGCTTGAGACTGACAGGCTTGAACAAGCCATGGAAACCATTGTTAAGTACATGAATATGGTTTCTCAATCTGATGAAAAAGACCTCATGTATGGCTATTTCAATATTTCTGGTGGGATTTATGCACGCTTAGGTCTATATGAAGAAGCCTTAGCGTACTATCGTGATGCCATGCCATTTGCACAATCTCGAGATGAGCGTTTAGTTTATCAAACCGAAAATAATATCGCTTTGGTAAAGCTACGTTTAAACCGTTATAAAGAAGCTGCCGACTCGTTCACATATTATCGAGATTATGCCCACAGTAAAAATCAAACTCTCAACGAATCATTTGCAAGTAATAATTTAGCGCTAGCTTTAATTGGGTTAAAACAGTATCCAGAAGCACTCAAGATTATCAATGAAGCTATCGGGTTGCAAAGCCAACACAACTACACCACTCATCTTGCTTCAAGCCTGGTTCTAAAAGCCAAAGTATTACGTTTTCAGGGTTTTTTAGAAGACTCAGAAAAGGTACTCAACGAAGCTTCGACGCTTATTGAAAATAAACAGCTTGAGAATGAGCAACTTAATATTATTTTATGTTTAGCAGAAACGTATGAAGCACAGGGACATACTGATAAAGCACTCACAACGCTTGCATCCGTTGATACTCACACTGTTAGCCATACTAATTTTGAAGCCCTGTTATCGATTGCCAAATTAACTGCAGAGCTTTACGAGCAACAAAAAAATTATGTAAATGCACTTAGCGCTTATAAACAATATTCGTACATTAACGCCGCTATTTTAACCAGACAAGCCAAAGTGAATTTAGCAAAAGCACTTGCAGAAGCCGATGTTGCCGCAAAAGAAGTAAGAATTTCTAACCTGACTCGTGCAGAACAAATAAAAGCCACTAAAGCCAATGCATTTAAAGATCTCACGATTGTAGTAAGCATCTGTTTAGTTGTTATTTTATTTGGCTCACTTATCGCCATTAACAGCATAGACAAACAAAAACAAAAATTAACTAAAGCATTAGAGCAGTTAAAAGATACACAAGATCATCTGATTGAAATCGAAAAAATAGCCTCTTTAACAGCACTAGTATCTGGTATGGCGCATCAACTTAATACCCCTATTGGCACCATAGTGACAGCCAGTTCATTAATAGATGATTACATGGAAGGTTTAGAAGAAAAATTTAAAGCCCGAGAGCTCTCTAGCAAACATTTTCATAAGTTTATTACCGATACCAATAGCGCTAAAGAGCTAGTGATCAGTAGCATTAATCGACTTGCCGGCATCGTCGAAGAATTCAAAGCGCTCAATGTGTCTATTCACCTTGATAAACCAATGAGCAAAATACAGCTGCCAAGCTTTATTAGTCATCGTTTATACCCTTTGAGTAAACACCTTGGTAAACAAATTGAGTTTAAAATTCATGGCGATGAAGGTGTTATTACGTCGTATCCAACTATTTTAAGTGATGTATTAAAAACCTTGATTATTAATTCCTGCGAGCATGGCTTTGTTAATACTGACAAAGGTGTTGTCGAGGTAACAGTTAAAGCCTATACACATGTGGTTGAAATTACCTACCAAGATAACGGTGTCGGTATCAATGATGAGATCCTACATGAAATATTTACGCCTTTTTATACAACAAATCTAGGTGGAAACCATCTAGGGCTTGGCTTAAACGTAGTATTTAATGCGGTAAAATATAATCTTAGAGGGAAAATAAGCGCCGAGTCATGTAAACACGGCGCTCGTTTTGTGATTAGCTTGCCAATTGATGCAAGGTTAATCGATGACACTAGCTATTAACCGGTATTACGCATACCTGCAGCGATACCTGTCATAGTGATCATCAAGGCATTATCAATATCGCCTGCAGAGCTTTCATCTGCTTCGCGTGAACGACGCAGTAACTCAACTTGTAATAAGTTAAGTGGATCTGTGTACGGGTTACGTAGCGCGATTGACTCTTTGATCCAAGGTTGGTCTGCAAGCAGGCTCTTTTGTGGGCTAAGCGACTGAACAAGCTCAATCGCCTCGCTCAATTCTTGACGTAACTTCACGCCTAATGGCTTATATTGTTCAGTTACTAGTGCATCATCGTAATGCGCACTTAACCATGTATCAGCTTTACTAAATACCATCTCTAGCATCTCTAAACGAGCACGGAAGAATGGCCATTTTAAGCTCATTTCATGAAGTGTCTCGATGCCATACTTATCTAACGCAGCTTTAAGGCCTGTTAATGCACCTAACCAAGCTGGCAGCATTAAACGGTTTTGGCTCCATGCAAAGATCCATGGAATAGCACGAAGGCTTTCTACCCCACCGTTCGGGTTACGCTTCGCAGGGCGAGAACCAAGTGGCAGTTTAGAAAGCTCTTGTTCTGGTGTTGCCATTCTAAAGTAAGGAACAAAGTTTTCATCATGGCGCACAACTTGACGGTAATGCTCACACGAATCTGCACTAATAAGCTCCATAACATCACGCCATTCGCTCTTCGGCTCTGGTGGCGGCAACAAGTTACTTTCTAGAACTGCACCGGCATAAATATTTAAGCTTTGCAGAGCAACAGCAGGTAAACCAAACTTAAAGCGGATCATTTCACCTT
This sequence comes from Pseudoalteromonas sp. UCD-33C, assembly GCF_001306895.1. Taxonomy (NCBI): domain Bacteria; kingdom Pseudomonadati; phylum Pseudomonadota; class Gammaproteobacteria; order Alteromonadales; family Pseudoalteromonadaceae; genus Pseudoalteromonas; species Pseudoalteromonas sp. UCD-33C. The sequence continues at coordinate 9,322 of NZ_LJTB01000023.1, read as the reverse complement.
GTTCTGTTACACGTAGGCCACCTTTTAATGAACCTGGAGGCTGTGAGCGCAGTGCTTGGGCAGCTGGCGCGCCACCGCGACCAACCGTACCACCACGGCCGTGGAATAAAATAAGCTCAATACCGCGATTTTCGGCTAATTGTACCAGCTTATCCATAGCTTCATATTGTGCCCAACCAGCAGCCATCATGCCTGCATCTTTTGCTGAGTCTGAGTAGCCGATCATGACATTTTGTTGATTTTGAATGTGACCACGGTACCAAGTGTTATCAAGTAAACATTCGATAACCTCTTTACCATTATTTAAGTCGTCTAACGTTTCAAATAATGGCGCAACTGGTAAGTTAAACTTACAACCACTTTCTTTAAGCAGTAACTGTACTGCCAGCACATCAGATGCAGTACGTGCCATCGAAATAATATACAAACCAAATGTTTGTGCATCTTGCGCTGCAATTACATCGAATGTATCTAGCACCTCTTGTACTTCTGGGCTTGGTTGCCAATGTTTTGGAATTAACGGACGACGAGAATTTAGCTCAGCAAGTAAAAACGCTTGTTTGTCTTCTTCTTGCCATTGATGGTAATCACCTAAACCTAAATAACGTGTTAACTCAGAGAAAACATCACCATGACGCGATGAATCCTGACGTACATCAAGTTTTGCAAGGCGCAGACCAAAGCTATTAATACGGCGCAGAACATCAAGCAGCAAGCCATCGGCAACTACTTTCATGTTGGTTTTAATAAGCGAGCGATAACACACTTCGATTGGGTGTTTAATTTGCGCGATATCAGTAATTAAATCTTCAGAATCAGTGCGCTTTTTCTTAATTTTAGCGCCCAAATGCGTCACAGTTTCAGCAATCTGATTCTTTAACTTTTTAAGTACCGCACGGTAAGGTTCAAAGTCTTGACCTGCAAGCTCAATAAGCTCATCGCTTGCATCCGACATAGATAACTCATTGCTTAGCGTTTCGATATCACGAGAATACAAATCAAGCGCCATCCAGCGGCCATGATCAAGTACTTGCTGTGTGACTTCAGCAGTTACAAACGGGTTACCATCGCGGTCGCCGCCCATCCAAGAAGTAAATTCAATTGGACTGAAATCAATAGGTAGCTCTAAATCAAGCTCTGCTTTTACGTCTTCGCCAAACTCACGTAAAAAACGCGGAACAGCGTGCCATAAGCTATTTTCAATAACCGCAAAACCCCATTTAGCTTCATCAATTGGCGTTGGGCGTGAGCGACGGATATCGTCAGTATGCCACGCTTGGCTAATAAGCTGGGCAATGCGGTTTAATAAATCTGCACGTTCACTAGGTAAGTTGTCTTTACGCTCTAAAGAGGCAAGGCAATCACTTAATTCTACGTGTTTATTGATCATTGTACGGCGTGTCACCTCAGTTGGGTGAGCCGTCAGAACTAAATTGATGTGGAGTTTTGAGAGTGTTTGCGCCAAGTGATTAGGATCAACTTGACCTTGCTTTGATGCTGTTGCTAACGCTTTTAATGTTTGAGTGAGAGGGTTTAGTTGGCAAAAACCAACATCATTAAAGCGTGATACGGTATGAAATTGTTCAGCAACATTAGCAAGATTCAAAAAATGATTAAATGAGCGTGCAACCGGTAATAGTTCTTCATCTGTGAGAGCGTGTAGTACTTCGATAAGCGCTTGTCTGTCGGCTTCGTTACCACTACGTGACGATTTAGATAAAGCGCGAATCTCTTCTACCTTATCTAAAATGGCTTGTCCTTGTGCATCTTTAATGGTTTGACCCAGCATTTGTCCAAGCATACTAACATTACCGCGAAGTGCAGCGTATTGTTCACTCATTCTCATACTCCTTTCTTTAACTAAGTTGAAAGTACTTACTGCACAGTATTTAGCCAAGCACGAACGCAGCTAAATACTGATCCCTTTTATTAATATCATTGTCAGCGTTAATTTAATAGATCGAATTTTCTAACATACTCGTAAAAAAGAATAACCAATCTATAAACATAAAAGTGTAATAAATACGCAGCTTAGTCAGCTACAAAGCGTTAAAGCTAGCTCAATTGGTAAAATGGACTTACCAATTTAAAAGGTAAAATCCCCGTAATTTAAGGCATCCTTAAAGTTTGCATGGTCAAATTTTTACCAGCCTTTTTTATGTGTTTATAGGGTTAGATCAAGACAAACAGAGCTACTATCATTTTATTAGTTGGTGATAGTTTGAGCGAAAAAATTTTCAAATATTTTTAGAACAGGTCAAAAATGCAACTCTATATTTTGTGCGGTGCAAGCAGTGAAATTGCAAATGCCTATTTCACCACTCTAAATAAACAAATAAACAGGGGTCATATCGTAACCATCAGTCGAGGTGAATTTAAGGCAAGTTTTAATAAGTCATCAAGCAATGAGATAAGCCACCAGCATTTTACTACTGACTACTCAGAGCAAAGCTTGAGTGGCATTGCTAAAGAACTAGCCAGTGGCCACTATGATTTGGCACAGTTGATGATATTTAACGGCCTATTGCATGATCCAGATAATGCCCCTGAACGTAAACTTGAACAAATATCTGAGCAGCACTTTATAAATAGCATGATGACAAATGCTCTACTACCAATTCGCTTTGTGTCTTTATTCTCAACGCTTTTGAAGCCTCAAGTAGCAACTGTGGTGTGTGCCCTTAGTGCACGTGTTGGTAGCATCAGTGACAACAAGTTAGGCGGTTGGTATAGCTATCGGGCATCGAAGGCGGCATTAAATATGTTATTTAAATCTGCAGCTATTGAACTTAGCAGACGCTATAAAAAATGCCACTGCGTGTTATTTCACCCAGGTACTACTGATACGCCATTATCAAAACCCTTTCAGGCAAATGTGCCCGAAGGAAAGCTATTTACCCCTGAGTTTGTAGCCGAGCAATTGTATTCATTGATAAGTGATGCTGACTATTTACAACAATCACACAACCCTGCCTACTTTGACTGGCAAGGAAAACCCATAGACTGGTAACAGGAAATTTATGCATTTAACAAAACAAGCCATTGCTGATTTAGAAAACCGCTACCGCGCTCATTTAATTAATAGTTTGTCGGGGTTTAAAAGTGCCAACTTAGTCGGCACACAAGATAATAATGGCCAAACTAATTTAGCGATTGTAAGTTCAGTATTTCACCTTGGGGCACATCCCCCTTTAGTGGGTATGATAATTAGGCCCCATTCAGTGCCTCGCCATACCCTAGAAAACTTATTAGCCACTAAGCAGTACACGATTAATCATGTAAACAAAGACATTTACAACAAAGCACATCAAACATCGGCACGCTACGACAAAGACGAGTCTGAATTTGATGCAACAGGGCTCAACACTGAATACCTAAATTACTTTACAGCGCCTTTTGTTAAAGAAAGTAAGCTTAAATATGCGCTTGAGCTGAGAGAACACCACCACCTTGCCATCAATGGCACTGAGCTGATCATAGGTGAAATAACCGATATCTATTTAGATGAGGCGTGTTTGCAAGAAGATGGCTTTGTCGATATTGAAGCCATTGGTACAGTCGCGGTGAGCGGGCTAGATAGTTACCATGTAACTGAACGTTTAGCCCGCTTAGCATATGCTAAAAAGTAACTTTTGATTTAAGCACTAGATTATAAATGGCTTAGGCGCATGGGTTAACACCTCAAAACCAGATTCTGTGACAACTATGTCATCTTCTAGGCGCACACCACCATAGCCTGGTATATAAATGCCGGGCTCAATGGTGATCACATTACCAACTTCAAGGCTGTAGTCTGTCAGTGTGTTGATAAATGGTACTTCATGCAAAAATAGCCCTAAACCATGGCCAAGGCCTTTACCCGCGTATTCGCCAAAACCTGCATCAGCAATCACCTCGTTTGACATGGCATTTAAATCTAAACAATTAATGCCCGGTTTGACCATTTCAAGTGCCGCATTTTGCGCATCAAGAACAGTATTATAAATACGGGTTTGTTTTTCTGATGCTTCGCCAATAATGTAACTACGAGTCATATCAGAGCGATAGCCATTTACAACCGCGCCAAAATCAAGGGTTACAAAGTCTCCTTGCTTTAAAACCTGATCTGACGGGTTACCATGCGGCAAGGCTGAGCGTTCTGCAAATAGCATGATAGTGGCAAACGACATACCTTCTGAACCGAGTTTTTGCATTCTAAATTCAAGCTCTAAGGCAAGGTCACGCTCAGTTACACCCGGTTTAAAATAAGGTAGAGTTTGTGCTAATGCTTCATCAGCGATGGCTGCAGCAGCTTTAATTTGCGCCACTTCCCAGCTATCTTTAACGCGTCTTAGTTTTTCAATTAAGCCGTTTACCGCTGTTAGAGTGTGGCCACTTAGCTCATCTGCCACACCTTGCCAAATTGCTACCGTGACATAGCTTGCATCAAATGCGACATGGCTGTTCGAGCTAAGGTGCCTATTTATACAATGGCCGAGAGTTTCGTTGTCTCTGTCTCGACAAACAACTTCAAATCCTGTTGTTTCAGCAATTGCACGTTGGTGGTATCGGTAATCGGTGATCAACACACACGCATTTTGAGTAATTAATGCATAAGCAGCATTACCGCTAAAACCACTTAAGTAACGAATATTTTCATGACCAAGTACTAACATAGCGCTGTAACCCTGTTGTTCTAGCAAGGCTTTAAATTCAGCTTGTCTTTTTAAGTAATTAACTTGCATTGTCGCTCCTTATTTTTTGCGCATGCTAACAGTTATAACCATAAATACGAATATTATGCGATTAGTCGCAGTGAGTTTGCATCGGGTGTTTACTCAAGCCACAATGCACAAAAAACCAAGGAGTACACAATGACAACATATGGTATTGGCACACAAACGCCAGAGCAGGCGCTTGACTCTTTGTCAGATATGACAACAGATTTAACCCCTATTCAAAATGACGAATTTCATGCTCGTATCGCAAAAGCACAAGCGTATATGCAAGCAAACAATATTGATGCAATTTATTTAAATGCAGGCACTAACCTAGCCTACTTTACGGGTATGCGTTGGTACGCAAGCGAGCGTTTAGTTGGCGCTATTTTACCTGCAAAAGGTGATGTGCAATACATAGCACCGTTTTTTGAAATCGGCAGCTTAAACGATTTTTTGGTGATTGATGGCCCAATTCGTGGCTGGCAAGAGCACGAAAATCCTTATCAACTGTGTGTAGATGTTCTTACAGAAATGGGCATTAGCAAAAATGGCACCCTTGGTATTGATGAAAGCGCACAGTTTTTTATCTACGACGGTATTAATAAAGCGAACGGCAATTACAACATTGTTAACGCACAGTGCGTAACAGCTCACTGCCGCATGCATAAATCAGCCAGTGAACTTGCCTTAATGCAACGTGCTATGGACATGACTTTAGAAGTACACAAAGCAACGGCAAGTATGCTTTATGAAGGTATCACCACCACTGAGGTTGAAGCCTTTATTAAAAAAGCGCACCAAAAAGTCGGCGCGCCGGGTAACTATTTTTGTATTGTGTTATTTGGTGTTGCGTCGTCTTTCCCGCATGGTGTTAAAGATCCGCAAACCCTTAAAAAAGGTGATGTGGTACTGATTGATACTGGCTGTAAAGTACATGATTACCTCTCTGACATTACCCGTACCTATGTATTTGGTGAAGCAACCGAACGTCAACGTATGTTTTGGCAACACGAGAAAAATGCCCAGCTTGCTGCTTTTGCTGCCGCAAAAATTGGTGAGCCATGTGGCAAAGTAGATGATGCTGCAAGACAGTATCTCGCCGAAAATGGTATGGGGCCAGAGTATCAAACACCAGGCTGCCCACACAGAACCGGCCATGGCATTGGTTTAGATATTCATGAATGGCCATACCTTGTTGGAGGTAACCCTACTCCACTTTCAACAGGTATGTGTTTTAGTAACGAACCCATGCTAGTAATACCGGATGAGTTTGGTATTCGCTTAGAAGATCATTTTTATATGACAGACGAAGGTCCGCGCTGGTTTACCGAGCCTGCTCATAGCATTGATGACCCATTTGGTTTAGCTAAATAAAATTCAAATACACTTTATAAGGCCAGTTTTCTGGCCTTTTTTGTATCTGAATTATTACAATCATTAACAGTGTGGACATTTTAGAGACAACCTATCCGCTTTTATCATGTTATGATTTCAAGAATTTAACCTAACATAATTACGGAGAATAAATGGGTTTACGTTTTAAAGTTCCACATACCCTGATACTGCTGCTGGGCATGATGGTTGTTGCGCTTATTGCTACTTGGTTAGTACCACAAGGTTTTTTCACTACTACATTAAGTGAATCAGGCCGTGAAATGGTTGTTGCGGGCACCTATCAAACAGTTGCTGAGCGCCATTACTTAACCCCATGGGATTTATTACAAGCCATACCTCGCGCTTTTGCTGCTGCTCAAGATGTTATTTTCTTTGTTTTAATTGTTGGCGGTGTATTAGCTGTTGCTCGTGCCACAGGCACTGTTGATGCTCTCATTGGTAGGCTTTTAGAGCGACACGGTAAAAAACCGCAACGATTGATCTTTATGGTGGTGTTTTGCTTTGCCTTAGCATCAAGCAGTATTGGTACCGCCGGCGAATATATTCCTTTTGTTATTATTCTCGTTGCGCTTTGTAAGGCAATGCGATTAGACGCAATGACCGCCGTAGGTATGATAGTCGCGGGTTATGGTATTGGTTATGGGGTATCGGCATTTAACCCATTTACGGTATTAATCGCACAGCAAATTGCAGGTATCCCAGTTTACTCTGGCCTATGGTTACGTTTAGCTATATTCATTCCATTTGTGCTCATTGGTTTTCATCATGTTTGGCAATACACCAAAAAAGTAGCTAACGATCCGTCTAAATCAATGATGATTGGCGTGCCTTGCCCACTTGAAAATCAAACAGCAACTAGTTACCCAGCACTTGCCCTGCGCCATAAACTAATTTTAGGCAGCTTTATTATTACCCTTGCAATTGCAGTATGGGGCATCGCAACGAAGGGCTGGTACTTATACGAGCTAGGCGGTGTTTTTATTGCGTGGGGTGTAGTTGTCGCCATTTTAGGCAAACTATCTGCTGATGAAGCAGCAAACAAATTTATAGAAGGCGTATCTGATCTTGTTACCACCGCAGTGTTAATTGGTGTTGCACGGGGTATCGCCCTTATTTTAGAAGACGGCCAAATCTTACATAGCCTTGTGCATGGCATGTCGTTACCGCTTTCTTATGTATCAGCTGAAATATCAGCAATTGGCATGTTGGTTATTCAAACCCTACTCAATACCTTTATTCCTTCTGGTTCAGGGCAAGCTTATGTCACCATGCCACTAATGGCCCCACTAGGTGATTTAGTAGGTGTACCAAGACAAGTTGCCGTGCTTGCTTATCAATTTGGTGATGGCTTTTCAAATATGATCATTCCAACCAACGCCGTACTTATGGGTATTTTAGGGATGGCAGGTGTGCCTTACGGCCATTGGTTTAGATTCTGTTTACCACTACTGATCAAACTAATGGTCGCAGCATCGGTTGTATTAGTATTAGCTGTAATGTTTGGCTATGGCTTAGATGTACAGCCCACACTAAATTAACTTAGTTGATTTGAAAAAGCGCCTTAGGCGCTTTTTTGTTGTGTATTGAGTTCTTATTAGCAACACATTATTGGATCAAATGAGTTGGAGTCAAAGGCGGCTCGGTACCAAAGTCAGCCTTAAGCATTAACTCGTTTCTGCCCCAAAATAAGTTAGGTTAAATGCTCTAATTGCTGCTTTGAGCAATCAAGAAACAGTCCAAGCCCTACACATTGAATGATAAGTTAACGCATCTTTAGTAATAGCTAGAAAATTTTGCTTAATGGGCTTACAACACCGTTTGCTCCTTGTTGTAAAACATGGGTGTAAATCTGTGTGGTTTTGACATCAGAATGGCCCAATTGTGCTTGAACGGTGCGAATATCGGCGCCACTTTGCAATAGGTGCGTTGCAAATGAATGGCGCAAGGTATGAGGCGTAATAACCTTTGTAATATTGGTTTGCTTTAATGCTTTTTTAATCGCTTTTCTAACACATGTAGGGTGGAAATGGTGGCGACGTATCTCGCCAGTTTCTGGGTCATCACTTAATTTGTAGGAAGGAAATAAGTATTGCCACGCTAGTGATTTATTAGCTGAGGGATATTTACGAGTTAAAGCGTTAGGCATCCACACACCTGCGTATCGCTCGTTTTGTAAATCTAATCTTAAATATTCTTCAACTTGCAAAATTTGATTTCTAAGTAATGGGATCAACTCCGTTGCAAGAGTAACTATACGATGCTTGTTGCCTTTTCCGTTCCAAATTTGAATGCATTTGTAATCAAAATCAATGTCCTTTACTCGCAATTGCACCGCTTCCATCACACGCAAACCACTTCCATACATTAACCCCGTGATTAAGTAATATCGCTTGGAAAGATGACTCATCAATTGCTTTACTTCATCAGGCGTCATCACTACAGGCAGCTTGGGTTGTCGATTACTTCGTGCAAAATTCAAGTTTAAAGAAAGCTCATTTTTGACAATATGTTTATATAAAAAAGCGAGCGCATTTAAAGCTGCACTTTGTGTTCTAGGTGACATATTACGTTTTAATACAATATGGTCTAAAAACGCTTTGACTTCTGCATCTCCCATTGAGCTTGGGTGACGTTTGTTGTGAAAGTGAATAAATTTTGCGATCCAACCTAAATAAGCATTAATTGTTCTTAATGAATACTGACGAGTGAGCATATAGTCTGCAATGTAGTTTAAATAAGGAGAACGAGTTTTCATTTTCATTCCTTTGAAATGAAGCTGTATATATATACAGTTTTAGCTCAGTCGCTCGTATAGTCAAGAAAACGACCCAATCGCTCGTTTTTATCCTGAGGTAAAAGCGAGAACTCCTAAATTTTAATAACACTGGTAATTAGTTAACAAGTTTGTTAGAAATAATCTAATAAGAAAAACGAGCTACGCTGTGGTAGAAAAACGCGCGATTAGCTCGCTATAAACATGTTATGTGTATAGGATGGTTATGGATAAACCTAAAAGTATAAAGCTCACAACTATATTTATTTTTCTTGGTTGGCTGGTCAGTTTGGCTTCTATTCTCATTATTTCTTTCAATACTAAAGAGTTAATGCCGAATGTAATAGCAAAATACACCTCATTCGGCGTAACAACTTTATTAGTTATTTGGCTAGCTTACAAAATCAACTGTGGGCGCAACTGGGCAAGGATTATCTATTCCGCTCTTATTTTA